>NZ_JBKIBX010000142.1:0-506 GCF_046557895.1 Methylobacterium oryzisoli | reverse complement strand
TTTTTTGAGTGTCTGACGCACCGTCTCGTGAGACACGCCCGGCACGGGCTGCCGTTCAACCATGCGGCTGGCCAACAGGCGCAGCGTCCAGCGCGCCCGTCCTTGAGGCGGCGGCGAGCAGGCCAGGGCGATCAGGTGAGCCTCCGCTTCGCCGTCGAGCGCGCGGGCGTAGAGGCGCTGGCCCTTGCGGTAGGGGCTCAGCGCCCGCTCCAGCCCCTCCTCGACGAAGCGCCGTCGCACCCGCTCCACGCTCGCCGTTCCGACCCCGACCCCTTCGGCGATCCGTTCGTCGGGCCAGCCCGGTCCCGCGGCGCTCGCGTCAGCCTTGAGCAACACCTGCGCGTGCTTGAGCCGGCGCACCTCGGCCTTGCCGCGCGACACCAGCCCAGAAAGCTCATCCCGCTCCGCCGCCGTGAGCGTCACAACGTACTTCTTCATCGCGCGCCTCCCGGCATCGCTCCCCATCAACGCGCAAATCATCAAATCAGCGCAGACAAGCCACTAGG
>NZ_JBKIBX010000141.1:0-541 GCF_046557895.1 Methylobacterium oryzisoli | reverse complement strand
GCCGCGCCGGCCACGGAAGCAGAAGACGTGGCCGCTCAGGGGATCGCGCTTGAGCACCTCCTGCACCTGCAAGGCCAGGGAGGCGAAGCCCTTCCTCATGTCGGTGGGGCCGGTCGCCAGCCAGACCTTCACGCCGAGCGGAACCGGGATCATCGCGCCCTCAAGGCAGCGATCACCTCGCGCAACGCGCGGCTGTCGACCGCGCCTTCCACATGCACCCGATCGCCCGAGACCAGCTCGATCGCGATGCGGCCCGTGCGGCGTGCGGGCCGCTTGCGCGGCGGCGCGTCGTGGGCGCAGGCCGCAGGCTCGTCCGCCGGCGTCTCGATCCTCACCGGCAAGAAGGCCGGCGCGTCAGGTGCGATCCGCTCGCACAGCTGCTTGCGCCAGCGGAAGAGCTGGCTCACGTGCAAACCGGCCGATCGGGCGATCTGCGAGGCCGAGGTCCCCGGCTCGAGCGACAGGGCGACCAGCCGCTCCTTCTCGGCCTGCGGCCAGCGCCGGCGGCGCTCGACCGAGGTGATCACCTCCACTCGCGACG
>NZ_JBKIBX010000140.1:0-545 GCF_046557895.1 Methylobacterium oryzisoli | reverse complement strand
GCGCTGCAGAACCTGCCGGTGCGCTTCGCGCTGGACCGTGCGGGGCTGGTGGGGGCGGACGGGGCCACGCACGCGGGGGCGTTCGACCTGGCGTATCTGTGCTGCCTGCCGAACATGGTGGTGATGGCGGCCGCCGACGAGGCGGAGCTGGTGCACATGGTGGCGACGGCGCACGCGCACGATGCGGGCCCGATCGCGTTCCGCTACCCGCGCGGGGAAGGCGTGGGGGTGGAGCTGCCGGAGCGGGGCGAGGTCCTGGCGATCGGCCGGGGCCGCGTGCTGCGTCGTCCGGAGGGGGCGCGTGTGGCGCTGCTGAGCCTGGGCACGCGGCTGGCGGAGGCGCTGAAGGCGGCGGAGCGTCTGGAGGAGGCCGGGATCGGGGTGAGCGTGGCGGATGCGCGGTTCGCCAAGCCTCTGGACGAGGCGCTGCTTCTGGACCTGGCGGGGAGCCACGAGGTTCTGGTGACGCTGGAGGAAGGCTCGACGGGGGGGTTCGGTGCGATGGTGCTGCACTGCCTGTCGGCGCGGGGCGTGCTGGACGAGGG
>NZ_JBKIBX010000139.1:0-562 GCF_046557895.1 Methylobacterium oryzisoli | reverse complement strand
GGCTACAACTACCAGTTCACGCCGGGCGCCGGCTTCGTGGTCGGCATCGAGGCCGACGCGCAGTACGTCGACTTCGGCCGTGACCGCAACCGCTTCGTCTCGACCGGCCCGATCGCCGCCCAGCGCCTGTTCAACCCGAACGGCATCTCCGGTCTGGACTTCTTCGGCACCGTGCGCGGCCGCCTCGGCTACGCCTGGGACCGCACGCTGGTGTACGCCACCGGCGGCTTCGCCTACGGCGCGGGCGGCGGCAACGACTTCGGCCTGCCCAACAACGACGACTTCCAGACCGGCTGGACGGTCGGCGGCGGCGTCGAGTACGCCCTGCCCACCGACTCGTTCCTGAACTTCTTCCGGTCGAACGCCGTGACGATCAAGGTCGAGGGCCTGTACGTCAACCTCGACCGCGGCAACGGCCTGAACGGCGCGTTCGCGGTCAACAACGCCGGCGGCATCATCACGACGGCGTCGCCGGGCGTGGTGGTGGTCTCGGGCGGCAACCTGCGCCGCGACACCGAGTTCGCCGTCGTCCGCGCCGGCCTGAACTACAAGTTCGGCACCT
>NZ_JBKIBX010000138.1:0-568 GCF_046557895.1 Methylobacterium oryzisoli | reverse complement strand
TGATCCTCCCCCGATTTCGCGGACACGGGTTTTAGCTCGCGTTCCGCTCGGCTTGCTCGGGTGTGAGGTAGCCGAGAGCCGAATGGAAACGTTGCCGATTGTAGTAGCCCTCGATGTAAGCGAACAGGTCGCGCCGCGCTTCATCGCGGGTCGCCCACCGTCGCTGGTGGACGAGTTCCACCTTGAGAGTGTGGAAGAAGCTCTCCATCGGGGCGTTGTCGTAACAGCAGCCCGTCCGGCTCATGGATGGGCTCGCCCCCATGCCGGCGAGCTGCTTGCGATAGGCCTCAGCCGCGTATTGGCTGCCGCGGTCCGAGTGACAGATGAGCCCAGCGGCTGGCCGCTGTCGCTGGGTCGCCATCATCAGAGCAGCCAAGGTTAGCTCGGCCCGCATGTGATCGCGCATCGCCCAGCCGACGATCTTGCGCGTGGCGAGATCGAGAACGGCAGCCAGGTAGAGCCAGCCTTCTTCAGTCGGCAAGTAGGTGATATCCGCCAGCCAGACCGTATTGGGCCGCACGGCTGAGAAATCCTGCTTCAGAAGGTTCGGGGCGATTGGCAGGTCGTG
>NZ_JBKIBX010000137.1:0-574 GCF_046557895.1 Methylobacterium oryzisoli | reverse complement strand
TCGTGATCGCGGCGGCGACCACCGAGGGCAAGAACGTGCTGCCGCGCGTGGCCGCGCTGCTCGACGTGGCGCAGGTCTCGGACATCATCAAGGTGGTCTCGCCCGACACCTTCGAGCGGCCGATCTATGCCGGCAACGCGATCCAGACCGTGCAGGCGGGCGATGCCAAGAAGGTGATCACCGTGCGCACCGCCGCCTTCAAGGCGGCGGAGGCGGGCGGCGCCGAGGCGCCGGTCGAGGCGGCGGCCGCGGCCGTGGCGCCGGAGGCGAAGTCGTCGTTCAAGGGCGAGGAGATCGCCAAGTCCGACCGGCCGGAACTGGCCTCGGCCAAGTTCATCGTGTCCGGCGGTCGCTCGCTCGGCTCGGCGGAAAAGTTCAAGGAGCTGATCGAGCCGCTCGCCGACGCGCTGGGTGCGGCGGTTGGCGCCTCGCGCGCCGCGGTGGATGCGGGCTACGCCCCGAACGACTGGCAGGTCGGCCAGACCGGCAAGGTGGTGGCGCCCGACCTCTACGTGGCGGTGGGCATCTCGGGCGCGATCCAGCACCTCGCCGGCATGAAGGATTCCAAGGTGAT
>NZ_JBKIBX010000136.1:0-578 GCF_046557895.1 Methylobacterium oryzisoli | reverse complement strand
GGCCGCCAGGAGATGGCCGCCCAGCTGCGCGTCGGCGAGCCCCACCTCGTCATCCTCGACCTGAGGCTCGGCCAGGACGACGGCCTCGCCCTGCTGCGCGAGATCCGCGCCCGCTCCGAACTGCCCGTCATCATCACCACAGGCCACCGCCGCGACGAGATCGACCGCGTCATCGGCCTCGAACTCGGCGCCGACGACTACCTCACCAAGCCCTTCAGCCCGCGCGAACTGCTCGCGCGCATCCGCACGGTGCTGCGCCGCCAGGAGGCCTGGCGCAGCGCCCAGCGCGACGGCGCGGCCCTCTACCGCTTCGAGGGCTGGCAGCTCTCCACCCGCTCGCATCGCCTCACCAACCCGCAGGGCGAGACGGTGATGCTGACCAAGGGCGAGTACGCGCTGCTCGTCGCCTTCGTGTCGGCGCCCCAGCGGCCGCTGAGCCGCGAGCACCTGCTGCAGGCCACCCGCGTGCACGAGGACGTGTTCGACCGCAGCATCGACGTGCAGATCCTGCGGCTGCGCCGCAAGCTCGAGGCCGATCCCAGCCAGCCCCGCATCATCCTCACCGAGCGCGGCGTCGG
>NZ_JBKIBX010000135.1:0-598 GCF_046557895.1 Methylobacterium oryzisoli | reverse complement strand
ATGATTCAGGGCCGCCGCTTGCAGCATGGAGGCGGCCATGGCGGACCTGTTCTGGCTCTCGGACGAGCAGTGGGCGGTGATCGAGCCGCTCATGCCGCGCAACCAGCCCGGCCCCGAGCGCGAGGACGACCGGCGGATCATCTCCGGCATCCTGCACGTGCTGACCTGTGGCTGCCGCTGGCGCGACTGCCCAGCCGAGTACGGGCCGCGCACCACGGTCTACAACCGCTTCAACAGGTGGTCACGACGCGGCTTCTGGCGAAACATGCTGGCGGCCCTGGCCAAGGCGGGATGGTCGGGCGAGGCGGCCGCCATCGATAGCACTTACGTGCGGGCCCATCGCTCGGCTCACGGGGGCAAAGGGGGGCGACAGCACAGGCCATCGGCCCTTCGCGGGGTGGTCAGACGACAAAGATCCACGCCCTCGTCGACGTGCTGGGCCGCCCCGGTGTCCTGCTGCTGACGCCGGGCAACGCCCGTGACGTGCGCACCGCCCCAGCGGTGCTGGCCGAGGCTCCCGGCCGCTTGCGACGCCTGATCGCCGATAAGGGCTACGACGCCGATTGGCTGCGGGCTGATCTGCGGGAGAAGGGCATCA
>NZ_JBKIBX010000134.1:0-605 GCF_046557895.1 Methylobacterium oryzisoli | reverse complement strand
GGCGGTGCCGACCACGCGCTCGATGTTGGCGTAGGTGTCCCCCGCCGCGTCGCCGCCCGCACCGATGCCGGCGGTGAGGTCGACGCTGACGGCGGCGGCGGAGGTGGAGTAGTCGACCGTGTCGACACCCCCGTTGCCGTCCAGGGCGACCGCCTCGGCGCCGCTGACGAAGGTGTCGTTGAAGCTCGATCCCAGGAACGCCTCGATGCTGTCGAAGGTGTCGCCGGCCGCCTCGCCGACATGGACGCCGGTCCTGAAGTTCAGCGTCACGGCCACGGAGGCATTCGCGTAGCTGGCGATGTCGGTGCCGGCGCCGCCGAGGATCTGATCCGCTCCGGTCAGGCCCACCAGGGTGTCGTTGCCGAGCCCGCCGACCAGCGTGTCGTCGCCCGCGCCGCCGTTCAGGAGATCGTTGCCGGCGCCGCCATCGAGCCGGTCCGCGCCGTCGTAGGCGTAGAGGTTGTCGTTCCCCCCTCCGCCCGTGAGGACATTGTCGCTATTGTTTCCGTCCAGTCTGGCAGCGCCGGTACCGGCGTAGGTCAGGCGCTCCACAGCGGGATTGCCGAGGAGCGAATAGCTGGTCAGCGCGGTGCGGACCTCGTCGT
>NZ_JBKIBX010000133.1:0-626 GCF_046557895.1 Methylobacterium oryzisoli | reverse complement strand
CGGTAGGTGTCGCCCGAGACCAGCCTGGCGAGGTAGGCCGACATGGCGCCGACCGGGGGCGCGATCGACATGTCGTTGTCGTTGAGGATGACGATCAGGCGCGAGCGCAGCGCGCCGGCGTTGTTCATGGCCTCGTAGGCCATGCCGGCCGAGATCGAGCCGTCGCCGATCACCGCCACGACGTTGCGCCGCTCGAGGGTCTCGCCGCGGGCCTTGGCGGCCGCGTCGCGCAGGTCGCGGGCGACCGCCATGCCCAGGCCGGCCGAGATCGAGGTGGAGGAGTGGGCGGCGCCGAAGGGATCGTAGGGGCTCTCGGTGCGCTTGGTGAAGCCCGAGAGCCCGCCGCCCTGGCGCAGGGTGCGGATGCGGTCGCGGCGTCCGGTGAGGATCTTGTGGGGGTAGGCCTGGTGGCCGACGTCCCAGATCAGGCGATCCTCGGGAGTGTTGAAGACGTGGTGGAGGGCGACCGTGAGTTCGATCACGCCGAGGCCGGCGCCGAGATGGCCGCCGGTGACCGAGACGGCGTCGATGGTCTCGGCCCGCAGCTCGTCGGCCAGCTGGCGCAGGTCGCTCTCCGGCAGAGCCCGAAGGTCCCGCGCGTCGTGAACCCGATCAAGGAGGGGGAG
>NZ_JBKIBX010000132.1:0-687 GCF_046557895.1 Methylobacterium oryzisoli | reverse complement strand
GTGGCGGCGGGGGCCTCCTGCCATCGCGCCGCGGCTCGCTTCGGGGTCAGCGTGTCGAGCGCCAGCCGCTGGTGCGGGCAGGCTACCCGGGAAGGGCACGTCGTGCCCAAGCCGATGGGCGGCGATCACACGTCGCAGCGGACTGAGGCCCATGCCGAGTTGATCCTGGCGACCTCCGAGCAGGAACCGCGTCTCTTCCTTCGCGAGTTGCGCGACCGCCTGGCTGAGCAGGGCGTGCAGACCAGCACGAGTGGTCTGTCGCGCTTCTTCCAGCGGCACCGGATCACGTGGAAAAAGGGGCGACATACGCTTCTGAGCAGGAGCGCGCGGACGTAAGGGCCGCTCGCGAGGCGTGGTTCGAGGCACAGCTCGAACTTGATCCGGACCGACTCGTGTTCCTGGACGAGACGGGCACTGCGACCAACATGGCACGCCGCAACGGCTGGGCTCCCCGCGGCGAGCGCTGCCGGCTCGCAGCCCCGCAGGGACACTACAAGACTACCACCGTCACGGCGGCCCTGCGCACGAGCGGGTTATGTGCCATCGCGCTGTTGGACGGCCCTACGAACGGCACCCGCTTCCGCAGCTACGTCGCCGAGACCCTGACGCCGGTGCTGCATCCCGGTGACATCGTCGTGATGGACAACCTGCCCGCTCACAAGGTCGCCGGCGTGCGGGAGGCGATCG
>NZ_JBKIBX010000131.1:0-699 GCF_046557895.1 Methylobacterium oryzisoli | reverse complement strand
GCGCTGCGGGTCAGCCGAAGGCACCGTCGCCCTGGCTCTGGCGTCCCTCGTGCACGCCCGCGACCAGGAAGTGGCGCAGCGGATCAATCCCGGCCGCTGCCACGTCGCCGTACGCCGTCAGGTAGCCCTGGGTGTCAAACCCCGCCGAGGGATCCCGCCCCTCGATCCAGCCCTGCGTGTCGTAGTGCAGCAGCGGATCGATCCCGGCCGCCGCCACGTCGCCGTAGGCTGCCAGATAGCCGCGCGTGTCGAAGTAGGCGTTGGGATCGCGGCCCTCGAGCCAGCCCTGGTTGTGGAAGTGGCTGTAGGCGAAGGCGTTCGCGTCGCCGCCGGTGATCAGGGCGGCGGCCGCGATGTCGGGGTTGGCCAGGAGGTAGTACTCGGGATCGAAGCTGCCCTGCTGGCTGGTGTCGCCGATCTCGGTGGCGCGTCCCACGGCCTCGTAGGCCTGCCGGCCTTCGCTCTGGCCTGTGGTGAGGTAGTGGAGCAGAGGGTCGAGGCCGGCGGCTTTCACGTCGGGGTTGTTGAGCAGGTAGAGCTCATTGTCGAAGTTGGCGGACGGATCGCGGCCTTCCAGCCAGCCGTTGTTAAGGTAGTGGGTGAGTGGATTGAGGCCGGCGGCGTGGACATCGCCGTTGGCCGCGAGGTAGCCGTTGGTAGAGAAGTACGCGTTCGGATCGCGACCCTCCCGCCAGCCAG
>NZ_JBKIBX010000130.1:0-713 GCF_046557895.1 Methylobacterium oryzisoli | reverse complement strand
TGATCCTCCCTCGGTTTGACGGACACCTCTGATACGCTCGTTGTGGGCGGGGAAGGTGTCGGATGGCGAGGACGAGACGGGAGTTCACGCCCGAGTTCAAACGCGAAGCGGTCGCCTTGCTGGAGAGCAGTGGCCGGTCGCAGATGCAGATCGCGGCCGAACTCGGGATCCAACCCTCCATGTTGCGGCAGTGGCGCACGGCGCTGAGCGAGGTCTCGTCTCGACCGCGGCCGGCAGGATCGGCGGGGACCTCGCCCGCGAGCCCCATCGCATCTCCGGCCGACCAAGCCGCCGAGATCGCCCGCCTACGGCGTGAGCTCGACCGGACGCGCATGGAGCGTGACGTCCTAAAAAAAGCGATCGGCATCTTCGCGGAGATGCCCAAGTGACGTTCGCCTTCATCGAGCAGCATGCACGCACCTGGCCGGTGCGTCTCATGTGCCGCGTGCTCGGAGTGTCTCCCAGCGGCTACTACGCCTGGCGATCACGCCCGGAGAGCGCCCGGTCGGCGTCCAACCGCCAGCTCCTGGATGATGTTCGGCGTGTTTATGCGGGGCATCACAGGCGCTACGGCGCGCCGCGTGTGCATGCTGCCCTGCAGGCTGAGGGCCGCACCGTGAGCCGCGGGCGGGTGGAGCGCCTGATGCGCCGTCACGGCATCCGGGCTCTTGCGGGGCGGCGGTTCCGACCTGGCACGACCGACAGCCGTCACG
>NZ_JBKIBX010000129.1:0-723 GCF_046557895.1 Methylobacterium oryzisoli | reverse complement strand
GCCATCCGACACCTTCCCCGCCCACAACGAGCGTATCAGAGGTGTCCGTCAAACCGAGGGAGGATCAGGGGTAGCCTGGGCTCTCCTGTGTTGGCTGGTCACGCTCTGGCTCCAGAGCCGCGGCGAGGTCGAAGGCGAGGACCGGCTGGTGTCGGCATGACCTGCCAGGAGCCGGTGATGGTTTACCTAACGAGTATTGCTGAAGTTTAGCCAAGCGCTGAGGCTGGCGGAGGACGGAGCGGATGCCTGCCCCATGCTGGAATTGATGCTGAAACGCGGTCGGCGGATACCCCCTGGGCACCTGCGCAGTCACTTGTAGGGTGCCTCAAGCTCGATCTTGCAGCGTTGCGAGCTTGCGAGCGGCGCCCCGCTGAGCCCTGAGCTGTAGGCGCCAACACGCGGAAGGGCGCCGATCAGCAGCAGGATCAGGACGTTGATGAGGATAGTGCCGAGCATAGCAGACACTCCTTTCCGTCAGCCGGTCCAGCACGACCGTTCGGGACAAGGCTCCTGCCACCGAACCGATACGCCTGAGCGACCTGAAACAGCAGAACGCGCGCAGAGGGGGCGACTGCATCCGTCCACATCGGCTTCTCCTCCAGACGCCAACGCGAAGCTAGGCTGCTTGGTTAGATGGGCTCTGAAAGCGCCTTGTGTACCGCCCGCGGTTTGTGAGACACCGATTTAAACCCTATGCGGCGAGAGCCGCCGGTGGAAGCTGCG
>NZ_JBKIBX010000128.1:0-727 GCF_046557895.1 Methylobacterium oryzisoli | reverse complement strand
AGGAGCCCGAGTCGACCTGGGCGGTGACGGGGCTGTACGTCTACGACAATCAGGTTCTCGACATCGCGGCGGCGGTGCGGCCCTCGGCGCGGGGCGAGCTCGAGATCACGGACGTGAACCAGGCCTACCTGGAGCGGGGCGAACTGCACGTGGAGTGCATGTCGCGGGGCTACGCGTGGCTGGACACGGGCACGCACGACAGCCTCTTGGAGGCCTCCGAGTTCGTGCGGGTGATCCAGCGCCGGCAGGGCATGCAGGTGGCCTGCCTGGAAGAAATCGCCTACCTGCAGGGCTTCATCGCCCGCGAGCAGGTCGAGGCCCGCGGGCAGCTCTTCGCCAAGACCAATTACGGCCAGTACCTGCTGCGCCTCGCCCGCGAGGAGCCTGTCGGGCGCCTGCGCCGCTGAGGTCTTCCGCGGCCGGCGGTCTTGGACCTGCGATCTTGGACCTGCGGCCTTGCGCCTTCGGCCGGATTTGCGCCGGCGGTGACGCGTGCTAGAGCCGCCGGCACGCAATACCGCCAAGCCCGCGAGGCTTCAGGCGCCGGAAGAACACAGGCGGCAGGCATGAAGGACATCCTCGAACGGCTGGATCAGCGGCGCGGGCTGGCCCGGCTCGGCGGCGGCGAGAACCGGGTGGCCGCGCAGCACAAGCGCGGCAAGCTGACGGCGCGCGAGCGCATCGAACTCCTCCTCGACACCGGGTCGTTCGAGGAGTTCGACATGTT
>NZ_JBKIBX010000127.1:0-761 GCF_046557895.1 Methylobacterium oryzisoli | reverse complement strand
GCGCTCGGCCGGGATGGTCATGGGGACGGTCTCGCCCTTGAGGCGGCGGGCCGCGTCCGCATAGGCCCGCGCCGGCGCCGAGGCCGGGTTGTTGAGCGTCACCGGGCTGCCGACGTTCGAGGCCTTCAGCACCTCCTCGCTCTCCGGCACCACCGCGAGCAGCGGGATGGACAGGATCTCCAGCACGTCCTCCAGCTTCAGCATCTCGCCCCGCTCCGCACGACCCGCGTCGTAGCGCGTCAGGATCAGGTGCTTCTCCAGGCTCTCGCCCGCCGCCGCCCGCGCCGTCTTGGCGTCCAGCAACCCGATGATCCGGTCCGAGTCGCGCACCGAGGACACTTCCGGGTTGGTCACCACCACCGCCACGTCGGCGTGCCGCATCGCCAGCGTCGCGCCCCGCTCGATCCCCGCCGGGCTGTCGCAGATCACCCAGTCGAAGCGCTCGCGCAGCTCCGAGATCACCCGCGCCACCCCCTCGTCGGTGAGCGCGTCCTTGTCGCGCGTCTGCGAGGCGGGCAGCAGCGAGAGCCCCTCCAGGCGCTTGTCGCGGATCAAAGCCTGCGCCAGCTTGGCGTCGCCCTGCACCACGTTGATCAGGTCGTAGACCACCCGCCGCTCGGCGCCCATCACCAGGTCGAGGTTGCGCAGCCCGACGTCGAAGTCGACCACGCACACGCTCTGCCCGCCCTGCGCCAGGGCCGCCCCCAGGGCCGCCGTCGTGGTCGTCTTCCCCACGCCGCCCTTGCCCGATGTGACAACCA
>NZ_JBKIBX010000126.1:0-771 GCF_046557895.1 Methylobacterium oryzisoli | reverse complement strand
CGCCGGCTGCGCACGGAGTCGTGCGCTGGCGGCTGGTCGATCTGGCTCAGATCCTGTTTGAGGAGCACGGCGTCTCGGTCTCCGAGCAGACACTGAGCCGGGTTCTGCGGAGCATGGGCTACCGGAAGCTCTCAGCCCGTCCCCGCCATCACGCACAGGATCAGGACGCTATTCCGGCTTTTAAAAAGCCTTCCCGACCCGCTTGGCGCAGATCGCGCAGGCCACGGGCGGCAAGCCGATAGAGGTCTGGTTCGCCGACGAGGCTCGGGTCGGGCAGAAGAACACCATCACGCGCCGCTGGGCACGCCGCGGCACACGGCCCGCAGCTCCGAAGGACCAGCGCACCGCCTCCGCCTACCTCTTCGGCGCGATCTGCCCGGCTCGTGGTACGGGAGCCGGGCTCGTCATGCCTCGCTGCACCACCGAGGCGATGAACCTGCATCTGGCCGAGATCGCCAGGGCCGTCGCCCCGGGCGCGCACGCCGTGCTGCTGCTCGATCAGGCAGGCTGGCACATGACCAAGAAGCTTGTGATCCCGGCCAACATCACCCTGCTGCCGCTGCCAGCGCGCTCGCCTGAGCTGAACCCGGTCGAGAACCTCTGGCAGTTCATCCGTGAGAACTGGCTCGGCAATCGGATCTTTGCGTCATACGAGGCCATCCTCGACCACTGCTGCGACGCCTGGAACAAGCTCATCAATCAGCCCTGGCGCATCATGTCCATCGGCCTGCGCGCCTGGGCCCGTGGGTTCTGATCAGTGAGGGTTGGTAT
>NZ_JBKIBX010000125.1:0-798 GCF_046557895.1 Methylobacterium oryzisoli | reverse complement strand
CGCAGCTTCCACCGGCGGCTCTCGCCGCATAGGGTTTAAATCGGTGTCTCACAAACCGCGGGCGGTACAGGTCAGTGTTGTCGGGGCCGAGCGGGTAGGTGCCGAGGATCCAATCGTCATCGATGATCGTGACGAACCAGAGTCGTTCGTCGATCTTGCTCCTGCCGATAGCCTCTTCCAGGAACGACGCCCACCCAGCGCCCGCGTAGGGGTTGAGGGCATGAAGGTGCCGGGCACGATGGCGAGTGAAGATGCCCTCGTACTCCCGCTTCTCGTGCCTGATCCGGACCTCGTTTAGCCCCCGCGACTGCAGCTCCTTCTCGACCGCGGTTTCGAGGAGGGCTGCCTGCTCGGACTCGGTGGGCACCCTCAGGGATACTCGTGGCTTCTTCGGTGCGAGGCGAACGACCTTGTAGGTCCCTACAGCGCCTACGTCGTCGCCCTCGCGCCTACGTCGCTGGCGAGGTTTGCGCTTCGACGACAGCAGGCGACGTGCCTCTTCAGGTGATACGATGCTAAACATATATACCCCTTATAACATGATCTATGGTGTCACGAGTGCACAGGGCGTGCTGCGCACAGGCGTGCGGCTGTGACATGGTGATTTGACAAAGTGCTGATTTGATGCATCCAGGGGCTAGGTTGATGCATGAACTAGCCTATTTCATTGATGGGGCTTGTTTACAGTCGTTACGGGCTGGTCGTAGGAAATGTCCGCGAATCGCGACGTATTCGTCCGGCGAGGGCCACCTTGCTGGGAAGCGGGATGACGTGACGTCCTAGGCGTAATCCTAGGAG
>NZ_JBKIBX010000124.1:0-839 GCF_046557895.1 Methylobacterium oryzisoli | reverse complement strand
TCGGGGTTCGGCAACGGCTTCGAGACCGAGGCGCTGCCCGGCGCCCTGCCGGTCGGCCGCAACTCGCCCCAGCGGTGCCCCTACGGCCTCTACGCCGAGCAGCTCTCCGGATCCCCCTTCACCGCGCCCCGCACCACCAACGAGCGCTCCTGGCTCTACCGCATCCGCCCCACCGTCGCCCACTGGAACGCCTTCCACAAGCGCGACGCCCGCCGCTGGCGCACCGCGCCGGCCGCCGAGGTCGAGATGCCCCCCGCCCCCCTGCGCTGGGATCCCGTCCCGATCCCCGACGCGCCCCTCTCCTTCATCGAGGGCATCCACACCATGACCACCGCCGGCGACGCGGGCGCGCAGGCCGGCATGGGCGCCCACCTCTACCTCGCCACCCGCTCCATGCAGGACGAGTACTTCTACAACGCCGACGGCGAGATGCTGGTGGTGCCCCAGCAGGGCGCCTTGCGCTTCCGCACCGAGTTCGGGCTCATCGCGGTCGAGCCGGGCGAGATCGTCGTCATCCCCCGCGGCGTGAAGTTCGCGGTGGAACTCCTCGACGGCCCGGCGCGCGGCTACGTCTGCGAGAACTACGGCGGCGCCTTCACGCTGCCCGAGCGCGGGCCGATCGGCGCCAACTGCCTGGCCAACCAGCGCGACTTCCTCACCCCCGTCGCGGCTTACGAGGATCGCGAGGCGCCCGGCACGATGCTGGTGAAGTGGGGCGGCGCGCTCTGGGAGGCGGCGATCGCGCACTCGCCCCTCGACGTGGTGGCCTGGCACGGCAACTACGCGCCCTACAAGTACGACCTGCGCAAGTTCTCGCCGGTGGGGCCGATCCTGTTCGA
>NZ_JBKIBX010000123.1:0-1050 GCF_046557895.1 Methylobacterium oryzisoli | reverse complement strand
CTAGAGCGTTTTCGGTTTAATCTGGATCGTATCCGGCAGCGATGAAGAAGTTGGCACACTCGTCGGGCGTGATGGTGTCGACGAGCCTCCCGATGGCCGACCAGAGCCCCTCGACGGTGCGCTCGGCAGCCTTTCGCAGGAGCGCCTTGAGCTTGGAGAAGGCCATCTCGATCGGGTTGAAGTCGGGCGAGTAGGGCGGAAGGAAGAGCAGCCGCGCGCCCGCCGCTTCGATGGCGGCGCGCACAGCTGGCCCTTTGTGGCTGCCGAGGTTGTCCAGCACGACGATGTCGCCGGGCGTGAGTTCAGGCACCACCACGCGTTCGACATAAGCCTGGAAGATCTCGCGATTGATCGGACCATCCAGCACGAAGGGCGCGGTGATCCCGGACAGGCGCAGACCCGCCACGACGGTGGTGGTCTTCCAGTGACCATGCGGCACGGGTGACCGCAGCCGCTCGCCGCGCGGCGAGCGTCCGCGCAGGCGAGCCATGGCGGTCGAGGTCCAGGTCTCGTCGAGGAACACGAGGCGGGCCGGGTCGAGGTCGAGTTGGCTCTCGAACCAGGCCTCGCGCGCCGCTCTCACATCCGGGCGATCCTGCTCGGCGGCGTGAGCTGTCTTTTTTTGTACGTGAGATCGCGCTCGTCGAGAAAGCTCCACAGCGTGCTCAGCCCTACCGTGAGATCCTGCTCATCCCGCAGCCGGGCGCGCATCTCCTCCAGCGTGATGTCGTCGTTCTGTTCGATCAGGGCACGCAGAAACGCCTCATGCGGATCAAGCTTCGAGCGGCGCGTTCGCCCTTGCGGGCGGGCTGCCACCGTTCCGGTCGCCGTGAAGGCGGCCATCCAGCGGATCGCGGTCGCGATCCCGACCCTAAAACGCGCCGCCGCTTGCCGGCAGGAGGTTGCTGCCGCGGCATCCACCACCCGCTCGCGCAGGTCCCGGCTGTAGGGTCGGCCCATGCCTCGCTCCTCGTCCAGAGCGATCAGGGAATCACACCGCAGCAGACCCGAAAACCCCGCACCGACTCAGCCCAAACCGAAAACGCTCTA
>NZ_JBKIBX010000122.1:0-1124 GCF_046557895.1 Methylobacterium oryzisoli | reverse complement strand
GTCACCCTGCTGGAGCGCTACGGCTTCTGCGGCGGCGGCGCCGTGGCGGGCCTCTCGGGCACCGTCTGCGGCATGTACGCCGCCACCGACGATCGCGACGCCCCGCCCCAACAGGTCGTCCACGGCTTCCTCGACGAGTTCGTGGCCGCCCTCGAGCACCGCGGCGGCCTCGCCCCGCCCGTGCGCTACGGCAAGACCTACACCCGCGTCCACGATCCCCTCGTCTGGCGCGAGGCCGCCGACGCCCTGCTCGCCGAGGCCGGCGTGCGGGTGATCTACCACACCACCGTCACGGGTGCCCTCGTCGAGGGCGGCGAGCGGGTCGAGGGCGTCACCGCCTACACCAAGGAAGGCCCGGCCCGGATCCGCGCCAAGGTCACGGTGGACGCCAGCGGCGACGCCGACGTCGTCGCCATGGCGGGCCTGCCCTCCTTCGTCGGCCAGGACGGCCACGTCCAGAACCCGACCATGATCTTCCGCCTGATGGGCGTCGACACCGCCCGCTTCCTTGAGGCCTACGGCACCGACACCATCATGGGCGAAGAGGTCTCGGCGCTGATCCGCGAGAAGGGCGCGGGCAACGGCTACACGCTGCCGCGCGCCAAGATCTGGCTGTTCACCACCACGCGGCCGGGCGAGCTTCTGTGCAACTGCACCCGGGTGATCGGGGCGGACGGGCGCGAGCTGAACACGCTCTATGCCCGCGACTTCACCGAGGCGGAGATCGAGGGGCGCCGGCAGATGCGGGAGTACGCCCGCTTCTTCCGCGACCACCTCGCGGGCTGCGAGGCGAGCTTCGTGAACGACACCGGGGTGCAGGTGGGGGTGCGCCAGACCCGGCAGGCGCGGGGGATGTCGCTGTTGCGGAATGCCGACGTGCTGGCGGGGACGAAGTTTGCGGACGGGATCGCGCGCTCGCCGTGGCCGATCGAGCTGCATGCGGGGGCCAAGCCGCGGGTGGAGTGGCTTCTGGACGACGTCTACGAGGTGCCCTACGGCTGCTTCGTGCCGGAGCGGGGGGAGGGTCTCCTGACGGCGGGGCGGTGCCTGTCGGCGGAGCACGAGGCGGTGGCGTCGGCGCGGGTGACGGCGCAGTGTTTCAGCTACGGTCACGCGATCGGTCA
>NZ_JBKIBX010000121.1:0-1169 GCF_046557895.1 Methylobacterium oryzisoli | reverse complement strand
GGCGGCAGCGCCGCGACGTGGAAGGCGTCCAGCACCACGTGCGAGAGGAGGCCGGCGTCGAGCGCCGCGATGAGGTCGTCGGTCACGCCGACCGAGGCTCACCCGGCGGCGCCGACGGAATGTCGTTCGCCCGCTTCTGCGCCTCTTGAGCAAACATTCGTGGCTCAAGAGGCGCCTGAAACGAGCGGAAAGATCAAACTTTCAGCCTAGACAACACAGTGTTGGCGGCCCGCCTACGAGCAGCCCGTCGTGCTGCCATAGGAGTAATGCGGGGTAGGACACATCTGTGTGTATGTAGAATGGGTTAGCTTACGGCATATGCTGCTAGCCTATGCCGAAGCAGCCGCATAGCGCGCATCCAATCCCTGCTCCGAAGCAGATCGCCTGTCTCCAGCTGGCAGTGCATGACGAGCCCGCACGTCGGTTGGTGCCCGACGCCGCCGCGCCGGGCTTCCGCAAATCCGTGATTCTGGTTCTCAAGCGGCTGACGGGGTGCCGTCTCGGTTCCGTGCCTAGGGAAGGGGCCAGCCATCCGGCATGTTCGCGCAAAAGGGAACCCTTATGCGCGCATCGCTTGGGGGTATCTAAGCCATTGCGATCATTAGGGCTGGATCGCGCATAAGGGGCCGCGCATAATTGGAAGCATGTTGATCGGCTATGCGCGCGTTTCCACCGAAGACCAAGACCCGCAATACCAGCTGGACGCTCTGAAGGCGGCCGGCTGCGTCCAGGTGTTCCAGGATCGCGCCAGTGGGGCGACCTTGAGCCGTGTCGGCCTCGACCAGGCGCTTGCCGCCCTGACGCCCGGCTACACGCTCGTCGCCTGGAAGCTGGATCGCGTCGGCCGCACTTGGCTCGAAACCGTACGGACCATCGTCGACCTCGACCGGCGCGGGATCGAGTTCCGATCGCTCACCGAGTCGTTCGACACTAGAGCATTGTCCGACGAAGTGGATGCCGGTTCGTCGCAGAAAATGCGACGAATCAAAGACTTAGAGCAGCGCCCGGTCGCAACGCGATCGGGCGCTGCTCTAAGAGCCCGATAGGGCAGGCGGTGCTTGGCCTGTTCGCGGCTGTAGCAGAAGACGAGCTGGTGCGCCTAGAGCGTTTTCGGTTTAATCTGGATCGTATCCGGCAGCGATGAAGAAGTTGGCACACTCGTCGGGCGT
>NZ_JBKIBX010000120.1:0-1191 GCF_046557895.1 Methylobacterium oryzisoli | reverse complement strand
GTCTACGGACCCCTGCGCGAGATCGCCCCGGAGGACCATGAGCGGCTGATCCGGACCAATCTGTGGGGCACCGTCTACGGGTCCCTCGTGGCGGCCGAGCACCTGCGCGAGCGCGGCGGGGCGCTGATCAACGTCGGCAGCATCGGTTCCGACCTCGCCTTCCCGTTCCAGGGCCTCTACGCCGCCTCGAAGCACGCGGTGAAGGGGTTCACCGACACGCTACGTATGGAGCTGATTGCCGAGGGCGCGCCGGTTTCCGTTACCCTGGTGAAGCCGGCTTCCATCGATACGCCGCTGCCTCAGCGCGCCCGCAACTACATGGACCGCGAGCCGACGCTGCCGCCGCCGATCTACCCGCCGGAGGAGGTGGCCAACGCCATCCTGCACGCCGCCGTGCACCCGCAGCGCGACATCTTCGTGGGCGGTGGCGGCAAGCTGTTTGTGATGGGCAAGGAGTTCGCACCGGGCGCGTACGACGAGCTCGCGCCTGCCATCATCGCGCTGCAGAAGCGCGCCGAGAAGCCGAGAAACCCTGAGGGCGCGCTGCATGCGCCGCGGGATGCCGGTGCAGTCCGCGGCGACCCTCCANGCAGAAGCGCGCCGAGAAGCCGAGAAACCCTGAGGGCGCGCTGCATGCGCCGCGGGATGCCGGTGCAGTCCGCGGCGACCCTCCAGTCTACGTCATGCGCACCAGCGCCTACACGCGGGCAACCCTGCATCCGCTCGCAACGGCCAGCGTGCTCGCTGCCGGCGTGGCCGCGACGGCTGCCGTCATCCTCGGCACGCGACCCAAACCAAGACGTCGCTGACCAGACGCCGGACGTTGGCCGATACGGCGCCAGCTGTCGTAGCTCTGCTCGGAGATCTCCGCCTCCTTGCGAGCGCCAAGCACTTGCCCTGCGCCGTCAGCACCTCGATCTGGCGCAGCGTCAGCCCCACCTGCTTTGCGCTCGTATTCTGACCTCGCCGCATCTCCAACTCCTTTGGTCCGTGCTGATCCTCTCAATCAGCCCGGTTCAAAGCCAGCCGGTCAGGTCAGCCGGACTGTCCTCGCTCGGCACGTCGATCGCCAAAACGAGCTCGACGCCCACCACCACAATGACGGCACCCTGAGCAGCCCTCTCCCCAGGAGATCAACCATGGCCAATCCCGCTATCCTCGGCAGCATCGCCGGGCTGCTCCCGCGACCTC
>NZ_JBKIBX010000119.1:0-1192 GCF_046557895.1 Methylobacterium oryzisoli | reverse complement strand
TTTATTCCGAGATGCTCGCGACGACGCCGGCACCGACGGTGCGGCCGCCTTCGCGGATGGCGAAGCGCAGCTTCTCCTCCATCGCCACCGGCACGATCAGCGTGACGTCCATCGTCACGTTGTCGCCCGGCATCACCATCTCGGTGCCCTCCGGCAGCTGGCACACACCCGTCACGTCCGTGGTCCGGAAGTAGAACTGCGGACGGTAGTTGGTGAAGAACGGCGTGTGCCGACCGCCCTCCTCCTTCGTCAGGATGTAGGCCTCCGCCTTGAACTTCGTGTGCGGCTTCACCGAGCCGGGCTTGCACACCACCTGGCCGCGCTCCACGTCCTCGCGCTTGGTGCCGCGCAGCAGAACGCCCACGTTGTCGCCCGCCTGACCCTGGTCGAGCAGCTTGCGGAACATCTCCACGCCCGTCACGGTCGTCGTCTGCGTCGCCCGGATGCCGACGATCTCCACCGTCTCGCCCACCTTGATGATCCCGCGCTCCACGCGACCCGTCACCACCGTGCCGCGGCCCGAGATCGAGAACACGTCCTCGATCGGCATCAGGAACGGCAGGTCGATCGGCCGCTCCGGCTGCGGGATGTAGGCGTCCACGTGCCCCATCAGCTCGAGGATCGCGTCATGCCCGATCTTCGGCTCGCGGTTCTCCAGCGCGCACAAAGCCGAGCCCTTGGTGATCGGGATGTCGTCGCCCGGGAAGTCGTACTTCGAGAGGAGTTCCCGCACCTCGAGCTCGACGAGGTCGAGCAGCTCCGGATCGTCGACCATGTCGACCTTGTTCATGAACACCACCAGCGCCGGCACGCCGACCTGGCGGGCGAGCAGGATGTGCTCGCGCGTCTGCGGCATCGGGCCGTCGGCGGCCGAGACCACCAGGATCGCCCCGTCCATCTGGGCGGCACCCGTGATCATGTTCTTGACGTAGTCGGCGTGGCCCGGGCAGTCGACGTGGGCGTAGTGGCGGTTCTGGGTCTCGTACTCGACGTGCGCGGTCGAGATGGTGATCCCGCGCGCCTTCTCCTCCGGCGCCTTGTCGATCTGGTCGTAGGCCGTGAAGGTCGCCCCTCCGGTCTCGGCCAGGACCTTGGTGATCGCCGCCGTCAGGGACGTCTTGCCGTGGTCCACGTGACCGATCGTCCCGATGTTGCAGTGCGGCTTCGTCCGCGAAAACTTTTCCTTGGCCAT
>NZ_JBKIBX010000118.1:0-1262 GCF_046557895.1 Methylobacterium oryzisoli | reverse complement strand
CCGGCTACGTCGGCCTGGTGTCGGGAGCCTGTTTCGCGGATTTCGGACACGACGTCGTGTGCGTCGACACCGATCCGGCCAAGATCGCGGCCCTCAATGCAGGCCGCATTCCCATCTTCGAGCCCGGCCTCGACGCGCTGGTGGCCGAGAATACCCGCCAGGGCCGCCTCACCTTCACCACCGATCTTAGGCCCGCCGTCGCACAGGCCGACGCCGTCTTCATCGCGGTCGGAACCCCGTCCCGCCGCGGCGACGGCTTCGCCGACCTCTCCTTCGTCTTCCAGGCCGCCCGCGACATCGCAAACGCGCTCGCCCGCCCCACCGTCGTGGTCACCAAGTCCACCGTCCCGGTCGGCACCGGCGACGAGGTCGAGCGCATCATCCGCGAGACCAACCCCGAAGCTGACGTCGCCGTCGCCTCCAACCCCGAGTTCCTGCGCGAGGGCGCGGCCATCGCCGACTTCAAGCGCCCCGACCGCATCGTCATCGGCGCCGACGAGCCCCGCGCCGCCGAGGTGATCAGCGAACTCTACCGTCCGCTCTACCTCAACCAGGCCCCGATCCTGGTCACCTCCCGGCGCACCGCCGAGCTGACCAAGTACGCCGCCAACGCGTTTCTCGCCACCAAGATCACCTTCATCAACGAGATCGCGGATCTCTGCGAGCAGGTCGGGGCCGACGTGCAGCAGGTGGCGCGCGGGATCGGGCTGGACAACCGGATCGGGGGCAAGTTCCTGCACGCCGGGCCGGGCTATGGCGGCTCGTGCTTTCCCAAGGACACGCTGGCGCTGGTCAAGACGGCGCAGGATGCCGGCAGCCCGGTGCGTCTGGTGGAGACGGTGGTGGCGGTCAACGACAGCCGCAAGCGGGCGATGGCGCGGAAAGTCGTGGCGGCCTGCGGGGGGTCCGTGCGGGGCAAGCGGGTGGCGGTGCTGGGTCTGACGTTCAAGCCCAACACCGACGACATGCGCGAGGCGCCGTCGCTGTCGATCATCGCGGGCCTGCAGGATGCGGGGGCGAGCGTGGTGGCGTACGACCCGGAGGGGATGGAGCAGGCGCGGGGCCTCTTGAGCGGGGTGACGTACGCGCCGGACGCGTATGCGTGCGCGGAGGGAGCGCACGCGCTGGTGCTGGTGACGGAGTGGGACGCGTTTCGGGCGCTGGATCTGGCGCGGCTGCGCGGCGCGATGGCGGCGCCGGTGCTGGTGGACCTGCGCAACGTCTACCGGGCCGACGACGTCCGCAAGCACGGCTTCGCCTAT
>NZ_JBKIBX010000117.1:0-1342 GCF_046557895.1 Methylobacterium oryzisoli | reverse complement strand
GGCGGGGACCCGCCAGCGGGTCCCCGCGCGAAGGTTTAGTGAGCGTTGGCCGGCACGGTGCCGTTGGCGGCGTGGTGGCGGATCAGCATCGGCCGCAGCACCGTGAGCGCCAGCGTTGCCGCGATCAGGTCCATGATCGCCACCGTGTACAGCACGGTCGCCCAGGTCCCGGTCGCCTGCATCAGCACGTTGCCCAGCGGCACCATCAGCGCCGCCACACCCTTGGCGCAGTACAGAACACCGTAGATCTTGCCGATATGCGCCGACCCGAACGTGTCCGCGGCGGTGGCCGAGAACAGCGAGTACACCTCGCCCCAGGCCAGGAACACGATCCCGCTCAGGATCACGAACGCCCACGGATTGTGCCCGAAATAGCCCAGCGCCACGATGCCCACGCCCTCCAGCGTGAAGGCGATGAACATCGTCCGCTCGCGCCCGATCCGGTCCGAGATCCAGCCGAAGAACGGCCGCGAGATCCCGTTCATGATCCGGTCCAGCATCAGCGCGAACGGCAGCGCCGCCATGGCGAAGAAGTACAGGTTCACCTGGAAGTTCTTCACCCCCAGATCCTGCGCGATCACGCCCAGCTGCGCCACCGCCATCAGGCCGCCGGTCACCGTGCAGGTGAACATCACCATCATCACCCAGAACACCCGGGTGCGCAGCGCCTCAGGCAGGGTGTAGTCGCGCCGCGACTGCAGCACCTTCGAGGAGAAGATCACCTCGCCGCGGGCCGGCGAGCGCAGGCCGATCGAGGCCAGGATGATCAGCGCGCCCTGGATCAGGCCGAAGATGAAGAAGGCCTTCTGGAAGCCGCCGTCGGCGATCATCGAGGCGATCGGCAGGATGGTCAGGGCCGAGCCGGCGCCGTAGCCGCCGGCGGTGAGCCCCACCGCCAGGCCGCGCCGGTCGGGGAACCACTTGAGGGCGTTGGCGATGCAGGTGGCGTAGACGCAGCCCACGCCGATGCCGCCGACCACCGCGCCGAGATAGTAGCCGGTGAGCGAGGTGGCATACGAGTTGATGACCCAGGCCAGACCCGTGAAGAAGCCGCCGGCCATGACGACGCGGCTGGGGCCGTAGCGGTCGATGAAGTGGCCCTCGATGGGGGTGAGCCAGGTCTGGGTGACGACGAAGATGGTGAAGGCGACCTGGATGGCGGCGCGGTCCCAGCCGAAGGTCTTCTGGATCTCGGGGACGAACAGGGTCCAGGCGTACTGGATGTTGGCGGCGGCCACCATGCAGACCACCCCGAGGGTGAGCTGGAGCCATCGTCCGGCGATGGGGGTGGCTTGCGCGCGTGATGCGGCAACGGAGGTCATGGACTGGTTTCCTCACCTTA
>NZ_JBKIBX010000116.1:0-1347 GCF_046557895.1 Methylobacterium oryzisoli | reverse complement strand
TGTACCGCCCGCGGTTTGTGAGACACCGATTTAAACCCTATGCGGCGAGAGCCGCCGGTGGAAGCTGCGCAGCCCGAATAGCGGCCGGTGGCTGGAAGCCGTGCCGCTCGATCAGCCACGTCGTGTTGTAGATCTCGCGGAATGCCAGCAGGGCGCGGCGGAGATCCTCGACCGACTCGAAGCGCTCCACCCAGAGCAGGTTCTCCTTGAGCGTGCGGATGAACCGCTCCGCGCAGCCGTTCCCCTCCGGCGCACGCACGAAGGCGGGCGAACTCGCGATGCCCAGGAACGCCAGTTCCGCCTGGAAGGCATCCGCCATGTACTGGCTGCCGTGGTCGTGCCGGACACTCAGACCAGCAGCGACCTTCGCCGCAAAGCCGCCGAAGCGCTGCCGCACGCCCTGGCGGATCGGCTCCAGCGCCTCAAACCGCGTGGCCCGGCGCGCCGCATGGATGCCGACACACTCGGCCGAGCAGTGATCGACGGCCACGAACACCGCGACCGGCCCCTCGCCGGTCCAAGTGGTGGTCAGGTCGGTCCCCCACATCGTGTCCACCGCCTCCGGGATGATGGTGCCATCGTGGGTGCGCGGGCCGCGCGGCGCGCCGACGCGAGACGGGGCGAGCAGATCATGGTCGCGCATCAGACGCAGCACGCGGCGCTTGGAGGTGCGCACGCCCTTGTGGCGCAGGCGCGCCCAGATCTTGCGGTGACCCTCGCCGTGGAAGGGGCTGCCGGCGAGGGTGGCGCGGATCGCCTCCAGCAGCGCCGCATCCGGCATCGGCCCGACCGGGCCAGGTCGGTGCGACGGCTCCGGTCGGGCGGGTGAGAGATGCCGGTGAACGGTGGCGCGCGACACGCGCCAGATCCGGCAGACGCGGGCCAGCCCGTAAGCCTTGCCGCTGACGGAAGAGACGGCCCGGCTCATGGCCGCGATCTCTTGCGGGCCAAAGGGCCGGGGCCGCGCGCCTCCAGGGCGGCGATCTTGGCCTCCAGCAACTCGCGCTCGAGCAGCATCTCGCCGAGCTTGGCCTTCAACCGTCCGCTCTCCAGGACTTCGCCATCGGTGGGCCGGGTGGACAGGCTGGCTTCGCCTGCCGTCAGGAAGGCGTCGCGCCAGCTCGACAGGGTCGCGGCCGTCACGCCCAGGCTGCGCGAGACGCTCTCCAGGTCCTCGCCGCGCAGCAGGCGCAGCACCGCATCGCGTTTGCGCTGCCGGGACATGCGCCCGCCGCGGCCGGGACCAACCGCGTCTGCACCCGCCCTCGTGTTCGTCGTCATCGTCCTCACCCCTGCCGCGGAGACCGTCCGCTAACGGGGTGTCTCAAGCAACCGTGGGGCGGAGGA
>NZ_JBKIBX010000115.1:0-1355 GCF_046557895.1 Methylobacterium oryzisoli | reverse complement strand
ATCGTAGTAGACGGCCGGCAGACGGCCTCTACTCAGCAGTCGCGCGGATGGGCTGGCGGTCGAAGGTCCGATTGGATGAGCCGCGCCCGCAGCCGCTCTCGGCCCAGCCACTCCATCCTCCGCGCCCGTCTCTCGTGCAGGCCACGGTCATGATCCTCGTCAGCCTTTTCTCGCAGGCAGTCTGACGCCAGGGCCTGACGTCCGTGATTTGAAACAGCACCTCCGAATCGGAAACAGGAAGCTTGCACCCGGTTCGGCCGGCGAGTAGAACGAACTCACGCCGGTCATTAGACTGGCCGGCGAGAGATGAAAACCTCACATCGCTGGTGTTAATTTCAGTACTGCGTTGATCTTGCTACCAGAGGGGTCGTTTGACTCCGATGTTGCAACTTTTTCACGCCTGCGTTTTCCTGCAAAAAGCTTATTGAGAGTGATCGTTATGTCTGTTGTTGTCTCCCCCAACGCTCCTGCTTGCACCATCTACACCATGTATGTGCGCCGCCGCCTTGGCAGACGCGTCACGCTGCCTGCTTATACACTCAGAGGCGTGATCGATTGCTGCCCCTCTATCGGGAATGATACTTTCGTTGATTATAGCCATCGCACCGACTTCTGGCGTATATATACGAGAGACCGCAATCTCGATCTTGTGCTCAGATGCTATGGGATCACCGTTCAACGCATCGAAGAGGATAACATTGCCCCGGGCCTTCGCCTAATGGCAGGCTCCGAAGTGCACAAACTTGCGTATCGACGCGCCAAAAGATCGGAAGTAATTCGGTCTTTGTCAGAATTTATCGAAGCATCCTTAGAGGGTTCTTCGAGTTATTGCTGTTTTGAACGGCTCACACAGTATGAAATTGATTTCAATAATGGGCTTACCCCCTCGATCGAGGTTCGATTTAATTTTTCCGATCTTGAGCATCACATGAATAGCTACACACAGCACGTCCTTCGCTTCTGCCATCTCATTAGCAATGAGTCGCCCAAAAAAATCTGATTGTTGAAGCTGCGTCGAACTTCGTGCTCGGCAGGCTCGGAGTTCGATGCACCTGTGGGAACTACCGTGCTGTCCATGCCGTGACAGTTCTCCCGATCATGGCCCGCACTGGTGCCGAAGCGATCGGCCCGGCTTCCACGAATCTGATCAGGTAGGTTCGATGGTGGGGCGAGCAGACCGTTCTCGCAGCGTTGAAGGGAACGCTCAAGGACGGTTGGCAGCGGGGCAGGCGCAAAGCCGTTCCGCTGCCCTCCGTTTGCCCACCGATCGCCCACAGAGGCCCAAGAAACGACGAAGCCGCCCGAAGGCGGCTTTCTCGTAAGACGTTCTGTTCGGTTGGGAAAATTGGAGCGGG
>NZ_JBKIBX010000114.1:0-1436 GCF_046557895.1 Methylobacterium oryzisoli | reverse complement strand
GGGGTCGTGTCCCCGCTTGTGGTGTAGCTGGTCGGTAGCGGAGCCGCTCGCGAAGCGCGCCGTCACAAGGCGCCGTAGCGAGCGAGCGGCGTAGCGGGGTGGTCATCCGCGATCTTCGGTTAGGGTTGGGTTTGCTGAGCACAACCCCAGGACCAAGGACCGAAGATGACCGACGACATGATTGCCTTTCGCGGGCTGCTGGAGAAGAGCGCGGACGTGGATTTGCTGCGCGAGATGATCGGCTTTGCCGCCGAACGGCTGATGGAGCTGGAGGTGGGCCAGATCACTGGCGCGGCGCACGGCGAGAAGAGCCCCGAGCGGCTCGTCCAACGCAACGGCTACCGTGAGCGCGACTGGGAGACCCGCGCCGGGACCGTCGAGCTGCGGATCCCGAAACTCAGGAAAGGCAGCTACTTCCCGTTCTTCCTCGAGCCTCGGCGGCTGGCCGAGAAGGCACTCACCGCGGTGATCCAGGAAGCCTACATCCAGGGCGTCTCAACGCGCTCGGTGGACGACTTGGTCCGGGCGATGGGGATGAGCGGCATCTCCAAAAGCCAGGTCAGCCGGCTGTGCGAGGAGATTGATGAGCGGGTGAAGGCCTTCTTGGAGCGGCCCATCGAAGGCGAGTGGCCCTACTGCTGGATCGATGCCACCTACGTGAAGGTGCGCCAGGCCGGCCGGGTGGTCTCGATGGCGGTGACGGTCGCGGTCGGCGTCAACACGGACGGCCGCCGCGAGGTGCTGGGCATGGACATTGGCCCCTCCGAAGCAGAGACCTTCTGGATCGAGTTTCTGCGCAAGCTGGCCCGGCGCGGGCTGCGCGGCGTGAAGCTGGTCGTCTCCGACGCGCACGAAGGCCTCAAGGTCGCCGCCGCGCGGGTGCTGAACGCCACCCACCAGCGCTGCCGTGTGCACTTTGCCCGCAACGCCCTCGCCCACGCCGGCAAGAGCGGGCGGCGCGTGGTCTCGGCGCTGATGGCCACTGCCTTCGCCCAGGACGACGCCGCAGCCGCCAAGGCGCAGTGGCGCAAGGTCTCCGATCAGCTGCGGCCGAAGCTGCCGAAGTTGGCCGAGCTGATGGACCACGCCGAGGACGACGTGCTGGCCTACATGAGCTTCCCGGCGGCGCATCGGGTGAAGCTGCACTCGGTCAATCCGATTGAGCGCGTCAACCGCGAGATCAAGCGGCGCACCGAGGTGGTCGGCATCTTCCCGAACGAGACCGCCGTCACCCGGCTCGTCGGCGCCATCCTGCTCGAGCAGTCCGATGAATGGGCGGTCCAGCGCTCGCGCTACATGACCCTGGAAAGCATCGCGCCGCTCAGCGATGATGCCCTCGTCGGCCTGCCCGCCGTGGCAGCCTGACCAGATCCGGCCCAGCCGGGGATCGCGGTGATCACACCGACAGAGCTACACCACGGCTCGGGGCACGATCC
>NZ_JBKIBX010000113.1:0-1511 GCF_046557895.1 Methylobacterium oryzisoli | reverse complement strand
TGTCCGTCGTCAGATGATTTGAGACAGGCTGCGGGCCTCAGGAACGGAGGCTCTGGTCCACCTGGGTTGAGAGGTTAGGCAGCTTGCGCGTGGTGGCGCAAGCGACGATCGGTGAGGGTCTGGCGCTTGATCCGCTCCCGCTCGCGCAGGACGGCCTCGTCCCGGCCGAAGTAGATGTCGGCGGGGGTGAGATTGCCCAAGCTCTCGTGAGCCCGGACGTGGTTGTAGTGCTCGACGAAGGCCGCGACCCGCGCCTCCAACTCGCCGGGCAGATAGGCGTGGTCGAGCAGGATGCGGTTCTTCAGCGTCTGATGCCAACGCTCGATCTTGCCCTGGGTTTGGGGATGGCGCGGCGCACCGCGGATGTGGGTCATACCGCGGCGACCAAGCCAGTCGGCCAGATCACCAGCGACGTAGCTCGATCCGTTGTCGGTCAGCAGCCGCGGCCGGTGCACCACCTGCACCTGATCGAGCCCGGCGGCGCGCAGCGCCATCTCGAGCGTGGCGGTGACGTCGCTGGCCTGCATCGTGGCACACAGCTTCCAGGCCACGATGAAGCGGGAGAAGTCGTCGAGCACCGTCGAGAGATAGTACCAGCCCCAGTCGACCACCTTCAGGTAGGTGAAGTCCGTCTGCCAGAGCTGGTTGGGAGCTGTGGTCTTGTCGCGGAACTCGTCAGCCGCTTTGACAACGATGTAGGCCGGGCTGGTGATCAGGTCGTGCGCCTTGAGCAGACGGTAAACGGTGGCTTCCGAGACGAAGTAGCACCGCTCATCGGTGAAGCGCACCGCCAGCTCGCGCGGGGACAGCTCCGGCTCGTCCAACGCCAGAGCGATGATCTGCTCGCGAACCTCAGCGGGCAGGCGGTTCCAGACCCGGCTTGGCCGAGAGGGGCGGTCAGCCAGCGCTTCGGGTCCCCCTTGGTGGTAGAGGTCGTACCAGCGGTAGAAGGTGGCGCGCGGGATGCCGAGTTTCTCCAGGGTCGCGCGCACCGGCAAGGGGGACTGCTCAACCAGCCGGATAATCTCCAGCTTCTCAGGGGCCGGGTACCTCATGCCTCGTCTTCCCCAGCCCCGCTCATGCTTTTTTTGAGCAGGCGGTTCTCCAGCGTGAGATCGGCCACGACCTCCTTGAGGGCGCTGGCCTCGCGACGCAGGTCCTTGACCTCGTCCGAGGTGGCAGCGCGGGCCGTGTCGCCGGCCAGCCGCTTCTTGCCCGCCTCCAAGAACTCCTTGGACCAGCCGTAGTACATCGACGTGGCGATGCCTGCGCGCCGGCACAGCTCGGCGATGCTGTCCTCGCCGCGCAGGCCCTCCAGCACGATGCGGATCTTCTCCTCGGCCGAGAACTGCCGGCGGGTGGCGCGGCGAATGTCCTTGATCACCGCGTCTGCCGGCTTCCGCGCCGGCCCGGATGTCTGCTTCATCTTCGCTCCTGGGGGGCTACGCTGAACCAGCCATCCTCCGTTCGTGAAGGGCCTCACTCTGTCTCACGGGTGCCGACGGCGGACA
>NZ_JBKIBX010000112.1:0-1543 GCF_046557895.1 Methylobacterium oryzisoli | reverse complement strand
AGTTCGGCCACGCCGTACTCGATCGAGCCCATCGCCACGCTGTCGACGGTGTTGCCGGCGTTGCGCACGATTAACAATTCGCCGAGGCCGCGGCCAAAGACCAGTTCGGGCGGCACGCGGCTGTCGGAGCAGCCCACCAGCACCACGAAGGGTGTTTGCCCACGGGCGATCTCGATGCGCCGGTCGTGGTCGCTGGTCACGCGCCGGAGAGGCGCGTCGGCGACGAAGGCGCGGTTGCCGTCCTTGAGCCGCGCCAGCGCCTCCTCGGGCGAGAGGTTCGTGCGGGGTCCCGCGGCCCGGGCCGGGGCGGAGCCGAGCGCGGCGAAGCCCCCGAGCGCGGCGCAACACGCGCAGGCCAGGAAGCTGCGACGATCGAAGCGAGGCATGGATGTCTCTCTCGTCTTCGAGCGGCTTCGGGCCACTACGCGCGCAGAGGCCGCTCCCAATTCGAGCTGTTAAATGCTTTCATGCGCCGAAGCGGCGTTCATGTCAACACGAATGGTTGAATTACCTTACGAAATGACTTGGTTGGTTGGCGCTTCCATCCGCCGAAGTAGCATCCATGCCAGCGCAGAGTGTACCATACCCTACGGCATTAATTCCAGTTCGGTGAGTTGGAGTGACGAGATCGACGAGGAAGATCTCAAGTTCGCGATGTAGGGTTTTCTGGTCACGTTTGAGGACCAACAGCCCATCGCCGCCGCGGCCGATGTCGATCTCGGCCATGACGGGCGTCGTGGCGCTGGCATCGATGATCGCGCGCCCTTGAGGTCTGCTGCGCTCCAGAATGGCGCGAGCGGCTTCCGGTCGGTGCTGGCCTGACCGGAGCGGTTCAGGGTCTTCCCGTCAGGCGCGATCAGGTCGGGAGCGTCGGGGCGCGCGGACAGGGCTCATACCGTTTCGGGATGATCGAGGTGGGGTGGATTCCCGCTGAGGCGGCATGAGGCTGGCCTTTGCGGCTTCTCGCGAAGACGGACATGGCTCACATCGCCGACCATCCGAGCGTCGCGGAGGTCGGCTTTCGGGCGCGAGCGAGGGCGCCCGCGCGGCGCGGCACTGCCAAGCGATCTGGCGTATGGCCCAGGGGCGNCGGCATGAGGCTGGCCTTTGCGGCTTCTCGCGAAGACGGACATGGCTCACATCGCCGACCATCCGAGCGTCGCGGAGGTCGGCTTTCGGGCGCGAGCGAGGGCGCCCGCGCGGCGCGGCACTGCCAAGCGATCTGGCGTATGGCCCAGGGGCGGACGGTATCGGTGGTCGCCGCCGTCACACCGGCTTCGTCCGGCGGCTCGTCGACGAGCCGATCGTCCACCAGCACGTCGACCGGCTGGCCGCGATCCAAGACGGCATCGAGCAACGATGCCCCGGCCTCGAAGCCCGACCAGACGCCCTGCGAGCCAGCACGCTGTTTCGTTGCTGGCCCCCCGCAAGCCCGACCGAACCGATCGACCGGAAACGGCCTGAGACCTCAGGCCTCGTCGAAGAAGTCGACGCTGCCGTCGTCGAGGTCGTAGCGGGCGCCGACGATCTTCAGCTTGCCGGC
>NZ_JBKIBX010000111.1:0-1598 GCF_046557895.1 Methylobacterium oryzisoli | reverse complement strand
TGCCGGATCGGCGTGCCAGGCAGGAGCACCGCGTCGCCGAGCCGGGCCACCGACCCGACCGGCTCGCCCTCGCTCCCGGCCGCCACGTTCAGGTCGGCGGCCAGCACGAGGCCGGCATAGCGCCCGTCGCGCACCAGCACGGCCTGCTTCTCGCGCCCCGTGGTGAAGCCCTCGCGCACCTCCTGGATCGGCCGGTCCGCGCCCACCGCCTTGAAGTCGCGCCGCATCAGCATCGCGGCCGAGATCTGCCGGATCCAGCCCACGTCGTGGGGGCCGCGGATCGCGTCCTCGCCCCGCAGGTGGAAGCGCCACGTGGCGAAGCTGTAGCCGAACAACTCGCGCACGATCAGCGAGGCGATGGCCGCGGCCACCACCGCGCCGACCGTGATCGAAAAATCGCCCGTGGTCTCCAGCGCGAGGCAGATCATGCTCACGGGCGCGCCGAGCACGCCGGTGCCGAACGCCGCCATGCCGGCCATCGCCGCGGTGCCGGGCTGGAGCACGCCCTGGGGCACCAGCGCCGAGGCCGCACCCGTGTAGAGCTGGCCGATGAGGGCGCCGAGCAGCAGCGAGGCGAAGAAGAGCCCGCCGCGGAAACCCGAGCCGAGGGAGAGGGCCGAGCCCGCCATCTTGAGCGCCACCGCGGCGGCGAGCGCGAGGACGGTGGGGTTGCTGACGAGGGTGATCTGCAGCGCCCCGTGGCCGGCCCCGAGCACCACCGGGCTCACCAGGGCGAGCAGGCCGAGCAGCAGCCCGCCCAGCACCGGCCGGAAGGCCGGGCGCAGGGCCGGGATCCTGGCGAGCGCCCGCTCGACCGCCGAGACGCCGAGCATCAGCAGGATCGCGCCGAGCGCGCAGAGCGCGCCGACGACCCCGACCTGGAGGATCATCTCGGCCGAGAGCGGGGTGGGGAAGCCCGGCACCAGCAGGTAGGCGTGGGTGGTGAACTGGCGGGCCACCAGGGTGGCCGTGACGGCGCTGGCGATCACCGGCACGAAGCCGGCCGCCGCGTAGGCGCCGAGCACCACCTCGAAGGCGTAGAAGGCG
Organism: Methylobacterium oryzisoli; assembly: GCF_046557895.1. Lineage (NCBI taxonomy): Bacteria > Pseudomonadati > Pseudomonadota > Alphaproteobacteria > Hyphomicrobiales > Methylobacteriaceae > Methylobacterium > Methylobacterium oryzisoli. The sequence continues at coordinate 551 of NZ_JBKIBX010000111.1, read as the reverse complement.
CCCGCGAGCGGCGCCCCGAAGGCGGCGCTGATGGCGCCGGCCGCGCCGCAGGCGACGAGGAGGCGCATGTCGGAGCGGCGGGCGGCCAGGGTGCGCCCGAGGAGCGAGCCGAGGGCGGCGCAGACCTGGGTGAAGCCGGCCTCCAGCCCGACCGAGCCGCCGAAGCCGTTCGAGACCAGCGTCTGGCCGGCGATGTAGAGCGAGCCGCGGAAGGACAGGCGCCCGCCGAACAGGGCGTTGGCCTCGATGGCGTCGGCGAGCTTGGCGCCGAGCCGGCGGGCGACGAGCAGGGTCAGCCCGGCGAGCAGCAGGCCGCCCAGCACCGGGACCAGGATGGTGCGCCAGGGGGAGAGGCTGCGCGCCGCGCTGAGATCGACGCCGGCGGGCACGTCGAAGAGCGTCTGCTGGAGGGCGTGGGCCGCCTCGTTCATGCCCGCGACCACGAGGCCGCTCACCACGCCGACGAGCGCCCCGGCCATCAGCAGGCCGAGTTCGCGCCGCCGCACGAAGCGGCGCAGGACCTGCGGCACCCGCGCGTCGAACAGCGAGGC
>NZ_JBKIBX010000110.1:0-1665 GCF_046557895.1 Methylobacterium oryzisoli | reverse complement strand
TACCTCACACCCGAGCAAGCCGAGCGGAACGCGAGCTAAAACCCGTGTCCGCGAAATCGGGGGAGGATCACCCCCACGGCCCACCCGCCGAGAACGTCGGTGGGCCAGTGCACACCGAGGTAAACGCGGCTTATGCCGACTAAGACCGTGAGAAGCACCGAGAACGAGAGCACATAGGCTTTGACGTGCACGCTCGCGCGCAGGCGGGCGAAGAGGGCGCCCAGTGTGAGATACACCACCGCCGCCATCATCGAATGGCCGCTTGGAAAGCTGGCGGTGTAGACCCGGGAACCGTACGGAACGAGGTCGGGCCTGGGACGGTCGAAGCCTGCTTTGATGAGGCTGCTGAGCACAATCCCGCCCGCAATCGACAAGACGACATCGAGGGCTGCCCGCTTCTTGCCCGTGAGCAGCAGATAGCCGGCGGCCACAATGGTCAGAAGCGTGAGGACACCGACCCCTCCCAGAGCCGTGAAGTCACGCATCATTTCCTCCAGCCAGGCAGGCCCGCGTGGCCGGAGATGGTTATCAGGATCGCGCAAGGCGAGCAGCAGGGCGCGATCCAACGCGTCCGTTCCGCCCTCGACAACCTCACCGGCCAGTTCGACGAAGCCCCACACGAGGCTCGTGAGCAGGAGGCCGATCATCAGAACGGATCGTTCGACACGGCCGACACGGCGAATGGCGGAGCCGAGCAGGGAGACCTCGTTCACAGCCGTGTTCGTAGGTTTTGGCTGGCGCAATTCCATGGTCCCGCCGTCGTGGTGAGGTTTGGGGCGAAACGATCTCGTCAGCCGTCGTGTTTCGTAGAGCCGTCGTTTTCTCGACATCGAGTTGAGAAGCCGATGCGGCGGATGCGGGGAGACCGGTGTGTCCCTACGGTGGATAGCGGTGAGGGGCGCCGGGCTCCTGGCTTTGTTGGCTCTTGCCGGCTCCCTGGCCCGGCGGCGTACCGATCGGACGCGCGGCGCCCGCCTCGGACACCTTGGCGTGTGCCGCACCCGCGTCGGGAGAGTGACGATGCACGCGCGGGTCTCGCTGGCTCCGGTGCCCGACAATCGCCTGCCCGTGATCCTCGTCCACGGCCTCGGGATGTCGAGCCGCTACATGATCCCGCTCGCGAAGCATCTCGCCCCTTCTGTTCGGGTCTACGCGCCCGACCTGCCTGGCTTCGGCCTGAGCGGCAAGCCTCGCCGTGTCCTCACCGTCCGCGAACTCGCTGACGCGCTGGCTGCCTGGATGCGGGCCGTCGGGATCGAGCGCGCCGCCTTTGTCGGCAACTCACTCGGCTGCGAGGTGCTGGTCGAACTGGCCCTCGCCCACCCGGGCTGTGTCGAACGCCTCGTGCTGCAAGGGCCCACACCGGATCCGGACGCACGGGGCATCCTCCGGCAGATCGCGGGCTTCTTCGCGATCGCGCCGTTCGAGCGCTGGTCGCTCGCCTGGGTGGCACTCACCGACTACGCCCGAGGCGGAGTCCGACGCTATCTCCTGACCTTGCGCAGCATGATCGGCAACCGGATCGCGGAGAAGCTGCCTCGGGTCGCGCAGCCGACCCTCGTGGTGTGGGGCACGCGGGATTACATCGTGCCTTATACCAAGTCTCGCTGAGCCCGACTCACGCTGGGTGGCGGTGCGGAAGGGGCTGTGATTCTGTCCTCGGGT
>NZ_JBKIBX010000109.1:0-1999 GCF_046557895.1 Methylobacterium oryzisoli | reverse complement strand
GTGAGCATTCGGTGAGGGCCGCGGGTGGGATCGTTGCGTGGGCGCGAGGTCAGGCGGCACTCTGGGTCTGCTGGGGAGGGGCCCAGGTCCAGGGCAGGAGTTCGTCGATCCGCCGGGCGGGGTGAGCAGGCAGGCGAGCCAGCACGTCGGCCAGCCAAGCCTGCGGGTCGACCGCGTTGAGCTTTGCCGTGGTGATCAGCGTCGCCATGGCCGCGGCCCGCGCCGCGCCACGGTCCGAGCCAGCAAACAGCCATGCTCGTCGTCCAAGGGCAAAGCCTCTGAGCGCGCGTTCGGCGGCGTTGTTGGACAGGCAGATCCGCCCGTCATCCAGGAACGCGGCAAAGCGCGTCCAACGCTTGAGCATGTAGTCGATGGGTTGCGCGACCGCCGACGAACGCGAGAGCTTGCTGCGCTGCTCGCCGAGCCAGGCGTGCAGGTCCTCCACCACCGGCCGGCTGCGCTCCTGCCGAACCCGGCGGCGTTCGTCCGCGCTCAAGCCGTTGATCTCGCGCTCGAGGGCAAAGAGGAGGTCGATGCGCTCCACCGCCTCGAGTGCGATCGGCGACACGGGCGCGGCACCGGAGCCGCGGCGCGCTCGGGCGACGATGTCGGCCAACTCGAAGAAGCCGCGGCGGGCGTGCCCCCAGCAGAGCGCCGACGTGACCGCCCCGCCCGCACGCCCCGGATCATAAAGCCCGTTGTAGCCGCCATAGGCGTCGGCCTGCAGGATGCCCCGCCAGCCTCTCAGATGAGCGTCCGGGTGCTCCTGCCTGCGATCGCGCGAGGCGAAGTAGAGCGCCGCCGGCGGATCCGGTCCTCCAAACGGCCGGTCGTCGCGCACGTAGGTCCAGATCCGGCCAGTCTGCGTCTGGCCGCGGGCCAGGATCGGCACCGTGGTGTCGTCGGCGTGCAGCCTCTGCGCAGCCATGACGTGACGAGCGATCCTGTCATGCAGGGGCGCCAACGCCGCAGCCGCCGCGCCCACCTGGTCAGCGAGCGTCGAGACGCAGAGGTCGATTCCCTCCCGCGCGTAGCGCTCGCTCTGGCGGTTCAGCGGCTGGTGCTGGCCGAACTTCTCAAACAGGATCGTTGCCAGGAGGTGCGGGCCGGCAAAGCCGCGCGGCGTGACGTGGAAGGGCGCGGGCGGCTGCGTGATCTGCTCGCACGCCCGGCAGGAGAAGCGCTCGCGCACGGTCTGGATGACCTTCCAGGAGCGTGGGATCACCTCCAGCGTCTCGGTGATGTCCTCGCCGAGCTTCGACAGCCGCGAGGAGCCGCAGCACGGGCAGGAGGTCGGAGCCGGCACGACCACCCGCTCGCGCGGCAGGTGTGCGGGGAAGGGCTTGCGGACAGGACGGCGGCGCACCGGCGGCGAGGGGGCGTGAGCCGGCGCGGCCGCGACCTCGTCCTGTGTCGCCTGGGTCTCGAGTTCCTCGAGCTGAAGCTCCATCTGGTCGATGAGCCGCGTCGTGCGCTCCGAGCGCTGGCCATACAGCGCGCGCCGCAGCTTCTCGATCATCAGCTTCAGATGCGCGATCGTTGCCTCGACCGAAGAAGCCTCGGCCTTCGCCTTCAGGGCTGCGGCCTGCGCCTCGACCCTCTCGGCACGTTCGGCCAGGATCATCGCGTGCGCCGCCGCCAGGTCGGTCGGCAGGGACTGCGAGAGGGGCGGCTCAGCGGGCGAGGTCACCCGGAGAAGGAAGCACATCCCCCAGAGAACACAAGCCCAATGCTTATCCAATCGCCGTCGGGCGCCAAGTCTCGACAGGATTGCGCCAGTCGATGCCTGAGAGCAGGTAGCCCATCTGCGCCGGCGTGATGGCGACGACGCCGTCGGCCGGCGAGGGCCAGAGGAAGCGCCCGCGTTCGAGGCGGCGCACATAGAGGCTCGCCGCCTGCCCGTCGTGCCAGATGATCTTGACCAGATCGCCGCGCCGGCCACGGAAGCAGAAGACGTGGCCGCTCAGGGGATCGCGCTTGAGCACCTCCTGCACCTGCA
>NZ_JBKIBX010000108.1:0-2099 GCF_046557895.1 Methylobacterium oryzisoli | reverse complement strand
GGTAGGCGCAATGCCCGCGCACGCATTGTCCGGTCCGGACAATTCGATGTGGTGCTGCTCTGACGGCGGCATGTGCTGCCTCCGTCCTGGCGGCCCCTTCATTTCGGCTGTCTCAAAAACCCTTGCACGACCGTCATCTCAGTCTGCCCGTAAGTCCTTGTGGCAGCACGCGTCGGCTTCCCCATTCATGGTGAGGGTAAGCGTATCAGTAAACAGGTGTTTTCGGGCCAGATGCAGGCTCGGCCGTTCCGTGGGATTCTCTGCCCCATGACCCGCCGCGCTGCCTTTTATCTCCGCGTCTCCACCGCTGACGGCCAGACGGTCGCGAACCAGCGTCGCCACCTCGACGAGGTGGCGCAACGCCTCGGGTGGACTGTGGTGAGCATCTTCGCCGACGAGGGCGTCTCGGGCACCAAAGGGCGGGATCGCCGGCCGGGGCTCGATGCCCTCATGAAGGCCGTGGCCCGCGGGCAGGTGGATGTGGTTGCCGCGTGGTCCGTTGATCGGCTCGGCCGGTCGCTGCCCGACCTCGTGGCTCTCCTCGGCGAACTCCAGGCCCGCGGCGTCGATCTGTTCTTGCACCAGCAGGCCCTCGATACCGCTACCCCCTCCGGTCGCATGCTCTTCCAGATGCTCGGCGTCTTCGCCGAGTTCGAGCGGGCGATGATCGTCGCCAGGGTCAAGGCGGGGCTCCAGCGAACCACCAAGCGCCTGGGTCGCCCGCCGCTGGCAGACGAGAAGGCAGAAGCTATCCGCCGCCTGTTGCGGGACGGAGCGGGTGTTCGTGAGACCGCCCGCAAGGTGGGAGCAGGTACGGCCACCGTGGCCCGCCTCAAGCGCACGATGGGCTCGCCGCAGGAGGCGGCTCTCGCGTCCTGAAGCCCCGTGGCTCTGCACTACCGCAAGCGCGGCAAGGTCTGGCACGTCCGCGGCAAGGTCCGGGTCGGGCGGCAGGTCTTCACGCTCAAGGAGCGCTCGACCGGCTGCACCCTCAAGGCGGAGGCCGAGGCGGTTGGAGCCGCTGAAGAAGCTCGGATCAGAGCCGAGGCTCTGGAGGGGGCTGTCCCCCGCCCTCGCACCATCAGCATCGGCGAGTGCATCGCGGCCTACTGCGCCCGCCCAGGAGGCCACCACCCATTCGATGAAGCTCGGCTCACCGAACTCGCGGCGGCCATGGGAGCGACCAAGCTGGAGGAAGCCCCCGCAGCCTGGGGCGCGTGGGTGCGAGGTCGCGGCCGGGGGCTCTCCCCATCCACCATCGCGCGTTGGCGGTCGAGCTTGAAGGCGGCACTCCGATACGGGGCCGACGAGTTTGGGGTGTCCGCCCCCTCATTGCGGGTCGTCAAGGAGGCGGAGAGCGAGCGCATCGCCTACCTGACTGAGGCCCTGGCGGCCCGTCTCTTGGCCGCGTACAATCCTTGGGCTGCGCCAGTCATGCTGATCTTGTGCGAGACCGGGCTGCGCACGCAGGAGGCGTTACGGCTCGACTGGAGGTGCGTGGATTGGGCGCGAAACGTCTTGCTCATCGAGCACGCCGGAGCAGCCGGTGGCGCACGTACCAAGACGAAGCGCTCCCGCCGTGTCGGCATGCGGGAGAGCGTCCGCTGCACCCTGGGAGCCCTCTGGGAGGCGCGGGGGCAGCCGGATGCGGGGCCGGTCTTCCTCAATCGCTGGGGCCGCCCCTACGCCGATACTCGCCGGGTCGGCGGCAATCCGCTCTCGAAGGCCCACCGTACGGCGTGCCGGGTTGCGGGCGTGACCAGCTTCCGCATCCACGACTGGCGGCACCACTTCGCGGTCTGGTTCCTGAAGAATGGCGGCAACCTGCGCGCCCTGTGTCAGATCGCGGGCTGGTCCTCGATGCGCATGGTGCAGCGCTACGCGGTGTTCGAGCAGTCCGACCTCGACGACGTGATGACCCGAACCGCAGGGACCCTGAACATCCGACTGGTGGCAGGGCGGCATCAAAACGGACCAGTGCCGGGCTAAGTCCAAGCCAGGACGACCGTAAAGCGGCTCAGCAGCCCTCCTTGCCAAGGTTGGGGTCGAGGGTTCGAATCCCTTCGCCCGCTCCAATTTTCCCAACCGAACAGAACGTC
>NZ_JBKIBX010000107.1:0-2144 GCF_046557895.1 Methylobacterium oryzisoli | reverse complement strand
CGCCGCCCCGATGCGGCGATGCAGGCGTTGCTGCGCATCATCGAGAAGGAGCCCGAGGCCGTGCGCCGGGCGCTCGCATCCTGAAGGCACCCGTCCCCGGAGCCCCCATGACCCCCATCCTCTCCGTCCGGGATCTCGCCACCGCCTTCCGGGTCGACGGGCACTGGCGCCCGGTGGTGCGCGGCGTGTCCTTCGACATCGGCCCGCGCGAGACCGTCGCGCTGGTGGGCGAGTCGGGGTCGGGCAAGAGCGTCACGGCCCTCTCGCTCATGCGGCTCACCCCGCGCGACGCCAGCCGGATCACCGGCGCGGTGCGGCTCCAGGGCCGCGACCTCCTCGCCCTGCCCGAGGCCGAGATGCGGCGCGTGCGCGGGGGCGACATGGCGATGGTCTTCCAGGAGCCGATGACGAGCCTCAACCCGGTGCTCACGGTCGGCTTCCAGATCGCCGAGGCGCTGGTGACGCATCGCGGCCTGTCGCGCGGGCAGGCGGAGGCCGAGACGGTGCGGCTGTTCGACAAGGTGCGCATCCCGGCGGCGGCCTCGCGCGTCCACGACCACCCGCACCGCTTCTCGGGCGGCATGCGCCAGCGGGTGATGATCGCGATGGCGCTCGCCTGCCGGCCCAAGCTGCTGATCGCCGACGAGCCGACCACCGCCCTCGACGTCACCATCCAGGCCCAGATCCTCGACCTCATCAAGCTGCTGCAGGACGAGGAGGGCATGTCGGTCCTGTTCATCACCCACGACATGGGCGTGGTGGCGGAGATCGCCGACCGCACCGTGGTGATGCTGGACGGGCGCGCCGTGGAGAGCGGGCCGACGGAAGACATCTTCCGGCGCCCGACCCATCCCTACAGCCGCGCGCTGCTCGCCGCCGTGCCGGCGCTCGGCGCCATGCAGGGCCGCGCCCGCCCGACCCGCTTCCCCGTCGTGGACCGCGTCACCGGCGAGGCCGCCGAACCGGGCGAGGTGCCCGACACGGTCCAGCCCGCCACCCTGCTGGAGGTCCGCAACCTGACGACGCGGTTCGAGCTGCGCGGCGGCCTGTTCGGGCGCCTGCGCGGCCGCGTGCACGCGGTCGAGAACGTCTCCTTCGACCTCCAGGCCGGGGAGACGCTGGCGCTGGTCGGCGAGTCGGGCTGCGGCAAGTCCACCACCGGCCGCTCGGTGCTGCGCCTGATCGAGCCGCTGGCGGGCACGGTGCGCCTCGACGGCGAAAACATACTGGGCCTTCCGCCGCGCGCGCTGCGCGAGCGGCGGCGGCGCATGCAGATGATCTTCCAGGATCCCTTCGCGAGCCTCGACCCGCGCATGAGCGTGGGGGCGGCCATCGCCGAGCCGCTGCTCATCAACCGCCTCGCCTCGCGCCGGGAGGCCGAGGCCCGGGCGGCCGACCTCCTCGGCCGCGTCGGCCTCAAGCCCGAGATGGCCGGCCGCTACCCGCACGAATTTTCCGGCGGCCAGCGCCAGCGCATCTGCATCGCCCGGGCGCTCGCCCTCGAACCGAAGCTGATCGTCGCCGACGAGTCGGTCTCGGCCCTCGACGTCTCGGTGAAGGCGCAGGTGATCAACCTGATGCTCGACCTGCAGGCGAGCCTGCACCTCGCCTACCTGTTCATCTCCCACGACATGGCGGTGGTGGAGCGGGTGAGCCACCGGGTGGCCGTGATGCACCTGGGCGAGATCGTCGAGATCGGCCCGCGCGCGGCGGTCTTCGGGGCGCCCCAGCATCCCTACACCAAGACGCTGCTCGCCGCCGTGCCGGTGCCGGACCCGGCCCGCCGCGGCACCCGCCACGGGGTGCGCGCCGACGAGATCAGGAGCCCGATCCGCCCCGTGGACTACGTGCCGCCCGAGCGCCGCTACCGCGAGGTCTCGCCCGGGCACCTCGTGCAGGTCTGGGGGGCGGAGTGGGAGGCGGCTGCCGCGGCGGCGTGAGCGCGGTCGGGTGGGTGCGGTGCGCCGCCCAGACCCGCCTCGGGTTACGCAGACTAGGCACCCGCTTGGCAGTCGCCGAACGAGCAAGGCGCGGGGACCCCTATCCCATGCGGGCTAGCCTATTCACACATCGCCGAATGAGGCGCGGGAACTCCTCTCCCCGCACGCGGGGAGAGGGCTGCTTGCACCTTGTCGTGCAAGCAG
>NZ_JBKIBX010000106.1:0-2190 GCF_046557895.1 Methylobacterium oryzisoli | reverse complement strand
ACAAGGACTGGAAAGCCAAGTTCGGCGACGCGGCCTGGGGCCACCTGGAAGCCGCCTCCGGCAAACTGGCCTGACGGGAGGATCTGATGCATCTCGAACTCGCCGAGACGCCGGCCGTGCCGGCGCTCACCGGGCGCCGCGCCTGGCTCAAGGGGCTCGACGACGCGCTCGGCCACATGGTCGAGATCCCGGCCGCCGTGCTGGTGGTGCTGGAGATCGTCGTCCTGTTCGCCGGCGTGGTCAGCCGCTACGTCTTCCACCAGCCCATCGTCTGGGCCGACGAACTCGCCTCGATCCTCTTCCTCTGGCTCGCCATGCTCGGCTCCGTCGTGGCCTACCGCCGCGCCGAGCACATGCGCATGACCGCGCTCGTCAGCCTCGCCTCCCCGCGCACCCGCGCCTTCCTCGACGCCATCACCCTGGTGGCCGGCCTCGTCTTCATCGGCTTCCTGCTCCACCCCGCCTACGAGTTCGCCGCCGAGGAGATCTTCGTCCAGACCCCGGCCCTCGAGATCACCAACGCCTGGCGCGCCGCCGCCCTCCCGGTCGGCTTCGTGCTGATGCTCGCCATCTCGGTGCTGCGCCTCGCCGAGAGCCCCGACTGGCGCGCCCCGCTCGGCGCCCTCGTGCTCGCCGGCCTCGTCGTCGCCGGCCTGCTGCTCGCCGAGCCGACCCTGCGCACCCTCGGCAACTGGAACCTCGTCATCTTCTTCGTCATCGGCGTCGGCGCCCTGGTCTTCTCCGGCGTGCCGATCGCCTTCGCGTTCGGGCTGGCCACCTTCGCCTACCTGATGCTCACCACGCGGGCTCCCGCCATGGTGGTGGTGGGGCGGATGGACGAGGGCATGAGCCACCTCATCCTGCTCGCCGTGCCGCTGTTCGTCTTCCTCGGCCTGCTGATCGAGATGACCGGCATGGCCCGCGCCATGGTGGGGTTCCTGGCCAGCCTGCTCGGCCACGTGCGCGGCGGCCTGCACTACGTGCTGGTGGGTGCCATGTACCTCGTCTCGGGCATCTCCGGCTCCAAGGCCGCCGACATGGCGGCGGTGGCCCCGGTGCTCTTCCCCGAGATGAAGGCGCGGGGCGCCAAGGAGGGCGACCTCGTGGCGCTGCTCGCCGCCACGGGCGCGCAGACCGAGACCATCCCGCCCTCGCTGGTGCTGATCACCATCGGCTCGGTGACGGGCGTGTCGATCACCGCGCTGTTCACCGGGGGCCTGCTGCCGGGGCTGGTGCTGGGCATCACGCTGTGCCTGCTGGTGTGGTGGCGCTACCGGGGCGAGGATCTCAGCCACGTGCGGCGCGCCACCTGGGGGGAGATCGGCCGCGCGCTGGTGATCGCGGTGCCGGCGCTGGCGCTGCCGTTCGTGATCCGGGCCGCGGTGGTGGAGGGGGTGGCGACCGCCACCGAGGTGTCGACGATCGGGATCCTGTACGCGATCCTGGCCGGGCTGCTGGTCTACCGGCAGTTCGACTGGCGGCGGCTCTACCCGATGCTGGTGGCCACGGCCTCGCTGTCGGGGGCGATCCTGCTGATCATCGGGGCGGCGACGGGCATGGCCTGGGCGCTGACGCAATCGGGCTTCTCGCAGAAGCTGGCGGTGCTGATGACCGGCCTGCCGGGCGGCCCGCTCGGGTTCCTGCTGGTCTCGGCGGTGGCGTTCATCATCCTGGGCTCGGTGCTGGAGGGGATCCCGGCGATCGTGCTGTTCGGCCCGCTGCTGTTCCCGATCGCCCGGCAGGTGGGCGTGCACGAGGTGCACTACGCGATGGTGGTGATCCTGGCGATGGGCGTGGGGCTGTTCGCGCCGCCGTTCGGGGTGGGGTACTACGCGGCCTGCGCGATCAGCCGGATCCATCCGGACGCGGGCATCCGCCCGATCGTCGGCTACATGCTGGCGCTGGTCGCGGGTCTCGTGGTCGTCATCCTGGTCCCCTGGATCTCGATCGGCTTCCTGGCGACGCCCTGAAGCCTCGCCGGCCGAAGCGGTGACCGCTTCGGCCACCCCGCGGGGCGCGGCGCAGCGTGTCCTGAGCGCGTCCGCGTCGCCCCCAGCCTGCCGCCTCGCGCCTCCCGCGGGAGAGCCGTCGCGGCGCGACAGCCAGTGCCCCTCGCCATCGTCACGATGCCAGCGGCGCCGCCCCGGCGGCACCGAACGGCCACGCCTTGCCCGAAGGACCCGCCATGTC
>NZ_JBKIBX010000105.1:0-2281 GCF_046557895.1 Methylobacterium oryzisoli | reverse complement strand
GATCAGGGAATCACACCGCAGCAGACCCGAAAACCCCGCACCGACTCAGCCCAAACCGAAAACGCTCTAGCACGGCAGGGAAAGCCGCGCGGACTTGCAGCTGATCAACCCGACCCGGCCGGCGAAACCCGGATCGACGGTGCGAGGACGGCCCCGCCTGGTGGCGCGACGTGTCGACGCGGCGCCGGCCGAGGCCCTCTTCGCCGCCGTCTTGCCGGACCGGCGCCGAGCCGGCACAAGCCCCCGACCGTCACGGGATGCGCCGCGAATGACCGTACCCTACTACCCTCCCTCGGTCTGGATCTGGGCCGGGCTCGATCCGGTGCTGATCGGCGTGGCGCTCGTGCTCGGCTGGAAGGCCGACCAGTTCGGCAAGGTCGTGCTGGTGGCGATGATCGCCCTCGTGGCGGCCGTGCTGACCTCCTGGATCCTGACCGGCCTCGGCGTGCCGTGGCCCGCCCCGGTCGGGCGCGAACTGCCGACCTTCTTCCCGGTGCGGACGGTGTCGGCCCTGATCTGGGCCGTCATCGGCTACGGGGCGCGGCGCGCCATCGCCCCCCGCGCTTGACCGGCCGCGCGACCGCTCCCTACTAACCCCCAGGCTCCCTCAGGCAGGACGACAGGTTGTCTCGATGAACGCGCCCGTGAACCCGAAGAAGCTGATCAGGGGAGCCCTCGGCGACTGGGAGGTGGTGGTCGGCATGGAGATCCATGCCCAGGTCACCAGCCGGGCCAAGCTCTTCTCGGGGGCCGCCACGGCGTTCGGCGCGGAGCCGAACGCCCACGTGTCGCTCGTCGATGCCGCCATGCCGGGCATGCTGCCGGTGATCAACCGCGAATGCGTGGCCCAGGCCGTGCGCACCGGGCTCGGGCTCAAGGCGCAGATCAACCACCGCTCGGTGTTCGACCGCAAGAATTACTTCTATCCGGACCTGCCGCAGGGCTACCAGATCAGCCAGTACAAGAGCCCGATCGTCGGCGAGGGCGAGGTCACGGTCGACCTGCCCGACGGCGAGACGATCCGGGTCGGCATCGAGCGCCTGCACCTCGAACAGGATGCCGGCAAGTCGCTGCACGACCAGCACCCCTCCCTGAGCTTCGTCGACCTCAACCGCTCGGGCGTGGCGCTGATGGAGATCGTGTCGAAGCCCGACCTGCGCTCCTCGGAGGAGGCCAAGGCCTACGTGACGAAGCTGCGCACCATCCTGCGCTACCTCGGCACCTGCGACGGCGACATGGAGAAGGGCAACCTCCGCGCCGACGTGAACGTCTCGGTGCGCCGCCCGGGCGAGCCGTTCGGCACGCGGTGCGAGATCAAGAACGTCAACTCCATCCGCTTCATCGGGCAGGCGATCGAGACCGAGGCGCGCCGCCAGATCGCGATCATCGAGGATGGCGGGACGATCCAGCAGGAGACGCGCCTGTTCGACCCGACCAAGGGCGAGACGCGCTCGATGCGCTCCAAGGAGGAGGCGCACGACTACCGCTACTTCCCCGATCCCGACCTGCTGCCGCTGGAATTCGACGACGCCTTCATCGAGCGCCTGCGGTCCGACCTGCCGGAACTCCCCGACGCCAAGAAGGCCCGCTTCGTCTCGGATTTCGGCCTCTCGGCCTACGACGCGACGGTGCTGGTGGCCGAGCGCGCGGCGGCCGACTTCTTCGAGGCGGTGGCCCGCGGCCGGGACGGCAAGGCGGCGGCAAACTGGGTCATCAACGAGCTGTTCGGGCGCCTCAACAAGGAGGGGCGCAGCATCGAGGACTCCCCCGTCTCCGCCGCCCAGCTCGGCGCGGTGATCGACCTCATCGCCGACGGCACCATCTCGGGCAAGATCGCCAAGGACCTGTTCGAGATCCTCTGGAGCGAAGGGGGCGACCCGCGCGAGATCGTGGAGCGGCGCGGCCTCAGGCAGGTGACGGATACCGGGGCGATCGAGGCGGCCGTCGACCAGATCATCGCCGCCAACCCCGACAAGGTGGCGCAGGCGCAGGCGAAGCCCACGCTGCTCGGCTGGTTCGTCGGCCAGACCATGAAGGCGACCGGCGGCAAGGCCAATCCGGCGGCGGTGAACGCCCTCCTGAAGGCCAAGCTCGGGATCGAGTGAGGGGAGCGAAGGCCCCCTCCCCCGAACGGAAAGAGCCCGGCCTCGCGGCCGGGCTCATCTGTCTCAGGCGATCGCTGAGTCTCGTCGCGCCTCGCCATCGACGGATCGACGGCGAGGCGTCCGGCGCAGGAGCGCCGTCGCCCGAAGGCGCTGCGGTCCTACCAGGTGCCGAACTT
>NZ_JBKIBX010000104.1:0-2452 GCF_046557895.1 Methylobacterium oryzisoli | reverse complement strand
GCCTTGTGACGGCGCGCTTCGCGAGCGGCTCCGCTACCGACCAGCTACACCACAAGCGGGGACACGACCCCAAGCGGACCTTTGAGTTGGCAGTGCACCAAGTCCGCAGCGAACCTCCGGCGCTTTCACGAGCTGCGCCGAATGTCGCGCAATTTTTCGCCTACGCTCCTGCAAGTATGCGGCTATCCCTTGTAGCTCGCAGGATCCGGGCTATCAGTCGGATGCTCAAAGGCGCGCTTGAGTTCTGACGGCATCGGGAAACGATAATTGATTCCCTTGGGCGGGACTGGGGATTCGAACCATTTCCGGTAGATCGCGCCGATCTCAGGAGTGCGATACAGGTCCGCTGTAGCCCGGTCTACAACAGCCTTGAAGGGGCCGTCGTTCTTGCGGAGCATGATGCCGTACGGCTCCGGCAGCGCGAATGCGTCCTCGCTGATCACGTAGGCGGCGGGGTCCTTCGACAATGCGATAAGGATGCTGAGCTGTACGTCATCCATCACGAACGCGGCCGCTCGATCAGTCTCCAGCAGCAGGAAGGCCTCGACAGTGTCCTTCGCCGCCTGGATCGTGAGGCCGAGCTTGCGCTCACTGTTCATCTTATTGATCTGCACGATGTTCGTCGAGCCGGCGACCGAGACGACCGTTTGACCCTTCAAGTCATCGATCTTGGTGATGTGCTTCGCTTTCTTCGCAGCGAACCGGCTGGTTGTCACAAAATGAGCATTGGTGAATGCGACTTGCTTCTGCCGCTCCGGATTGTTGGTGGTCGAGCCGCATTCCAGGTCGATCGTGCCGTTGGTCATCAGCGGGATGCGTGTCGATGAAGTGACCGGATTCATCTCGACCCGGAGATCGGGCGCGTTGATCTCCACCTTAATCGCATCGACAATCTTGCTACAGATGTCGATCGTGTAGCCGATGTAGCGTCCATCGTTATCGATGTAGCTGAACGGCGGACCGCCATCCCGGACGCCGAGGACGATACGGTTGTTTTCCTTGAGTCTCTTTAATGTGCCGATGAGCTCGGTCGCACCCGCGGGCGCGGCGGCAACGGCCATAGCCAGGAAGGTACTGAGCAGTCGCATCGACGTTCCTCTCGTGAAACTTCAGTTAGGGGCTGGCTGGGCCGATCCGGTTTGGTGGACTCAACGGGATGGCTTGGCGTAGCGACCGTCGTAGCGACCGTCTCGGATCATCTGCAGGACCTCGGCCTCACGGGCCACCTGGGCCTGCACGGCCTTGATGAGGCTGGCAGCAACATCGGGTGGGAAAGTCACCACGCCGTCCGCGTCGCCCACGACAATATCGCCCGGAGCGACAACGCATCCGCCGACGGAGACTGGCACATTGATCGCGCCCGGGCCCGTTTTGTAGGGGCCGCGATGGATCGCGGCACGGGCGTAGCAGGGGAACTTCGAGGCGGCGAAGGCGGCTGAGTCGCGGATAGCACCGTCGATAACGAAGCCCGCCACGCCCCGGCTCTCTGCAATCGCCTTCATGATGTCGCCGACAAGGGCGCGACTGGTGTCGCCGCCGCCATCGACTACGATGACTTCGCCCGGACGGGCGAGGTTGAGGGCCTGATGGATGGCGAGGTTGTCTCCGGCTCGCACGCGGACTGTCAGAGCCGTGCCGAGAAGATCGCCCCCTTGGTGGAAGGCGCGCAGGCCGACGGGGCCGGGAAGCCGCTCCAGGTTGTCACTGATCGTGGCGGTCGCAACGCCCCGGAACATCGCGAGGATGGCTGGGACAACCGGAGAGGCTGAAGGATGTACTGTGTCGACCATGGTGTGGTCCTTATGAAGCCGCTGCAAAGCGGAGGTAAGCGAAACCATAGTTCCCGCGCAGCGCCCTGAAGTTGGTGCAAACGGAGGGGGTACGATCCGTCGCTAGCGTGCGGTCTCAGCCGTTGGCCTCTCAGCCTTTGGCCTTGGCGATCTCAGCCTGCAGCTCCGGCACGACCTGGAATAANGCTAGCGTGCGGTCTCAGCCGTTGGCCTCTCAGCCTTTGGCCTTGGCGATCTCAGCCTGCAGCTCCGGCACGACCTGGAATAAGTCGCCGACGAGGCCGTAATCGGCCACCTGGAAGATCGGCGCCTCCTCGTCCTTGTTGATCGCCACGATCACCTTGGAATCCTTCATGCCGGCGAGGTGCTGGATCGCGCCCGAGATGCCCACCGCCACGTAGAGGTCCGGCGCCACCACCTTGCCGGTCTGGCCCACCTGCCAGTCGTTCGGGGCGTAGCCCGCATCCACCGCGGCCCGCGAGGCGCCCACGGCCGCGCCCAGGGCGTCGGCGAGCGGCTCGATCAGCTCCTTGAATTTTTCCGCCGAGCCGAGCGAGCGACCGCCGGACACGATGAACTTGGCCGAGGCCAGTTCCGGACGGTCGGACTTGGCGATCTCCTCGCCCTTGAACGACGACTTCGCCTCCGGCGCCGCCGCGGCC
>NZ_JBKIBX010000103.1:0-2479 GCF_046557895.1 Methylobacterium oryzisoli | reverse complement strand
GCAGACCCAGAGTGCCGCCTGACCTCGCGCCCACGCAACGATCCCACCCGCGGCCCTCACCGAATGCTCACATCGCGACGGCTCGCGCCGCCGAATGACGGTGATGCTCGCGAGCCGGTTTGAGCCCTCCCGTCGTTCCTGGCACTGATCTGGCGGAGAGCTGACGGTCTCGCGGTATGGCTAAAGAGCAACGCGACGGAGCCGATCTCCGCAGGGGCCGCCCTACTCAGCGCGTTTCGTCCTGAGGGTCATGGTCCGGAGCAGCGCTGCATCCGGCGCCTGATCGGCTCACTTGAAAGGTGTGTGCTTGGCTACATGCCATTCGCCCTGCAATCCATGTCCCACTGAGTTCCCGCGCTGTGCGCGGACATGTGTGACGTCGCCTGGGCGACGCCAGAGCGAGCTGCGGAATGGGAAAACGCCCCCGCCTAATCGGCGGGGGCGTATTGCCCTTGACTGGCGAGGGCGATGTTACAGCGGGATACGGCGGTGCTTGCGACTGGAGTGCTTCACACGCTGGGTTGTGATCTTGCCCGCACGTGAGGTACTCTTGCGGCGCTCAGACTTGGTTCGCCCCGTTGCCCCGCCGGAGAGCAGCTTCACAACCTTGTACGCGTACCGACCTTTGTCGCCCTCTGCTGGCTTCAAGCGGATGTCTATCGTCGAGCCGCTTTCGAGCTGCAATAGTGGCTCCATCAGCATACGTCGCCCGATTAGCTTCACCTTGCAGAGCTCTGAGGGGTTCGCCGCCTGCTCATCCGCATTCACATCATCCTGCGGCTCAGCACGGCCTGCATCCCTCTTCTTCTTGACGTGAGCGGAAGCCAGTTTGGCGAAACCGCCACCTTCCACAACTTTGCTGGGAACGTCCTGGGCCGGAACACCCTCGTCAAAGAAGGGACGTACCGCGCAATGGAGCTTGCTCGCGTTCTTCGATGCTGCGTTGCCCTTTGCGCCACCGGCCAAAAGCAGAACAAACCGCAGGGCTTCCGAGCGGTCGGCCTTTGCTGGGCCGCCCTTATAGTATTTCCAGAACTTGTCCTGACAGAAGGCAGCCCAAGCTCGCTTGTTCCTCACGAAGTGCTGAGCGAGGCCGTAGCAGTACGCCACAGCGTAGCGCTTCTCCTCGCGATAATTTGCTCCGAGTGCCTGGAGACGTTCCATCGAGGTCCGAATTGTCTTCAGGACCTGCTCCACCCCGCCTTCGCGCTGGAGTTTCTTGCTGTCCAGGATCTCGAAGGAGGCGCGCCGCTGATCCGGTTGGGTACCGTCCTTTGCGACCGACGAGCGAACATTCGCTTTAAGCGAACACCGCTTCTGCTTGCCATCACGCTGACCGGGGACACGAACCGAGTGGTCCGCCTTCAAGCGAGAAATGTTTGAGGCTGGCTTCGGCTTGTTCGACATTGTGCCCTCTCTTGAGTGACAAAGAGAGATTCGCACGTTTCCGGGAGCTCTAAAATGTTCCACAAGTTGACAAAGTGATCCAGTTAGGTTGTGGAGGACGAAGCGCGGTAAGTGCTTGATCCAGGCTCCTAATCGGCATCCTCTTCGGCGAAGTTGATGGCTGCACGATTTCGCGTGTACTGACGCATCGCCTCATACACGCCCTTCGACAGCCGGGGGATTCGGCAGGGCATGGGGGCGACCGCGTCGGGGAGGCCGAAATAATCCTCCTTGGCCATCGAGCGGCGATCCAGGAGTTCCCGGAGGCGGGTTTGCACCCAGAGGCAGCGCGAGAAGAACCCCTGGATCTCCTCGTGCCTGGCCGCCGTCTCGGTCGGCCGGTCGAGGAGGTGCTCGTCTGCGGGATCAAACAGCCAGGAGATGTCGCAGTCGTAGTAGCGCACAAACTGAAACGCAGCCGTTCGCTTGTAAGCCTTCCAGATCTCCTGATGTTGCGAGTCGCTGTACTCACGGGACCGTTTTCCAGCGCCGTCCCGACCTCGGAAGCCACCCTTGCGGTTGATGAACTCGGACGCTTTGCCAAGGCTCGCACTCTCGCGTTTGTCGCGACTTGGCGGGCGGTAGCTGAGAAGGAACCGAACGATGTCAGCAACGTACCTCGTGTCGTCGTAGCCCCACTCGCCTGAGACCGCCTCGAACATGGGCAGACTGAGCAACCCGCTATCGCGGGGCCCTAACTGGGCAATGTACGCTTTCGGCTCCAGGGCTTGAGTAAGCCAGCGAGCGTCGATTTCACCCCCCTTGTTCTGCTCGGCAGCGAGAGCATGGTTGATCGCGTGGAACACCAAGTTCGTCGGCGCGTAAGGCTCCTTCGGCCAGTTCAGCCAGCCCGAGAACGCCAGGACCGCGAACTCACGCTCTAACCCGAACTGTGGGGCACGAGCGCCCGTCAGGATCTCGACCGCGCGAACCACATCCATCGCTGAACCCTCCGCCAAAACGCCAGCTAGAGCGTTTTCGGTTTAATCTGGATCGTATCCGGCAGCGATGAAGAAGTTGGCACACTCGTCGG
>NZ_JBKIBX010000102.1:0-2771 GCF_046557895.1 Methylobacterium oryzisoli | reverse complement strand
CCGACGAGTGTGCCAACTTCTTCATCGCTGCCGGATACGATCCAGATTAAACCGAAAACGCTCTAGCTGGCATCCTCTGACATCGGCACCGGACGACCTCTCGTCCGGCGCATGCCCTCAGACCGACCTCAGAGGCTTCGTGACCCGTCCAGGAGGGTCAGGCCGGCCAGAGATCGGCCTGAGTGATCACGGCGTTTGCGCTTTCAGGGTACCTCGCGCCTGTCCGATCACGTCCTCGATCGCGATATGTCGGTCCTCGGCCTCGTCGCTGATGGCAAGGGAGGCGCAGCGTTCCGCCAACTCACCCTGAAGATCGTCGAGAGCGAGAACTTGCGCCTGCAGGTCTGGCAGGCTGGCCAGGTAGGCGAGAATAGTCCCTGCCGCCGTTGCGGCTTGCTCCACTTTACCGCTCTGGACGAACTCAAGCAGCAGGTCGAGGCATTCGGTTCTTGTCGTCATCGGTATTTACCTCGGCTTTTCTCCACTCGTATGCCGCCTTGACCTTGCTCTGCTCACCGGCACGCTCGACGGCCTCGACGACGTGCTCCGGTGCCAAGTGATGGATCATGTGGCCCTGGCCCGGCACGACCACCAGTTCGCTGTTCGCCAGCTCCCCGTGGAGCCGCTCCGATTGGCGGCCGACATCCGCGATCTGATCGTCCGCGCCCGTGATGATCACCACCGGCAGCGTCAGGTCGCGGTAGTGCTCCTGAAGCTCCACGGTGACCGGCGTCATGAGGGCTGCATCCTCGGCCGCGGCGCGGAGCTGCGAGGGACGTAGCATCAGCTCCTTCGGCATCTGCGCGTCGAAGCGCTCCGGCACGTCGGCGGGTGCGAACATCGCTTTGATCAGGCCCGGCAGGATCAGGCGAGAGATCGGCGGCGACACGGTGTGGCGCATCACGTCCCCGACCACCGGGATCGCCGGCGGCGAGAACACAAACACGTCGGCCCGCAGTGTCGGGTAGTAGTAGCCTGAGGCGAGCACGAGACTGCGGACGAGGTGCGGTGCTTGCAGCGCCAGGGCGACAGCGACCAAGCTGCCCCATGAATGCCCGAGCACGACGGCGCGCGACACGCCGAGACGCTCCAGTGCCTTCTCGAACAAGCTCGCGTGAGCCCTGGGTGTCCAGAGAGCCCGTGGTCGCGAGCTGTAACCGTAGCCAGGTCGGTCGATGAGGATGACCCGATGGCGTCTGGCGAGGTCATCCACGATGCCGCTGACCAGGAAATCCTGGATCATGGTGCCGTTGCCGTGGATGAGCACCAAGGGTTCGCCCTGCCCACGTTCCATGTAGTGCAGGCGCACACCATCGACGGTCATGAAGCGGCCGATGGGCGGATGACGCCGCTCGGCCTCACGGGCCTTCGCGACATTGTACAGCGCCAAGGCGCCGAGAGCCGCCGCGGACCCGATCAGGGTGGGTGCCAACCATGTCCGGCGGTTGGCGCGCCGCGTCGTGGCCTGGGTTCTGGCGTTGTGCATGCATCCTCGCTTAGTGCAGGCTGCATCAAGCTGAGGCTCTGCCGTTTGTTCCGCGCCGAGGGCAATCGTACAGCCGCTGCGATCGAGCAGCAGGTGCATCCGATCACGCGTGCGTGCTGAGATCCTTTTGCGAAATCAAGCGGGAAGGCGAGCTCTTGCCCTGTTTGACAACAAGCTGATTCTGCTTGTTGTCACGCTCGGCCTTGAGTTCCCGCTCAGCGGTGAGCCAGAACTCGATCTCGAAGCCGTCGGGCCGGTGATTGCGCTCCCAGAGATCGTAGGCGCGCTCACGGATCTGCTCGAACGTGATCTCGCCCGGTGCTTGCATGAACTCAGGTGCCGACGTGCGTTTCCGCTGCTCAGGAAACAGCGCCAAGGCGGCGCTGTTCCCGGCCAGAAACCCGCTTCACATTCGGCCCATTGGCTCGATGCTGTCGCCGAGCACAGTGGCTCTGTCGGCCCTCCTATGTGCATCAGGCCGATAGAAATGATCGGTTCCTCACGGCTCGGTGGGTCGCCATTGCCGACGCAGTGACCTGAGAGTCCCGTGTTGCAGCCGACGTCAGTTAACGGTGACGACACATCAAATGTCCGGACAGCGCCACTTCCAGACGTTGGCTTGCCACTTCCGAGATGTCCGCTCGTCACCCAGCAGCTGCCGTTGAGGCTGAACATCCAGGCCCGGCGCCCACAATCTGTCCTGCTCTGCCCCCCGCTCCAGCCGTGCTGCGCTGATCCCGAGCATTGGCAAGACGCGCAAATGCGCACGGGGCGCAACGCAAGTGCTCCTGGCGCGTAGCCTAGGACCCGGCTTGAACAGGAGCATACGCCGAATGAGACACAAGCCGCTGCGCGAGCAGGTCATCGTGGTCNGCGCAACGCAAGTGCTCCTGGCGCGTAGCCTAGGACCCGGCTTGAACAGGAGCATACGCCGAATGAGACACAAGCCGCTGCGCGAGCAGGTCATCGTGGTCACGGGCGCCTCGAGCGGCATTGGCTTGGCGACGGCCCGCATGGCGGCCGAGCGCGGCGCCCGGGTGGTGCTCGCCGCGAGGAGCGAGGACGTGCTGGCCCGGGTCGCCGACGAGATCGGAGCTCGTGCCGTGCACGTGGCCGCCGATGTGGGCCGGCGCGAGGACGTGCAGGCCATCGCCGACAAGGCAATCGCGACCTTCGGTGGGTTTGACACCTGGGTCAACGTGGCCGGCCTGACCGTCTACGGACCCCTGCGCGAGATCGCCCCGGAGGACCATGAGCGGCTGATCCGGACCAATCTGTGGGGCAC
>NZ_JBKIBX010000101.1:0-2984 GCF_046557895.1 Methylobacterium oryzisoli | reverse complement strand
CGCAGCTTCCACCGGCGGCTCTCGCCGCATAGGGTTTAAATCGGTGTCTCACAAACCGCGGGCGGTACAGATGGTCGCTATCGACGTCAGCAGCGACCGCGCCGAGGCGGACTGGAACGGCGAGGGGCGACCTGCGCATGCCCGTGAGCCTCTGGGAACCGAGGTTCGGCAAGTGGCGTGCCGGGTCAACGAGCGGATGCGTGCGTGCGCGTGGAAATTGCGGCCACGGTAAGGATCAGCGCGCGGCGGGAGGCCGATGGAGCTTTCAATCCCAACCCGCTGTAGAGCGGCGCGGGCCGCCTGCTTACTCCTCAACGACCGCAGCCCGGCCGACCTCGATGCCTGCCCAGGTGATCCGCACACTCGTCGGCAGCCGTTCGTGCAGCGGCACGCTGTACCCGACGGCGCACCAGAACGGTCCAAGCGCGCCCGGACCTCTGGTACTGATCTCGACCTCAAGGCTCAGCACGGCAGGATCATCGCTCTGCGGATCGGCGAGGCAGAGGCGAGGCACCTCGTTGGTCGTGGCGAGTCGGATCTCGCCCACGACATGCAGGAGCTTCACCGTACTCAGGGGAACGACGAGCGCCGTCCATCCTCGCGTGCAGGGGATGAGGTCGTCCGACATGGCGGGCCTTGGCGCAATGCTGTTGTTCACCGAGATGAGGCACAGATTGGGCCACAAGACCAGCCAAGATATGCTCGCGCTTCAACCTGCTTGATCGACGGCTCAGGCGAGAGCAACTTTGCATTGCATGTTGCACCAGCAAGGCCAGATCGGTTCTCAGCCTCAGCCCAAGCCCGCCATGGCGATGTAGCTCTGCACCCAATCGGGCGTCAGGATCATCCCGCTCGCCGTCATGATCCAAGGACTGCAGCGCGCGTCGTGCAGGGCATGGGCTGCGGCCGACAGGGCCGCTCGCAGCGTGGCGAACTCGACAGGCACGACGGCCTTCGGCCCGTTCGGTCCGTCACTCCACACCGTCAGTTCGGCCGGTTCGTTCAGATCGACGCTCTCCATGGGTGCCCCCCTTGGTGCAAGCGCGGCCGCGAAGGACGCGCGAATCAATCAGAGACCGGGCGGGACCATAGTCCGCCGCGGCCGGGCGTCGTTATGAATTGTTGGTGAGGTCAGCATTCGCCTACAGATCAGCTTGCTGAATATGATCCACATGCTCCAGCTTCGATTGGAATCGTGATCTGGGAAATTCCAACACTGTTGCCACTGCAAGCTTCATCCCCGCCCCGGCCGCCAAGTGCAGCTTCCGATCTTCTGCTCCTGAACGTGTATCCGAGCGCTGGCCGGGTACACACCGCGCCGGCGTTTCCTTGATGCTGTAGACAGACACAGCCGGGCACGCGGCCGCTGCTGCCAATCATCCGCGCGCAGAGCGCTTCCGGATCCGTAGGATGCCGTGACGAGCGGGACAGCGGCTGGACTGCCGGGACATCTCCAGCCGCTGCCTGTCTGTGATCAGGCGGACCGCTTCTGCCGCGGCCGGCCGAGACCAATGCTCTTGGCGAGTTCGGAGCGCTGCGCGGCGTAGTTCGCCGCCACCATCGGATAANCAGGCGGACCGCTTCTGCCGCGGCCGGCCGAGACCAATGCTCTTGGCGAGTTCGGAGCGCTGCGCGGCGTAGTTCGCCGCCACCATCGGATAATCGGGCGGCAGGCCCCACTTCTGACGGTACTCGGCGGGCGTAAGGCCGCGGGTGGTGAGGTGGCGCTTGAGCGACTTGTAGGGCCGCCCGTCCTCAAGGCTGATGATCGCCTCCGGGGTCACGCTCTTCTTGATCGGCACCGGCGGGATAGGCCGCTCGGCCTCCGGCTCGGCTGGCCGACCGAGCTTGCCGAGCTGGTCGTGGACGCTCCGGATCAGCGCCGGCAAGTCGCTCGTAGATAGGTGATTATGCGAGACGTAGGCCGACACGATGTCAGCGACCAGGCTAATCTGGTCGCTCTCAGGCTGACTTTCGTTACTCACCGGGATTCCCAGGTTCTGATTGGCGCCCCCACAATCCTGCCTAGTCGTGGCATGCCAGAAATGTCAAGCTTTAGTCGGAGACTGTTGAAGGATAGCGTTGTGAAATGCCGTCGATGGCACTCGATTGCGGCTTGCACTGATCTATTGCGTTCAATCTAATATTCCGCAATACTATATTGCGGGGCTCTGGGCAGACCGGCACCACCCCGCTGCAGTGGTTCCTCACAGCCCGGATCAGGCGTGGCCAGGCGCTGCTGGAAAGGAGCGGCGCGTCGGTCGACCAAGTGGCGTTGGCCAGCGGCTTCGCGTCATCGGTCACCTTCCGATCGAACTTCCGAAAGGTGACCGGCGTCAGCCCGGCAGCCTACCGTGCACGCTTCAACGCTGAGCGCCAAACGAGGCGATGAGTGCCAGGGACCGGCCGGTTCAGAGATGCCGATCGCGACAAGGAGCGCTGAGTCAGAAGCCCGCTCGCCGGCTGAGTGGCAAGGCCCGGAAGTGGCGCATAGCCGAACGAGCCGGATGCGAGCTCAAGCGCCCTGACGGCTCTTCGCGGTCCAAGCCGTGAGTCTCCGCTCGCAAGTTCATTCTGAACCTCCGACGCTCTTCGGCGATTCGCTGTCATCAGTCGCGCGGCGCTCCCGCCTTTAGCATATCGGCGAAGGCGGCTTTCCGTGGACGGGATCGAGATCGAGAGTGCGGGCAGAGGGCTGCCTGAACGACGCCATGCCGGCAGACCGCTGCCGTTCGGCACATGTTCAAGCTTCACAGCACCAACCTGTTGCAGATCCGCACTAGCCGGCCGCCATATGGTCACGCTTATTTAAGTGCTCGGCCTGATTGTAGGGCCGGCAACAGGGATCTACCAATGCTCAAGAAGCTTCTGCTCGCAAGCGCAGCAGCGATCGCCTTGTCGGGCGCTGCTTCTGCCGCGGACCTTCCACGCCGCGCGGCTCCGCCGCCGGTGTTCACGCCGGTTCCGGTGTTCACCTGGACGGG
>NZ_JBKIBX010000100.1:0-3750 GCF_046557895.1 Methylobacterium oryzisoli | reverse complement strand
GCCCTGGCGCATCATGTCCATCGGCCTGCGCGCCTGGGCCCGTGGGTTCTGATCAGTGAGGGTTGGTATTACGCCTTCGTGACGCGGGTTGCAGGCCTCCTGCCCCACGGCAGGCTTGCCGTCATCCCGGGTGCGGCGCACGGCATCAACTACTCGCATCCGCGTGCCTTCGCGGCGATCCTGCTCCCCTTTCTGCTTGCCTCGCAGGCAGGACCGGCCCCAGCCGACCCCGATCCAGGAGGGCCGGGCAGGCCCGGAGATCGGCGCGGGACAGCCGCGCCGCGATGCGATGGATAGCCGGGGCTGTCCCTGCGGCTACAGCTCGGACCGGATGGCGTCGAGGATTCGGAAGCGCAGCGCGCCGTCGTTGCCCCCGAGCGCGATCACGAAGCGCACCCGCCCGTGCTTCGCCGTGTCGGCATAACCCGTCAAGGTGCGGACGCCGGAGAACGTGCCGGTCTTGAAATGGGCGCCGTCGCCGCTGCGCAGCAGGGCGGATTGGGGCGAGAAGAGGTGCAGCACCTGAACGAGGCTCCGGGCCGTGAAGCGGTTGCCGCGGCTGATGCCCGAGCCTTCCTCAAGGTGGATGGACCCGGTGAGGCCGTGCTTGGCGAGCACCTCGTTCGCGACCTGGAGCGACTTCTCGAGGCTGACGGGCCCGCCCAAGCGATGCCCGCCGATCTCGAGGAAGACCTGGTTGGCGATGTAGTTGTTCGAGTCGAGAAGCATCCCGGCCAGGATCTGCGACAGGGGGCGGGACTGGCGGTGCACGTAGACCGGTTCCAGCCCCGCGGACACGGTTCCCGTCGAGATCTTGCCCTTGACGCTGGTGCCGGCCCGCTCGATGAACGCGGCGATCAGCTCGCCGGCATAGAGCAGGCCCAGCGTGGGATCCTGGGTCAGGCTGATCCGGTCGCGCCCCTGGGCGCTCCGGGCCAGGAACTGGCTGACCGCGAGCGGCGTGATCGGGGTCTGTTCCTCGGCGGAGCGGACCGTCCTGCCCTTCCGCACCGCGTGGATCGTGTTGAAGTTCACCGCGAGCGCGGAGTTCAGCGCGTCGTAGGCTTCGTCGGTCGCCTCGATGCCGGGAATGCGGATAACGGCGGGGTAGTAGCTCGCGTCCAGCACGATGCCGCTGAGCGGCTGCTTGCCGATGGCGGCGACCAAAGCCGGCGCGAGCAGAGCCAGCTCTTCGGAGATCAGAAAGGGATCGCCGCCGCCGCGAATGGAGAGCACCCGGTCGGCATCCAGGTAGAAGCGGGTCCGAAAGCGGTAGTCGGCGCCGAGGACGTCCAGCGCCAGCCAAGCGGTCACGATCTTCGCGACGGAGGCTGGGACGAAGGGCTTGTCGGCGTTCTGAGCGACCAACTCGTTACCCTTCTCGTCCATCACGAGCACTAGCCCCGACGGAGCGAGCGCCGCGATCTTCTCCCTGGCACCGGCCAAGACCTGCGCGGGCAGCAGGAGCAAGGCGCAGGCAAGGGCGAACAGGTGACGCCGCATGAGGCCGTCGGTTCGCAAGCTCCGTTTCGTCATTCTCGGCAATTGGCTCATCATGGCGCTGTAGTCTCATTGTCCCCACAAGAGGTCTGGGATTGTCCGCTGTCGCGCCACTGCAGGTCGCTGAGTGGACGTCGGCTGCGAGGGCGGTCGGCTGAGGACGGAGTTGACCGCCTCGTTCTCCAGGCTCAGCACGCTGGATCGGGCTCCTTCAGTCCCATCGAGCATCCGTGCTGGTCCGGCAGGAGCGCTGCTTCTGCACGGTCGCGGGACTGATGCCATAGCGCTTGGCGCCGGCTCTCCACTCCCGTGGCGAGCTTGGATTGCCCGACGGATCGCCTTGTATATCTGAGTTGCCCGCTGAAGCGATGCCTGCGAGGCTACATTTGGGCTTACCCTGGTCGCAGCCGACCATGCCGGATCCCGACTTCATCATCCTTGCTGGCTCCCCCATCGACCGGCAGGTCACGGCCATGGACGGCTGTTCGGTCCCCGCGGACGGCACTTGCCACCACGGTCACCCGTCCTGGACGCGCCGCCTCAGCATCTTCTGATCGGGCTTAGTCCGCGGCGTCCGCGGCCGTTCCTGCGCCCCGGAAGGAAGTCATATCCATCAGATGTTTGGATAGCTCCAGTGGGTGTGCCATTCCGATTCTTCGTCAACTCGCCCCGATTTCTTCATCAACGTGATCGAGACGATCTCCCGATCCGATGGCATCGGGCTCAACAGACCAACAGCCAAGCTGACAGCAGACGGGTGATGACTTGACGTTCCCCCACCATTTTGGCCCGGCGCGAGTGCGAGTTTTCGGGTTTTGTGAGCCTCTGACGGGGGGAGCGGAGCCGCGAAGAAGAGCAGGTTCACCGAGGAGCAGATGGCCTTCGCGCTGAAGCAAGCCGAGACGGGAACGCCGGTTGCCGAGGTGCTGCGCCGGATGGGAATGTCCGAGCAGACACTCTACCGCTTGAAGAAGCTCTACGGCAGCCTCGGCACGGGCGAGCTGCGGCGCCTGAAGCAGCCGGTGGCCGATCTGAGCCTCGACAAGCACATCCTGCAGGACGTGCTGGCAAAAAGCTCTGACGCCCGCTCGGCGACGCGAGCGCGTGCGTCAGGTTCAGGAGGCGCATGGGGTGAGCGAACGGCGCAGTTGCGTCGCGCTCGGCGTCGGCCGCGAGCATCCGCTACCGCTCGACCTCGCCCGATCAGGCACTTCTGTGGATGCGCATCTGCGATCTGCCTATGCTTCCTTCGTTCAGCGTTGCCCGACGCTGCGCCCAGCGTGAGGAAGTTCATCTCAGGAAGGCACGGATAATGCACATGCGCACCTTCGTCTCCACCCTTGTCATTTCTGCCGTCGCCACGGCCGCCTCGGCCCGCGAGGCGATGAAGTGGATCCCTAAGGTCGACCGGGGCACCAACAACGTCGTTCTCTATTACGGCGTGCCCAACAGCAGCAATCACGCGTTCTTCTTCGACTGCCACATGGGAACGGGGCGGCTCGGTTTTACGACTCCCGCCGCCGAGAAGAGGGTGGGCAGCGGCATTCCGATCTCGCTCGCGGCGGAGCAGGGCTCACTCCGCGTCAGCGGCAACACCGAATGGAGTGAGATGGACGATGCCTTCGACGTCGTGGCGACCGCGCTGCGACCCGAACCGATGAAACAGATCTTCGCGTCGTCGGGGGATCTGCGCGTGACCTACCGGAGGCGCCTAACCACGTATCCGCTCAACGCCAACTTCCGCGCGGCGTATGCTGTTTTCGCGCAGCACTGCCCGTCGCTCTAGTACCCTGTCAGGGGTCAAATGATGGGTAGAGGCTGCGCAGCTTGTCGCGCGCTTGACCGGCGGAGAAGTGCCAGTTGACCGTGGTCTGCCCGGCGTTGCGGGCCTCCTCCCACCGGGCAACCTGTTGGGTGAGCGTGTCCACCTGGGCGATGCGCTGGGCCAAGCATTGCTGCCCCAGCGCGCTCAGCTCGATCTCGGCCATGTTGAGCCACGAGCCGTGCTTGGGCGTGTGATGAAGCTCGATGCGCTCGGCCAGGCGGCGCGCCTCGGCGGCCGGGAAGGCCTCGTACAGGCTGGCCAGGGCATGCGTGTTGAGGTGATCCATCACCAGCACCACCCGCTCGGCCTCGCGATAGCGCCCGTCGCGCAGGTCGCGCACGACGCGCGCCCAGTCGTATTCGTCCGGCGAGGGCCACCTTGCTGGGAAGCGGGATGACGTGACGTCCTAGGCGTAATCCTAGGAG
>NZ_JBKIBX010000099.1:0-3909 GCF_046557895.1 Methylobacterium oryzisoli | reverse complement strand
AAGCCGTAGCCGGCGTTGAAACCCGCGTAGAACCCCGTCCAGGTGAACACCGGAACCGGCGTGAACACCGGAGGAGCTGCACGGACAGGCAGGTCCGCGGCAGAAGCAGCGCCCGACAAGGCGACCGCTGCTGCGCTTGCGAGCAGAAGCTTCTTGAGCATAGGTTGGTCCCTGTTGTCGGCCCTACAATCTGGCCGAGCACCTAAATAAGCGTGACTATAAGGCGACCGGCTAGTGCGGATCTGCAACAGGTTGGTGTTGTGGAGCTTGAGCAGGCGCCGAACAGCAGCGGCCGCACCCGACCGGGCCGAGCCGGGCAAGGTCGTGCATTTGCGACGCTGAGCGCCTGCGCCGCAGCACACTATCTACTGCGATTGAGTTGTCGCCGATGTAATCGGCTCCAAGATGCAATGATGTAGTTGTTGATTCTGCGCCATGGGCGAGCCGCAGTTTTGCGCATTGTCCCGTGCTCATCGCGCCACACGCCTGATGAGTTCCTCGACCCGCCAACGCGATACGGAACGAAACCATCGTCGGCTCCATTGGTGACACGCGGCTTAGCCGGATCGCAGCCTTCTGAGGTCGCGGCGCACAGAGCGGAGCAGATGTCGTCTGAGACCACCACCACGCCAGCCATCAGCGAGGAGCAGCGCTTCCGCCTCCTGATCCAGGCCGTCACCGACTACGCGATCTACATGCTCGACCCGACCGGCGTGATCGTAAGCTGGAACCCCGGTGCCGAGCGCTTCAAGGGCTACACCGAAGCCGAAATCATCGGGCAGCACTTCTCCCGCTTCTACACCGAGGAGGACCGCCGCACCGACCTGCCTCGGCGCGCGCTCGACACAGCCGTCCGCGAAGGGCGCTTCGAGCAGGAAGGCTGGCGGGTGCGCAAGGGCGGCAGTCGCATGTGGGCGCACGTCGTCATTGACCCGATCCGCGATCCCGCGGGCACGCTGATCGGCTTTGCTAAGATCACCCGCGACATCACCGCCCGGCAGAAGACCCAGCAGGCCCTGCGGGAGAGCGAGGAGCGCTTCCGGCTCCTCGTCCAAGGCGTGCGGGACTGCGCCATCTACATGCTCGACCCGCAGGGCATCGTCACCAACTGGAACTCCGGCGCGCAATCCATCAAGGGCTACGGCGAGGCCGAGATCATCGGGCAGCACTTCTCCCGCTTCTACACTGAGGAGGATCGCGCGGCGGGTGTCCCGGATCGCGCGCTGGAGACGGCGCGGCGGGAGGGGAAGTACGAAGCCGAGGGCTGGCGGGTCCGGCGGGACGGGACGCGGTTCTGGGCCAGCGTGCTGATCGATGCCATTCACGACGAAACAGGGCGGCTCATCGGCTTCGCCAAGGTCACACGCGACTTCACAGAGCGGCGGAACGCGCAGCAGGCGCTGGAGAAGTCGCAAGCTGCCCTGTTCCAGGCCCAGAAGATGGAGGCCCTGGGTGGGCTCAGCGCCGGCATCGCTCACGACTTCAACAACCTGCTCACCGTCGTGCTGGGCAACCTCGATCTGCTGAAACGCGCGCCCG
Organism: Methylobacterium oryzisoli; assembly: GCF_046557895.1. Classification (NCBI taxonomy): domain Bacteria; kingdom Pseudomonadati; phylum Pseudomonadota; class Alphaproteobacteria; order Hyphomicrobiales; family Methylobacteriaceae; genus Methylobacterium; species Methylobacterium oryzisoli. The sequence continues at coordinate 2,370 of NZ_JBKIBX010000099.1, read as the reverse complement.
AGCAGCGCCAGGCGCGGCTGATCGACAACGCCATGCAGGCGGTCGAGCAGGGTCGCAAGCTGACACAGCAGTTGCTCGCCTTCGGGCGCTCGCAGACGCTCCATCCCGAGGTCGTAGATGTGGCCCGGCTGATCGTGGGCATGGATGACATGCTCAAGCAGTCGCTGCGGGGCGATATCACCATCGTGCTCGACCTTCCGGAGGATCTGTGGCCGGTCGAGGTCGATCCCTCCCAGCTTCGAATCACGTTGATCAACTTGGCCGTGAATGCGCGCGATGCCATGCCCAATGGTGGACAGTTCAGGATCAAAGCCGAGAACGTCACGGCACATGACGGCAAGGTAGCCCAGAGCGTCGCGATCTCGGTGACCGACACCGGGCACGGTATGCCACCGGATGTGCTCGCACGTGCGTTCGAGCCGTTCTTCAGTACGAAGCAGGTGGGCAAGGGCACCGGCCTTGGCCTGCCTCAGGTCTACGGCTTTGCCGAGCAGTCGAATGGGTCAGTGCGCGTGACCAGCGAGGTTGGTCGCGGAACGACCTTCACCATTTCCATTCCCCGTACGAAGACTCAGGCGGCTGCAATGATCAGCCCTGAGTTAGCGCTCGGCAATGCTGCGCGCGCACTTCGCGTCCTGCTCGTTGAGGACAATGCTCAGGTGGCGGATGTCGCCGCCTCAGTCCTCGTGGAACGAGGGCATTCAGTTGTAACTGCCGGCGAAGCAGCAGAAGCTCTGCAGCTCCTGAACTCGGGCCGGCCATTTGATGTCGTGCTGTCGGACCTTGTCATGCCAGGAGGGCAGAGTGGGTTTGATCTGGCCCAACAGATTCGAAGCCAGTGGCCTGCTTTGCCGGTTCTGCTTGCAACTGGTTATAGCGATCAGGCTGCAAGGGCTATGAAGGCGGGCTTTCCGCTAATTTCGAAACCTTATGAACCCGCCGCACTGCTACTTGCTGTCGAGCGGACTGCAATGATGAGGACCAGCCCTGAGCGGCAGGACAATATTATCCCCCTCGTCCGATGGATTTCGCAATCGGGCGGCTGACTGCGCGAGCAATAAACAATCTCTCAGCAGATCGTGACGTACTCCCGTTCCGGAGGCAGGGAGGCTCAAGATTGCTCAGGTAACCGGGCTCATAGGATTTCCGGCCGCGAACCAAGCAGGCACGTTGGGATGCGTGCGGAAGTATCAACGCCCGAAGCCGCCCCGGCGGCCCATGCAGCCGAAGTTTGGCCTTTGCAAACAACGTGCGTGATTCGCAGTGGATAGCGTGCGGGGAACGCACGGCTACAGGCAGCCGTTATGCGTGCCCACTAGGGAGGTCACGATGCTCAGGAAGGCTGAAGCAGCCGTATTCATGTGGCTTGCGCTGGCCGGTCACGCTCTGGCGCAGGCACCAACGACACCGAGCACACCGGGAACGGCACAAACCACAGCACCCACAACCGCGCCCGCTACCAACGGCATGGATAATTGGATCTGGTTGGTTGTAGTCGTGGCTCTAATCGCCGCTGCGGCGTGGTTGTTCATGAGACGTCGCGGCGCGACGCGACTGTAACTTGATGCTGAAATACGTGACCCCAGCTTCAACTGACACCCACTGAATTCAGGAGAATGCACATGGCGGATAGCCGCACAGGTTGCTCGTCTCATCGCGGTTCGGGATCTCAAGCCAGCGCCGAAGGCTCAGGTGCATACGGCGGCACCATCGCTGATCAGGCTGTAGCGCGGCGATCTGGATGAGAGCGCGTATTGCCTCACTCAGGAATGCTCCCGGGCTGATCGGTCGTTGCCTCACGCCGATGCTCCCGATGGCATGGTCGTGCACGCCGGCGCCCCTGGAGGGCCGAGCAACAAGCTGGTGGCGATCTCGGTCCGCCAGAGCTTCAGCCGCCGCTGCACGGTCCGAAGCAGGCCGTCAGGATAGGCACCCGGGTAAGCCGCTTGCAGTCGCGTGAGCGTTACGGGCGCCTCGAGCGGCATTGGCTTGGCGACGGCCCGCATGGCGGCCGAGCGCGGCGCCCGGGTGGTGCTCGCCGCGAGGAGCGAGGACGTGCTGGCNNNCCTCGAGCGGCATTGGCTTGGCGACGGCCCGCATGGCGGCCGAGCGCGGCGCCCGGGTGGTGCTCGCCGCGAGGAGCGAGGACGTGCTGGCTCGGGTCGCCGACGAGTTCGGAGCTCGTGTCGTGCACGTGGCCGCCGATGTGGGCCGGCGCGAGGACGTGCAGGCCATCGCCGACAAGGCAGTCGCGACCTTCGGTGGGTTTGACACCTGGATCAACGTGGCCGGCCTGACTGTCTACGGACCCCTGCGCGAGATCGCCCCGGAGGACCATGAGCGGCTGATCCGGACCAATCTGTGGGGCAC
>NZ_JBKIBX010000098.1:0-4369 GCF_046557895.1 Methylobacterium oryzisoli | reverse complement strand
TGAGAACGTCGTGTACGGCGGCGGCATCCAGGACGACGCGTTCGAGGGCACGTACCAAGCGAAGGAGATCTTCGGCCAGAGCCCGACGGCCGCGTGGCACAACAGCTTCTCGTGGTCCTGACTCGGGGCTGGTACCGTGCCCCGAATGGCAAGAGCAAGCCGCTGGCCGCCCCGACGCGCCCGGAGGACCTGAGGCGATTCAGACAGGGCAAGCACCGCCCGCGGTGCTCCGCCCTCGAACGACCGTGCAGTCCGCAGCGTGGCCCGGCCGCGTCTCGGCCGGTCAGGTGGCAGGCTCCGTCACCGAGATTCCGAGACGCGTCCTGACGCGGGCCTGCAAGGTGGGGAAGGCGCGGCTGCCGGATGAACCGAACTGGAACGAGCACTGCGTGAACGATGCTCGGCCGCATGACGCGTGCAGGGCCGTGTCTCCGGGCGGCACGAGGACGGGCCGGCAGGGACGCCCCTCCCACGTCTGGGCCAGCAGGCCACCGAGCTGTGTGCCCGCCCCGGAGCGCCTTTCCGGCTGCCTCAGCCGCGCATGGACACTCTCCCACCAGGTCGATGACCTACAGGCGCCTGCGCCGATGTGCCCCCGACACGTGCCCGGGGACGTGTTCGAGCGAGGAGCGTGTCCTTGGCTTGATGGTCGGATCGAGCTTCGAACGGCTCAGGGCTGCGGCGATCACGAGCAGCGCGACCAAGCCGGCGGAGATCAGGAAGTAGCCGGCGACCGAGATCATGGCGAGCTCCCAGGGGGTGGATGATCCACCCTACCAACGCGGCACTTGGATATGAGTGGCAGCCGAGGGTGCGTCGGATCGTGGTGACGTCCGCAGATGGGACATGGTCTTCAGGCATTGCCGGTCCCTGCGGACGCGCTCATGAGCCGTCGGCGAACGTCCGCGGGATCCACCCCGTCGCTTACTGCGTCAGCCTGAACTTGGCGATGGAGCTGCCGATGCTCTGAAACGCCGGCTTCAGATCGGCCGCGGTCAGAACGTTGTAGAAAAAGCCGTTCTCGCTGGCACAGGACCGCAACATGGTCTCGTTGCCCTCTATCACCCGCACCGTGTAGATGATGATCCCGGCCGTCTTCGCGGCCGTGCAGGCCGCCAGGGTGCGCGCATCGATCGCCGCACTGGCGTTGTTGCAGAAGTAGAACCCCCAAAAATAGCCGCAGACCTGCTGATCCCAGCGGTTCTGCGTGTTGTCGCCGTCGGTGAGTACGATCATGATCTTGCGCACCCGCTTGTCGGACATGGCCGTGGCCGTGGCGAGCGGACCGTCGGGCGTCAGCGCCTCCATGCCCCAGGCGACGCCGATGCCGACGTTGGTGTTTCCGTCCGCCTGCATGGCGTCGATCGCCGTCCGCAGCACCGCGTAATCGGTACCGAGAGGCTGGATCCGCGACAGCGTCGGCTGGTTCGTCTGGTTCGAGACGCTGGCGCACGTCGCTGCCGGGTAGGCATTCGCGGTCGTGAACGCGGTGACGGGCATCTGCGCGTCGTAGGGCTGATCCCGGTCCGAGATGCAGCCCTTCCAGTTCTGCGCATTGACCTGATTGAGCTTCGTGAAGGAAAGCCACGACGCGGACGTCGTGACGGGCCCGAGATTGACCTGCGTCGTGAACGGAACGAGCGCGACCTTCGCGTCGCTGCGGCTGAGCACGGTCTTGTCGAGATAGGTGAGAAAATCCTTGGCCGCCTGCTTGAGCGCCGGGAGCTTGCCGTCCTGGTTCATCGAGCCCGTGGTGTCGAGCACGAGAGCGACCTCGATGGCCTGCCCTCCCGCCGTGCTCTCGGAACTGACCGACACCACGATCGGCTCCGGATGCATCAGCCGCGAGAAGGTTGTCGGCATGCTGGCGACGGCCTCGATCTTGATCTGCGCTCCGGTGCGCGTGGGCGTGAAGCGCGAGAGCGAGATGCCGGGCAGGCCGGGATAAGCGGCATCGAAGAAGGAGCGCGCCCTTTTCTCGAAGTCCGCCTGCGACAGGACAGGCGCTTCGCGGATGACGGCCAACGCCGCGACGTCGGCCGCCTGCTGCAGCCGCGCCCTGATGTCGATGGCGCGCGCATGGTCGACCACGACGCCGACCAGCATCACCAGCGGAATGAAGGCCAGGGCGAAGGTGATGGCGACGTTGCCGTCACGCTGTCTGACGAGACGGCGGAGTTGCCGTGACATTCCAGCTCCACAGATGCGGCAATACCAATTGTGTGAGCATAAAACCAATCTATGTCGGAATTTTTAAGGCAATAAATATCAGATCTGGCGTAGAAACTAACCATCTGTTAACCCTGACATCGAAGGTGCATGTCGCAGCACCTGCGCGGCGGCAGATCTGCGCCCAGCACTGGAACAGGCCCGGCTTCCAGCTTGTCACTTGGCCGGCGAGACAGCGGCGACCCTGGAAGCGTCTCCATCGGGCATTGGCACTGTGGTCGCGTCGTCATTGGTGTTCAGGAAGAGGTTCGGTCCCTCGCAGAGGGTGATCATCCGCGCGACGATGACCGTATAGGCCGAAGGGTCCGCAACCGGCTTCTTGGCATCGATCACCAGCCGCCCGGCCGGCAGGTAGATGCCCGTGCTGAACCGGCGGACCGTTTTCGGTCGAATGTGTCAGAACTTCATACGAGGGGCGGCTCGCCCGGTAGTGTGATTTCGGGGCGGCGGATTGCTCAGGCGCGCCAGACCGTCCGATCGATTGTCGCCCTGTAGAAGGACCGAGCCAAGTGGCTTATCGATGCGGCTGACACGCGAGCCAGCCGTTGATCTCGCAGTGAAGAGCAGCGGCATCTGGAGTTCCACTGTACAGTGGAGCACCAATATCAGCAAAATGGGGTGCGCTTAACCCAATTCGGGCGACCGTTTGCGCAGGAGGGCTAGCAGCACATCGACAGGGACGGCTCCGGGATGCTCGGGAAAGGCGAGACTTAGGGGTGCCCCGATGGCCGCCATGATCATCCGCAGACCCTCGATCCACTCCTCGGCTTGGTCATGGGTCGTGAAGCCGGTGCGAAAGTACGTCTTATCTGGTTCAATCGTAGCAGCTACGGCAAAGCAGCCATCCGGCGTATCGAGGATCTGATAGGTCACGCGACGCGTCATAGGCAAGACATAGCGCCTCATACGGGCCAGGACAAACAATGTTATTGCTATTCACTTTAGAATTATTGAAAACAGCACAACTTCGGTTCGCTCGGCGAGCCGTCGCTTTATCCTGTCTCCGGGCTTCTCAACTCGGGCAAGCAGGCAGTCCGTCTCTCTCACATGCGCCCATTTTCGGAAACGTGATGGCCGGGATCACGATTCGCCCGCTTCCGGAGCGTCCGCTGAGAGTTGAACGAGCGAGCGCACTCTGAGTGCGACAGAAGGCTCAGAAGAAGCGTGCTGTGAGTTTGCTGACGAACAACCTTCGCTCCCGCGCCGCATGGCCCAGGCAATTTCCGGACGTGGAGGCTCACGTTTGAGAATACTCGACGCTCGGATGCACCTTGGCGGCGGCCGGCCCTGACGCTGTGTCAGGCAGGCAGGACATTTGGCCGCGTTCGACCATGTGCGCCCGGGGCCTTCCTGCTATGCGCGCATCGCGTTTCAGCACCCCGGAGACCCGACCGTGTTCGACCCGCGCGTTCAGGCGACGCAGCTGCGGACCTCCGTGTCTCGGCTTCGCCGCCTCGCCCCCAACCCCGATCCCGCGATCTTCATGGCCAACAAGGATCAGCTCGTCGCCGACTTGGAGACCGCTGCCGCGGAGCTGAAACCCTCCGGCGCGATACCCGTCGCTGACGGGCCGCTCGCGCAGGGCACCATCCGCTTCGGCGTGGTCTGCTGGGTGTAGAGAGGCATGGATCCGATGTACCTGTCAGCCTCTCTGCTTCCACAACTGGCGCTTGCCATGTCCCCGCAACATCTCGCGGTTCGTCGTCAGTCCAGGGCCATCATCTTGCATTCCAAACGACCTGCCACCGGCGGAGCGATGCACGGAATGTCCCAGAGGTGTGGCGCCTACACTGCGCATCAGCGATGCTTGATCACAATAGGCGAGACATTGTCCGCTCCCTCAAAATGCTGAATCCGAGCCATTACTTGTGGTTGGAACTCCTCGCACGATCCGATCCGCACTGTCTGCTGCGGTCCTGTCCGGTCTCGCCATCACCCCCGCCGCGGCCTTGCCTGGAGAGGGTCTCCTGCAGGTGAACGGCCGCACCGGCGCAGAGGGGGTCTGCCACGTGATCGGCTTGTCGGGAAGCTCCTTCCGGACCGTGGGTTGATCGGGCGAGGCGTCAGTGATGTCCTCCGCCCCACGGTTGCTTGAGACACCCCGTTAGCGGACGGTCTCCGCGGCAGGGGTGAGGACGAT
>NZ_JBKIBX010000097.1:0-4415 GCF_046557895.1 Methylobacterium oryzisoli | reverse complement strand
GTGGTGGGCAGGGCCGGGTTGTCGGCCTTGCGCGGCACCGAGCCGGTGATCGCCACCGCGATCACCACGGGGTTCTGATCTGCCGCGCTCATGCTCTGGCCTGCGCTCATCTGGCCTGCGCTCATGGGGCCTCTCTCCCGGTATCGGTTCAGACGTCGAAGAACACGGTTTCCTGCGGCCCCTGGAGCCGGATGTCGAGCACGTAGGTCGGCATCTCCCGCTCCTCGCGCCGGGCGATCAGCGTCGCGCGGCGGGAGCGCTGTTCGATCAGGTTGAGGACCGGGTCGGCGGCGTTCGCCTCGGCCTCGTCCGCGAAGTACAGGCGCGTCGGCAGCCCGATGTTGATGCCGCGGGCGGCGATCCAGAGGTTGATGTGAGGCGCCATCGGCCGGTGACCCCGGCGGCCCTCCACCGACCCGGGCTTGATCGTTTCGAAGAACCAGATCCCGGTCTCGAAATCCGAGCCGGCGCGACCCCAGCCGCGGAAGCTCGCGTCGAGGGCCTTTCCCTCCTGGCGATCGGCCGGGTGGTTGTAGCGGCCGGCCGCGTTGGCCTGCCAGATCTCCACCAGCACGTCGCGCACCAGCTCGTCGGCGCCGTCGAAGACGCGCCCCTCGACGCGGATGCGCTCGCCCGCGGTGTCGGGCTGCACCAGCACGTTCGAGAAGGTGGTCTCGAAGATGTCGAAGCCGGCCTGATGCGGGATGAGTCCGATATGGACGTAGGGACCGGCGGTCTGCGAGGCGGTCTCGCGCAGGCGGTCGGGCAGCGGCTGGACCATGCTCAGTTCCCCTGGAGCTTGTTCTCGAACAGCGTCTGCTGGCGCCCGCGCAGCACGATGTCGAAGCGGTAGGCCAGCATGTCGAGGGGCACGGCAGCGGCGAGGTCGAGGGGCGCGATCAGCCGCTCGGCCGCCGCGCGGTCCGGGATGCCGAGCACCATCGGGTCGCGCCAGATCAGCGGGTCGCCCTCGAAGTACATCTGGGTGATCAGGCGCTGGGAGAAGCCGGAGCCGAACACCGAGAAGTGGATGTGCGCCGGGCGCCACGAGTTGAGGAAGTTGCGCCAGGGATAGGGGCCGGGCTTGATGGTGCGGAAGTGGTAGTAGCCCCGCGCGTCCGTCAGCGCCCGGCCGCAGCCGCCGAAATTGGGATCGACGGGCGCGAGGTAGCGGTCGTTGCGGTGGCGGTAGCGCCCGCCCGCATTGGCCTGCCAGAACTCCACCAGCGTGTGCGGCACGCCGCGCCCGTTCTCATCGCGCACGAGGCCGTGCACGAGGATGCGCTCGCCGATCGGCTCGCCGTCCCGCGCGTAGTTGCGGATGAGGTCGTTGTCGAGCGGCCCGAGTTCCGCATGGCCGAAGACCGGCCCGGTGACCTCCGAGAGGGAGGTTTGCAGCGAGAGCAGCGCCCGGGTGGGTGAGCGCAGCACGCTGGTCTTGTAGTCCGGCGTGAGCGGCGGCGGGTGCAGGCCCCGGTCGCGCTGCAGGAACTCGCGGTCCAGGCCGTCTTGGTTCAAGCCGTCTTGGTTCAGGCCGTCTTGGTTCAGGCCGGCACGCTCCACGGTGCCATGATCGAGGTCGCTCACGTCGAAGAATCTCCCGTGTCAGGCGAGCCGCGCCGGGTCGGGCGTGCGCCCGCCGCTCAGCGCCGCGAGGTAGTCGGAGAGGGGACCGACCGCCGAGAGCGTGGCGGCGGCCTCCAGCAGGTCGGGGGCGAGGGTATCGCGGCAGGCTTCCGTAAGCCGGGCGCTCGGGCCGGCGATGCTGACGTTGCCGATGGCCCGTCCGCTGCCGGGATGGACGATGGTGGCCGCCATCGCCGCCATCCCGACCGCGTTGGTCTCGTAGACCCAGGCGTAGCCGCGCGCCCGGGCGGCCTGGATCAGATCGAGCACCGCCGGGATCGTCCGCGGCGCGTTGGGGCCGGCGGTGCCCGGCGGGCGCAGGCCCTGCCGCAGCACGAGGTGCAGCGCCTCCTCGTCGGGCAGGCTCGCCAGCCAGACGATGCCGGTGGAGGTGGTGGAGAGCGTCGCCTCCGTGCCCATGTCGGCGTCGTAGCGCAGGCCCGAGCGCGCGCCCTGCGCCTTCGCCACCCAGACGAGGCGGGGATAATCCACCACCGCGAGGCGGACGAGTTCGCCGCTGCGGTCGGCGAGCCGGTTCAGCACGGATTGCGACACGTCCACCACGCCCGAATTGGCGAGGTGCTTGAGGCCGAGCGTCGCGAAGCGCGTGGTCAGCAGGTAGCGGCCGGTCTCGGCGTCCTGGGTCACGTAGGCGTAGGAGACCAGTTCGGCGAGCAGCCGGTGCGCCCCGCTCTTGGGGATGCCGAGCGTGTCGGCGATGGTCTGAAGCGGCAGGCCGCGGGCGTGCCCGGCGAGCAACTCCACCAGGTCCAGTGCCCGCCGCAGCAACCCGCCGGCCATCGCGCCCTCGAATCCGGAACGTTGTTCCGGATTTGAACGAGGTTCGAGGGCGTGTCAATCGCCAGCAGGTGGCGTGAGCCAGCTCCTCGCCAACGAAAAGAGCCCGCGCAGCGCATTGCTGGCGGGCTCAATTCTGGCTTGCTGCCGTGATCGGGGCGCCCGCCATATCGGCGTTCTACCCCGGACGGGTAAAGAAAGCGTCCCGTGTGGTTCGGCTCCGATCCGCCGACGGGATATTCCCTCGGATGAAGGCTCCGGTTCGCTGCGCTGCAGCAGCGCCGCAGCGACGAAGCCTAGTGTCTCAGGCGCCGAGGCCGGCGGCCAGAATCTCGTTCTTCTCGCGGCCCGACAGCGGGGCAGGGGAGCCCTTCGGCACCGAACCGGCCGGCACCAGGGCCAGCGACGCGTTGATGACGGCGACGACGAGGCCGAGGAGGAGGAGAGCGGTCATCGGAGAGGCATCCCTGTTGTGCGATGCAGCGAATATGGCACCGCACAATAATTTTTGGTATGCCAGATGCCATCATGGGAGCTATGCAGTATCCGCATGCCGCAGGAGGCGCAGCAACGTGCGCGGCGGCACATCGTTCTGCCCCAAATCGATGTCAGGGTGTGTCCTGACCGGTTCAGTCGGTCGAATGGAGATCACCGCGCCCCGGTGGTTAACGCCCTGTTAACCAAGGCAAGATCTGCTCAGGATCCGGGGCCTCGTCAGTGTCGAGACAAGTCATGTCGGATGCGTCGCTCTTCCTCAATCTTGCCGGATCGATGATCGTCGTGGCGATCGCCGGTCACGGGATCAGGCTGGCCCTCGATGCCTGGGTGCGCCTCGGGCTCGCAGGGCCTCAGGACGAGAGCGGGGCCGAGTAGGTTCCTCGCGCAGGGCCCGGGCTCCGACCGGGTTAACCCTTCGTTCGAAACGCCGCCCTAGTATGCGATGGCCACTCCGCCGGAGCAGAAGAATCAGAATGGGACAGAGCCGGTTCAGGGCGGGGGAGGCGTTTGCGGGCGCCCAGGGCGCCGATTCTCTCGTCCTCCACCTCAGGCGCCTGGTGCAGCATCGCGGCTACGACCGGTCCCTGATCGTCAGCGAGGTGCTGCGCCGCCTCCTGGCCCCGGGCTTCGGCGGGGCACCGAGCCCCGACGACCTGCGCGCGCGCCTCGCCGCCACGAGCCCCGATCCGAAGGTGCGCGACTACCTCACCCGCAACGTCGCGCTGGAACTGGACGCGGCCCATGCCCGCTCCGCCGGGCGCGCCCGCGGCTGACCGCCGGTCGGGCCGTCGAGCGCGCCGCTACGCGCCGCCCATCTCGCTCGCCCGCCGCAGCAACCGGTCGATCAGCCGATTGAGCATCGCCTCCTCGTCCGGGCGAAACTCCGCCGTCAGTCTGCGGGCGTAGTCGAGGGCGAGGGGCACGATCTCGGCGTAGACCGCCTCGCCCGCGGGCGTCAGCACCAGGAAGGCCTCGCGCAGATCCTCCGGGTTCGGCTCGCGCCGGATCAGCTCGCGGGCTTCCAGGGCCGCCGCCGCCCGGCTCACCTTCACCTTGCCCATATGGGCGTGGAGCCCGATCGCGGTCGCGGTCGCGGTCATGGAGCGGAATTCGCCCACCGTGGCCAGCACGCGCCATTCGGGGATGCCGATGCCGAAGCGCGTCGCGTAGAGCCGCGCCAGCCCTTCGCTCACCGCCGCCGCTGCCACGTTCAGCCGGTAGGGCAGGAAACTCGCCAGCGTCAGGGTGACGTCGCTCGGCGCCGAGCCGGCGCTTGACTTCGGTTTCAATTGCAACTAATTCCGTCAAGATAGTTACGCACGAAACTATCTCGACGGCAGCGGGAGGGCAACCATGACCGTGCAGGTTCCGGCCGCATCCGGCGCTCCGGCCACGGGCTCGGGCCTCGCGCCGGGCTACCTCTCGGGGTTCGGCAACGGCTTCGAGACCGAGGCGCTGCCCGGCGCCCTGCCGGTCGGCCGCAACTCGCCCCA
>NZ_JBKIBX010000096.1:0-4601 GCF_046557895.1 Methylobacterium oryzisoli | reverse complement strand
GCGGCGGCGGGGCTCGCGCCGGGCCAGGCGACGCAACTCGGCGGCACTGGCGAGATCGGTGCGGATCGTCAAGCCCGGTCGTGCCATCGCGGCCTCCTGCTGCACAGGTCGCAGGCCAGCACAGACGTGCGTCACGACCAACTCACGTTCGAGTCAACGCTAAAGCGCGGCGGTATTAGAGGGAGCGGCAAAATGCGTGATCATCTCATCGCGCTTTAAAGTCCACTTGGCTCGCTCGGCATTAGTCGCGCGGGCCATTCCTTGAATTCGATGTCGTCTGCCAAGGGCTGCGCATTCCTAACTGTCATTTCCCTGTAGCGATGGGCTTTGTTTTTCCGATTCAAGCCGCTCTGTCGTGCACGTAATTGAACTACAGCTGCAGTGGCAGCCACGGCGCGTGGCAGTAAACGGACGCTGTGGTATCGCCTTCCTAGCGCAAATCCTCGATTGTGGGCGGGGTGATCTTCCGGCCCTGGGTGTCGTAACCGCGACGAAGATTGCACCTCATTCAGGCCTCTACAGCGGAAATGCTGTCTGGATCGTCACGAACTGGAGGACAAGTGCCTGAAGCTGGAGATCTTCTACTCGATGAAGGAGGCGCAGGTCGTGATCCGCCGCTAGCACAACACCTACAACCGCGCCAGGCAGCACTCATCGCTCCGCTACCGACTGCCCGCGCCCGTCAGCTTCCCGGATCTGCCCGTGTGCCTACTCGGGGCTACCGCTACGCAGTAGCCTCTCACTGGGCTTAGCCCAAATTGCCGGTCAGGTCATTTTGGATCGATTGTTCCGCGGGTTGTGCTCGCGCAAGTTCTATGTGCACATTTAATCTCACGCTTAAGTTGAAATTTGCTGCATTAAGTCTCGCGCCTAAGCCTTAATCTTATGCTCTGCTATCCCCAAAGATTGGCTGCGTCCTATCAAATTTCTATTAATACAGACGCTTGGTCTTTGTGTATCAACAGGCTGGCTGAGATTCTTGTAGGTAATCTAAGCGGTAATCTCAGTGTCGTTATAACTTGGGAGGTCGTGGGCCTATGCGCTTTTATTTCGACCTCACCGACGGGCTTAATACTGTCCACGATGACGAGGGCATTTTGGCAGAGGATTTGCAGATGATTTTACAATATGCTGAAGAAACTGTGAATGAAATGCGCCAGGGCGGCGAATTGGTGAACTATATCGATCACTGGCGGTTTGTTATTCGCACAGAGACCGGGACAGTATTGGCTACTATACAGATCTCTTGAGTGTCTCTCTCGAAAAGTTCCGTCCCTTTGAGATATCATATTCCACGCTAATGAAGATAAACCATAATAAATCGGTAAGTCTGAGAATTAAGTGTGTTCAGAGTGCTTCTGCCTGGTAATTGCGGGCAATTATGATCGGGACCGATGACGTCCGCCGGGAGTCGTGCGTCCCAAGCAGCTCATTGCAGGCTGTGTTTGCACATCGAGTCGAGCGAGCTTGGAGTGATGCTCCCATCAACGCATACAAATTGATGCATAGTGGCCATTACAGCCGCGCTCTGCTCTGTACCACGAAGAGTGAATACTCGCTAAAATAATTACTCAGGAACGACCATTTAGTTCTATGAATTTGGAAGTGTGACAAGCATAATGACAGAAAAGTGGGCGGAGTACTTGCTTTCCGGCTTGAGCGTCCTGGCCGCTCCTGTCTCGCCTCCTCCATCGCCAAATACGCCGCCGACAAGCTCGCAGAGCCGACCACTGTGATACCAACCAACAGCGATGCCCTGTGCAGTCTGCCGCAGGCTGAGCATCTGATCCTGAAAGGAGGTGTCGCGAATCAGATTACGGCGGTGCAGGCCGACGATGCCAGTAGCGCCTGCGCCGTGGGGCAGAAGCTCGCGGCGCGACGGGGGAACAGCTGAAATCTGTCGACGAGGTCGCGCGGCACGCAGCCTGAGGTTGGGAGCGGATGCCTGAATGCTTTGTCTGAAGGAGTCCGATCAAGGCTGAGCGAACTCACCGTCCGCGAACGCAGCCCGACCCTCGTTCTGCCCCGAGATGAGGAAGTGCAACAACGGATCCAGATTAGCCGCGGCCACATCGGGATTCTGGCTCAGATAGTGCCTCGTGTCGAACGAGCCCGAGGGATCGCGTCCTTCCTTCCAGCCTGACGCATCGTAGTGCACCAGCGGGTTCAACCCCGCTGCCGCCACGTCCTCGTAGGCCGCCAAATATCCGCTCGTGTCAAAGTACGCGTTCGGATCACGTCCCTCAATCCAGCCGGAGGCATAGTAGTGCGCGGCCGCGTCTAGCCCGGCCGTCCACACGTCCTTGTTTTGGGCGTAGTAGTATAGGTCGTCCACCAGCTCGCGCGCGCCCACGTGCGTGGTGTCGATGATCCCGTCCTGAAAGCGGTACACGCCCACCTGGCCGGGCGCGAGCACGGCGTGGCTGCCGTCCGGCCCGTCGATGCTGACCTGCCCGGCCGCGTCGTAGCTCACCATCGCGTCGGCGAAGCGGAAGTGGAAGGTGGCCACGTCGCTGGAAGTCATGCTGCCGGAGGCGGGGGCCTGACGTCCCTCATCGTAGCCGGTCAGCAGGTAGTGAAGCAGCGGGTTGATGCCCGCGGCGTCAACGTCGGGGTTCTGTCTGAGATAGAGGTCAGTGTCGAAGCGTGGGGAGGGATTGCGGCCTTCTCTCCAGCCGGAGGCAGCATAGTGGTCAAGGGGGCTGAGGCCGGCGGCTGCGACATCGGGGTTGGCCTGCAGGTAGGCTGCAGTGTCGAAGTAGGCGTTGGGGTTACGTCCCTCCCTCCAGCCGACCTGCATGTAGTGCGGGTCGGCATCGATGCCGGCCCTGAACACGTCCTTGTTTTCGATGGCATAAAACAGGTCATCGACGAGGGGAGCACCATCCCAGGTGTCGATCTGCCCGTCCGCGAAGGCGTAGTGCTCAAATCCGGACAGCAGGGCCGTAATGTGCGACGCGCTAACGGCGGTCACGCCGTTCTGCAGACCGACGCTCGCCTCCGTGAGACTAAAATCGAACACCGCCGTGTCGTCGCCCGCCCGACCGTACAGGGCATTGACACCCGCTCCGCCAACGATCGTGTCGTCGCCGAGCCCGCCATCCAGTGTATCGTCGCCATTGCCACCTTGAAGGACGTTGGCAATTTGGTTTCCGGTGATCGCGTCGTTGCCCGAGCCGCCTATCGCGTTCTCGATCAAGGAGCCAAGATTCTCATTGTACAAAAGGGCGTTGAAGACATTGGCACGGGCATACGTGCCGCCCAGATTGGCGAGCTGAGCGGTGGATGTCCGGCTGCCTGATCCGGCGCCGAGCTCAATCGACTGGTCCGTGTCGTAGTTCGAAAAGTCATAGGTGTCCCGGCCACCTCCATCCCAGATGGTACGGAACACCCGATTGCCGGCGACCTCACCCTGGCTGACGCCATTGATCGACATCTCACCAGTCGCAGGGTCGAAGGAATAAACTGAATCGCCTGAGTTGGTGTTGTAATCGGCCCTGTACAGATGCTGGAGTGCCGCGATGTCGAGCATCATCAGCGACTGAGCGTAGCCTGCGTACTCGTTGGTGTAGCCGTTGAGGGGGGCGCTGACATACGAGCGGTAGGTCATCACCGAGAACTCCATGGAGTCCATCGGTGCGGAGATCGCGCCGAACGTGCCGGTATCCTGGCCGTGCTTTAGGCCGAGAGTGTGCCCAATCTCGTGCAGGTAGGTGTGGTAGGCGTAGGTGCCGGGCACGGGAGTGCTGGCTTTCACATTGCCGAAGAAGGCGTCGCCTGATGCGCTGCCCGAACCGGGCAACCACGCGTACGAGGTCGACGGTGCCGTCGAATTCGCCATCCTGATAGCGGCGTGAGTGGTGGAGGTCTCATCGATCTCCGTGAAGGCGAGGCCTGAGACGGCCGCAATCTCCTCCATGACGGCGCGCCCGGCCGCCTTCTGGGCCGCGGTCAGCACGCTCATCCCGGTTGCGCCACTCTGGTCTCCGTATCCAGAGCCGTAATCGGAATAGACGTCTGGAAATGAGAAAGTGAGGGTGGTGGTCGCCCATTTCGTGGCGGACAGGATCCCGTTGAGGTTGTCGTTCGACGACCTCACTACTGGTGTGAACGATCCCCCGTCTGCTGCGGCAGCGCCGCTGGCCGGTGTGCCAATCCACGTCGCTCCCGCGATCGGGTCGGCCGCATCGGATCCAATGGCATGATCCTGACCACATACAATACACATCGGCGCACACCTCAGATCACATGCCGGAAGCCTGCAACTTGGCTGGTCGAAAACACCTTCGACACACTAATTGCATTGCCGTCCCAGCCGACGGCTGATCATTCAGCCGCGATGTTGCCTAGCGTGGCCTTAAATTGAATATAAAGTATGTTAATCTGGCTGCCTTCGGAAATGAAAATTCAGAAATTCAGTTAAAACAATTGTTTATAATCGAGCATATCAGCAAGCAGGATTGAGGCAGGGCATCAGCACGTCCGGCTTGGGGAGACCCTGCCGGACGTGCTGGCCTTTGCACCTGGCTTGCGCTGCGGGTCAGCCGAAGGCACCGTCGCCCTGGCTCTGGCGTCCCTCGTGCACGCCCGCGACCAGGAAG
>NZ_JBKIBX010000095.1:0-5330 GCF_046557895.1 Methylobacterium oryzisoli | reverse complement strand
CGATCAGGGAATCACACCGCAGCAGACCCGAAAACCCCGCACCGACTCAGCCCAAACCGAAAACGCTCTAGTGGATCGACTCTAACGCTTGGTGCCCGCGATGGACGGCTGCGATGATCTTGTCGGGATCGGCGGTCCAGATGAAGGACTTGGGGTCGCGGTTCGTGTCGGCCAAGTAGCGTTTGATGGTGGCCTGGAGATCGAACTCGAACAAGTGCAGCTCGATTTTGAGACGCAAAAGCGCCTAGTCCGCACCAACTCACATGTTCTGGCGAGAATAAAAGTTGACGTATAGAAGTTTAGAGCGCTAATGAAATCTGTGTAGAAGTTTTTAAGGGATATGTTGAAAGAATATAATAATAAAGTACACTTGAGGGCTAATGGACAAATCGTAATTGAGCCCGAATCATTGGCTATTTCCTTCATCGCAAGTTCCGACGATAGGGAAGAGTACAGCATATCAAATGCTGCGTCAGGCGATTTTTTTCGGCGCGGTGGGTAAAATAAAAGAAATGATACTTGAATGTTTATCCCAACATGTTTACCACTCACCCGTGGGTTCTGGACCCGATTGCCGCCTGAATGCCACGACGGCCGTGAGCTTGACATCTGACGCTAAGTTAGCCTCAAACTCGTCGTGAGCCGAGTCATCACGTGGTAGAAGTCCTTCAGTGAGCCTCCCACCGAGCTGTGTACCGTAGGCGTCCACTAAGAGGTGGCGCTTCGTGCCAGGCTTGCCCTGCTACGCTTTCAATGGGCGCCGAGATTAAGGAAGGAGCAGAGCAGTATCGATCGCGATACTCGGGATCGACCTGGGCAAGAACATCCTAAGCAAGCGCGTCACCAACCTAGTGCGCTGGACAACACCTTCGGCACCAACCTCAACTCTTTCGAAGCCTGGCTCCGCCGTGAGGCGGTTAGTCCCCCACTTTCTTGTCACCTGGCGACAAAGCAAATCAAATCAGCACAACGCTGTTCCAGGCTGCTGTTGAGCTCAGCTTATTATTTCATTTAGCCGATCGAACTTCGTACGGAGTAGCATCCGGTCTAATGTCGGTAACTCGACTCATATTCAAGCACTCCCTCACATTTTGCAGGCAGTTACGCTAAGTCGATGGAAGTCGCAGATGCGCCCATAAATCCGCCGCTGACATTAACTCCAGGTTTCATGCAGTTTGGCACCATCAGAGTGTCTTAATATACTCAAGTAGCGCCCTTTTCTCATCCGCTGAAAGCTGAGTTCCAAACTCGTGGCCGCAGCGGCTGCTTCCAGAGTTCAGATCCGTACAATCCGTTGTCTTCAGCGTGAAATTAGACTGTGGCTGCTCGACAGCAAGGCCAATCTTGTCCCTGTCATAGGCCGGACCGATCTTGAATTCCCTTGGACGCTCGTCACTGGGCTTGAGAAGGTCGGCTAGGGTCGGGACGGAGCCATTGTGCAGGTAGGGCGCCGCCGCCCAGATGCCCTGCATGACGCGCGATGCGTAGGCCCCTTTCGGAGGGGTCGCAGCCGCGGCCCGCGTTGATTCCATGCCGCGCAGCTCTTCGGGTACCGTGGTCGGCACAGAGTAGACGTCTTGCAGTTCGCGAAGCTGCGGCGGTAGGCGCAGCTCCCGACCGGTCGTCGGCGACGCCGGGGCGTCAATATGCTCCGAGAACTGACCCCGGATCTCCGAACGGGGCGCATCGGCCGAGGCTGAGGTCAGGAGCCCGCCAGTCACGGTATGCTCGACGATCGAACCGAGGACTGAAACACGGAGGACGTTGAAGGCCGTGTCGGTCTCTCGAAGCGGCGAGGTCACGAGCGGGATAAAGGCTCCTCTGAGTGCCCCTGTCTTCGCTGTCCAGGCCAACACACCGTACTCGCGAGTGTCTGTGCCAACATTCTGTATGGGCGTTGACCACGTGTTAGGGTTGAACAGTCGGCGCGCACCCGGTTTTATCCCATGACAGTCGTTGCACCCCCCGGTCGCGGTTGGTCGATCGAAGATCTCCTTCCCCTTGGCTGCGAGCGTCACATCGACCGACCACGGCCATTTCGGCGGCGGGATCCTTTTCACAAGCTCTTCAAGCTTGCCGAGTCCGTCGAAATTCGCAGAGTTGTTGTTTAGGAAGCTGAACAGGACGCCATCGCGCTTCGGCTCGAAGACCCCGAACACTCCAAGGACCTGCCCAAGGTTGCGGGCCAGCGCTAGAACATCGTCACCGTTCTCGGCAAAACCCGGCCATTGGGTTCTGTCCTGGACCGCGGCGTTCCACAGGAAGGGGTAGCGGGTTGGCGCATCAGCCACCTTGATGTTCTCGGGGATTAAGCGGCTTGGCGATGGTCCGAGATCGAGACCGGTGAGACGATTGAAGATCATGCCGACCGCGTCAAGCCGGGCTGGACCCCAAGGCTGCGCCGGAGGCTTCGGCAGGGCCCGGCTTATGAGCGTGTGATAGCGTTCGTACCAGGATGAGACCGCCGTCTTTAGATCAGCGGTATCTCTGGGATCGGGTGAGGTGGAGCGCAGTACGATTGCGGCAAAGGTGTCGAAGGTTGCGGCATCGTTCACCACCTTACCAACAGCCGTGTCGAGATCAGTGAGGAAGCTCTGGAAATCAGCAAAGGCCGGGCCGCCGTCGATGCGATAGGGGCGTCCCTCGACGGTGATCTGCCGTGTGTGGCAGGCCGAACAGTTCATGGCGAGGGTCCGCGACCCGGTGATCCCAGAGGCCATGAACCCGACTGGCAGGCCCTCGCTATTCACCGGATTGGGTAGGTAGCCGTAGCGCGCCAGGCTGTCCGCCAGAAACGGCTCGCCATTCGGCTGCTTCAGAGCCCTAACCCAGGCGAGCGGGATGATCCTCGAACCTTGGTCACGCGTGTAGAAGTCCGCCCGCGCCGATGCGGTCCAGTCAGGACTTTGGGAGATGAAGGACGGTTCGGGAGTCTGCGCCCAAACCTGGCCAGTCACGAGGTAAGATAGACATCCAAGCAGCAATCGTTTCGACATCGTCGTTCCCCAAAGATCAAAGAACAAACGAATACGCAAAGATGTGGGTGGTGCGTCTGCCTCACATGACTCCATGCATCTCGACACAGGATCGCACGCCGGATCTCGCTAGCCCGCAAACTGCCGCTCGCAGCTTCGGCCGCGCAAAATCCTGCAACGGTGACATATGGAGCTTAGCTGACTCCCACGGTGAGCCTATTGGCGAGGCAAACGAGCTTCGATCCATTGGCGGAGCGCAGCAGCAGCAGGCTGCTTCTCTTCTTCGGCATCAGCGACAGACAGTGTCTCCTGTTTATTCCCATCGTCCACCGTGATGGTATAGCTGCCTGCGGCCCTCTTTCCGGTATCGCCTGTTTGCTCTTGGTGGGTGAAGGCGGCTCGAATGAGCCGCTTCACCTCTTCGCGTTCCTCTTGCGGCAGCGCATCGATGTCAAGCACTGCTGGAGGGCGGCGCAGGTTCAAGGTGGCTGTCCAGCCACCTTTGCGGGCGAAGCTGACCTTCACGCGAGTTCCTTCCGGTACGCACTCGCACGGCCGCTCCGGCGGCTGCCGTCCCCGGACGCTGCTGGGTGAATGTCGGAAGTTGCAGGCCCGTTCAGGCTCGCGCCCCTGATAGCACTCACCTCCTGAGCCAGCGCGTCCACTTGGACCGACAGCGTCTCGATATGGCGCATCAGTGCCGCAAGCGGGTCCGCATCGCGATCACGGCCTTGCTCGACCGTTTCGCCCAGAGCACGAGCCCGTGCAGCGCTCGGCGACGTAACGCGAATGCCAACATCGCCCCAGGCGTCGGTGACTGCTTCTCGCTCCTTGCTGTTCGCACCATAGAGCTGCCCGGCTTTCGCGGCTGTGGTGTCGGCAAACTCCTGGAAATCAGTCGTAGCGTCTGACGCCCTTAGCGACTCATACCAGATTAGTCCCGGCGCCTCCCAGGCATTGCCTCCGATATTGGTCGCAGCGAGGTAGAAGGCCCTGTTGGGAATACCAGAATTAATATGTACCCCGCCAAAGTCGCCATCTTCAGTGTCGGGAAGGCGCGCATATTTGCTCATATGGTCGGGCTGTGGATCCTTGCCCAGTTCGGCATTGTCGTAAGCGGAGCCGGGCGCTTTCACAGAGCGAAGGGCGTCTCCCTTCAGAGCAGGAGTGAATATCTCTGCACCGATGAGCCAATCCGCCTCATCTGCGGACTGGCGTAACTTCCACTGCTTTACAAGCGACCCGAATACATCAGACATCGACTCGTTCAAAGCGCCCGACTGGTTATGATATTCCATGCCAGCCGTGTGTTCGGTGACGCCGTGGGTCAGCTCATGTGCGATCACATCCAGAGACCCGGTGAAATCACTGAAGAGAATCCCATCGCCATCCCCGAATACCATCTCCTGTCCGTCCCAGAATGCGTTGTTGTAGTACATTCCGCGGTGCACGTAGCCGTCAAGCCGCATGCCTTTGCCGTCGATTGAATTCCGGTTGAAGACTTTCTGATAGAAGTCGCGGGTCGTGCCGAGACCGTCAAAGGCATGGTTGACGGATGGATCTTTTGAGGCGGGGCCTTGTTCAGTCCGGACCAGCCTTGCCGATCTGAGATTGACACTCCCTTTGCAGTCAAAGATGCTCCGGCGGCCCTTCGTGGGTGCGGGGGCAACTCCAACGCCGATCATGGCACGAAGCGAACGCTGGCCTCGTAGCCGCTCCGTGCTCATCAACGTGGCCATGGCGGCCTTGCGCACATCCTCGCTTTCGCTCTCCAGCAACCTTTTGAGGATA
Source organism: Methylobacterium oryzisoli (assembly GCF_046557895.1). Classification (NCBI taxonomy): domain Bacteria; kingdom Pseudomonadati; phylum Pseudomonadota; class Alphaproteobacteria; order Hyphomicrobiales; family Methylobacteriaceae; genus Methylobacterium; species Methylobacterium oryzisoli. Next base: position 564 of record NZ_JBKIBX010000095.1, on the reverse strand, counting down.
TGCGGTGGCATGATGCAATTTCGGCACCGGCAAGTGAGAGGCATAACGCGTCTCCTCATGTTGTGACCGACATCTCGCAAATGCGTAGCTTATTGTACCGCATCTCTGGGCAGACCGCACCTATTGTATCAGGCCCGCTCAGTTCTCAGCAGATATGATGCACTCAAAGAGCCCAGAAAAGGCTGCTGAGCATCTTGTTGAGCAGATGGATAAGTCGCCCCTTGCATCATCTTGTGCCAAACTGACGTGAAATCCTTCTTTATGCTTCAACAAATGTTGAATCGGCCGTATGAGGTGCAGGAACAGGAGTCTAGCTAAGCAGTTTGAGCTTGAATCCCTGTAGAAGCCCTATTTATATCGCCCGTCTTATGAACTGGTCTGTTCCAGGTAGGGGTAGGCGCAGAGGGACTTGATGCAGCCGGTCTCTGCCGCGAGCGCATTCCAGGCTTGGCAGCACGCCTCGACGACGGCCTCGTAGTCGGCCAGGAGCCGATGGGAGAGATAGCGCTCGCGCAGGTAGAGCCAGACACGCTCGACCGGGTTCAACTCGGGACTGTAGGGCGG
>NZ_JBKIBX010000094.1:0-5648 GCF_046557895.1 Methylobacterium oryzisoli | reverse complement strand
GGCTACGCTGAACCAGCCATCCTCCGTTCGTGAAGGGCCTCACTCTGTCTCACGGGTGCCGACGGCGGACAGGCGAGGAGTGGCGCTGCCCGTTCCGGCCCCGGGCATCCGACGGCGGGGGCGCCGATGTGCGCTGAGGCCGGCATCCGGGAGATCGCGCCGCGCTCGGGCGTCGCCTTCACCCTTGACGAGGGTGACAGGCTCACCGTCATCGACCCGCACGGCGAGCAGGTGGCCGACCTCCTGGCCTTCAACCGCCACGACCTCGACGAGGTGATCTCGTCGGGGCGCACGCTCGACTACGCGGGCCGGATCTACCTGACGACGGGCGACCCCATCTACTCGAACCGCTCGAACGTGCTCCTGCGCATCGTCGAGGACACGGTCGGGCGTCATGACTTCCTGCTCACGCCCTGCTCGGCGGACACGTTCCGCATCATCTACGGCGACGCGGACCCGCACCGCGGCTGCTTCGGCAACCTCGCTCACGCCCTCGCGCCGTACGGGGTTGCGCCTGACCGCATCCCGGTGGCGTTCAACTGCTTCATGAACGTGCCCGTGGACGGGAAGACGGGGACGTTTACGGTCGAGCCGCCGCTCAGCCGGGCAGGAGATCACATCACCTTCGAGGCGGAGACGGACCTGGTCATTGGCCTGACCGCGTGCTCAGCGCTGCAGTCGAACAACGGCAGCTTCAAACCCATCCACTACCGGATCAAGCGCACCCGCAGGGACAAACCGGAGCGTCGGGACACGCGGGAAAGCGTCGCCGGCCGCAACGCTTCGTCGCCTGACACGTAGCCCAGCCGGACCCTCGCTCGGTGACGGAAGGAACGGACATGAGGCACAAGCCGCTGCGCGAGCAGGTCATCGTCATCACCGGGGCGTCGAGTGGCATCGGCTTGGCGACCGGCCGCATGGCCGTGGCGCGGGTGAACCGCCCCGGGTTTCTCGGAGGCTCCAACTCTTGAGAGGATGGAGCCATGACGAAGCACACCCCACCCTTCTCCCCTGAGGTCCGCGAGCGGGCGGTCCGGATGGTCCGGGAGCATCAGGGCGAGCACGGCTCGCAGTGGGCGGCGATCCGCTCGATTGCCGCCAAGATCGGTTGCTCGGGCGAGACCCTGAGGAACTGGGTGCGCCAGTCCGAACGTGATCAGGGCGTGCGGCCGGCGGCGACCACGGACGAGCGCGAGCGGATCAAGGCGCTGGAGCGGGAGAACCGGGAACTGCGGCAGGCCAACGAGATCCTGCGCAAGGCATCGGCGTATTTTGCCCAGGCGGAGCTCGACCGCCGGTTCCGGTCATGATCGCCTTCATCGACGATCATCGTGCGCTCTACGGGGTCGAGCCGATCTGCAGGCTGCTGCCGATCGCCCCGTCGACGTACCACGCCCATGTCGCTCGGCGGGCCGATCCTGCAAGGCTGCCGGCCCGAGCCCGGCGGGACGCGGCGCTGGTGGCCGAGATCCGGCGCGTGCACGCGGCCAACTTCGGCGTCTACGGCGTGCGTAAGGTCTGGCGGCAGCTCGCGCGCGAGGGGATCACAGTAGCGCGCTGCACGGTGGCGCGGCTGAGGCGGGCGATGGGCCTGCACGGCGTTGTCCGCGGACACAGGGTCCGCACCACCGTTCCCAACCCAGCCGCCTCCTGCCCCCTCGACCGGGTCAACCGGCAGTTCAAGGCCGAGTGCCCGAACAGGCTGTGGGTCGCGGATTTTACCTACGTGGCGACCTGGGGCGGCTTCGTCTACGCGGCCTTCGTGATCGACGTCTTCGCCCGCCGGATCGTGGGCTGGCGCGTGTCGCGCTCGGCCCGGGCCGACCTCGTGCTCGATACCCTGGAGCAGGCCCTTCATCAGCGCCGGCCCTTCGCGGGCAGTGGGCTCGTGTGTCATTCAGACAGGGGATCGCAATACGTGAGCATTCGCTACACCGAACGCCTGAGGCAGGCGGGCATCGAGCCCTCGGTCGGCAGCATCGGCGATAGCTACGATAATGCCCTCGCCGAGACGGTGATCGGTCTGTTCAAGACCGAGGTCATTCATCGACGCGGTCCCTGGCGCAGCGTCGAGGCGGTGGAGTTCGCCACCCTCGAATGGGTCGATTGGTTCAATACGCGCCGGCTGCTCGAACCGATCGGCCATATGCCTCCCGCTGAGGCCGAGGCGCGCTACTATGCGCGCGTGCAGGAGCCAGCCCTGGCCGCCTGACCCAAACCAAACAGCCTCCGGGAAACCCGGGGCGGTTCAGGGGCGCCCGCGTCGTGCTGGCTGCCCGCAGCGAGGACGTGCTCGCCCAGGTCGCGGCCGAGTTTGGCCCCAAGGCGGCCTACGAGGTTGCCGACGTAGGCCGGCGCGAGGACGTGCAGGCCGTCGCCGACAAGGCCGTGGCGACGTTCGGCGGCTTCGACACCTGGGTCAACGTCGCCGGCCTGACCGTCTACGGCCCCTTGCGCGAGATCGCCCACGAGGACCACGAGCGCCTGATCCGGACCAACCTCTGGGGCACGGTCAACGGCTCCCTGGTGGCCGTCGAGCATCTGCGGAAGCGCGGCGGCGCGCTGGTCAACGTCGGCAGCATCGCCTCCGACCCCGCCTTCCCGTTCCCGGGCCTCTACGCCACCTCCAAGCACGCGGTGAAGGGGTTCACCGACACGTTGCGCATGGAGCTGATCGCGGAAGGCGCGCCCGTCTCCGTCACCCTGGTGAAGTCCGCCTCCATCGACACGCCGCTGCCGCAACGCGCCCGCAACTACATGGACCGTGAGCCGACGCTGCCGCCGCCGATCTACCCGCCCGAGGAGGTGGCCAACGCCATCCTGCACGCCGCCGTGCACCCGCAGCGCGACATCGTCGTCGGCGGAGGCGGCAAGCTGTTCGCGATGGGCAAGGAGTTCGCACCGGGCGCCTACGACGAACTCGCGCCTGCCATCATCGCCCTGCAGAAGCGGTCCGAGAAGCCGAGGGGTCCGCAGGGCGCGCTGCATGCGCCGCGGCATGCCGGCGAGGTCCGCGGGGATCCGCCGGTCTACGTCATGCGCACCAGCGCCTACACTCGGGCTGGGCCGAATTCGCCACCAATATCAAAGTGCGGGAGAACCGATTTCACAGACACCCTCTGACTGCGAATTTGGAGACGATGAGCACCTCGAAGTGACCTTCTCGTTCGATGCCGCTGAGCAGAGCGCCGACTTCGAGAGGGCAATTCGGGCGGCTAACCTCCCCTGAGCCTATTGTGGCCGGAGGCCTTCCGCCTCCGGCATCGCCTTACCAGCAGGCACGAGGCAGCCGCCGCTTCCAGCGCTCGCCTGCCTTCAGTTTCGGACCCACCTTGCTGTGCATCTTCACACGCCGCAGTCTGACTGCCTGCGCTGGATCTGGTGCCGCGACTGGCATTGCTGCCAGAGTTTGAGGTTGTAGCGCCGAAATTGGCAGCCGGGGGATCACCGAATCCACTGGCTTCTCACCCGCCTCACGCTTTGGCTTCGCCTTCAGCCACTCCGAGCCGCGACGCACCCGCGGGAGACGTGGCTCGCGCTCGACTGCCGGCTCAGGCTCGACGGCCATTGGCTCGACCACCAGCAGGCTCGGCAGGATGCGACGGGCCTCGACCTTCTCGGCCGGCTGTTGGGTGAGGGAGGGGAGGGCGGTTTTCACCGGTTCCTCGGCAAGCTGAGCCAACTCTCGGCTCAGATCTGTGCCGGCCCAGAGAACCGACGGCGGTGGAGAAGACGACTTCGTGGCCTCCTGAAGGTTCAACCCGGATCGGCCACGCCCTTTGACCTCGACGGTAAACGACCGCCGCACGCGATTGCGTGTCATCGTTGTCCTGGATGGTTGGATAGCTGCGTCAGCTCGCACCAATTTGCGGCTGCGCACAAGGTAGGCGTGGCCGTATGGCCTGTCCAGAGCTGCGGGGTAATTATCGATGCTGTGCTCCAGACAGAAAGGCCGATACAAACCCCGATGTGCGAGCGGGGCGTTGACGCGTCTGCTCGTCACCTGCCGCGTCGAGCGCTGCAGTCAGACGTGTCAAACCCAGCCATCCCGGCAGCCTGGAGGACGGCCTGGATCACCGCTGCGGGCTTGTCCTGCTGGACGAAGTGGCCACTGCCCTCGACGACTATCAGCCGCCCGCGCGGTGACAGCGCCGCGGTCCGGACTTGAACGTCGCGCCAGAGCGCCTCGCGCTCCAGTGTGTCCCCATGGTCGGTCGCAGCCAGTACAATCAGCGGAACCGGCGGGAACGGCGGCCCAGAATTCATCGCTGCGATGCTCGGTGGCACCCCCGCCTCTTCAGCCGCCGCGACCGTGCCGCTCGCCGGCGGGGTCGGGGACACGAAGACACCGGGCGGCTCAGCCGGGCTCGCGGCATCAACCAGGACGACCGCCGCAGTCGCTGTGGGATGAAGGCGAGCGAAGGCTTGGACGTAGAGGCCGCCGAGCGAGTGGCCAACGAGGATGTAGGGCGGCGCCAGATCCAGCGTGCGCAGCAGCACCAGGAGCTGATCGGCAACAGTATCGGCGAGAACGACCTGATCAGGGGCGTTCGCGGCACTGCCCCCGATACCCGGCCGATCGTAGCGGATGACCCGCATGCACGAGGCGAGTGCAGGTGCGACGAGCGCCCAACTCTGCATGTCCTCACCGCGCCCGGCCTCGAGGACCACCACCGGACCGGCGCTGCCCATCTCGTTCACCGCGATGTCGGCTGATCCGACGCGATGCCGGCTGAGCTCGGCCGAAGCCGGCGTGAGGCAGGCTGCCGCCCAGACCAGTCCGCACACCCAGGCGACGGCGTGCGAGTCGCTGCGTCTCTTCCTTGACACGAGGACGCCTCCGTTCACGGACGAGTGGGTGGCCAAGATCCGGGATGGTGCGCTTGGCCATCGGGATGAGTCATCTGACCGAATAAGGGCCACGAAACAGGTCCCCCATCGCCTTGCGCCGAAACAACGTGAGCCAGCGGCGGCGCTGATGTTCGGCACGGTCATGAAGCATATGACAGCGCTGGCAAAAGGTGGCCAAATTGGCGCCCTCGTTGTTCGCCGTGTCGTGGTCGCGGTGAGCCGCGGCCAGCACCACCTTGATGACACGTACTCAGGCGAGGAGATCCTCGTTGCGCAGCCGCTGCCGGAGCTTGCGCCTCTGGCCATTACGCCAGCTGCCGCTCTCGGTGTCCCACCAGCGCCCGTCGCCGAGGTGGAAGACCCGCTGCAGGTGAGGGCGATCGCATGCCTCGCAGCACCCTCGTGCGCGGTGAAAGCGGATCACGTGGGAGAGCTGCGGCCAGTCGATTGCGTAAAAGTAGCGGAGTTCCCTCCGGATCGGCATCCCTGCTCCACGATCTGACTGTCGCGATAGGGCGGAAGAGTAGCCGAGCGAATGATCAAGCCAAGGTTACCTTAGCTGCCCCATGCGGAGTTCGAGATCTGTAAGGCTGGTGAGTTCCCATTTGGCAACTGGCCGCGGCAGGGCGCGTTGCGGCAGCGGCCCGACGGGTCATGCAGCCGCGCGACAGCGCTCACGGATATCGTTGCCGGATAGCGATCGGTGTCGGGCGGAAGCTGCTGGTCATACCAAGTCTCGCTGAGCCCGACTCACGCTGGGTGGCGGTGCGGAAGGGGCTGTGATTCTGTCCTCGGGT
>NZ_JBKIBX010000092.1:0-5782 GCF_046557895.1 Methylobacterium oryzisoli | reverse complement strand
TCGGACCTTCGACCGCCAGCCCATCCGCGCGACTGCTGAGTAGAGGCCGTCTGCCGGCCGTCTACTACGATGACGGTGTGAGTACCCACCTCCTCGCCCTGACCAGCCTGATCGGCAAAGCCACGAGCCAGGAACCGGCATAGGCGGCGCAGGGCGCAAAGTAAGGCAGCAGGCGAGACCCGGCCACGCGCAATCCCTCCTGGCGTGGAGCGGTGGGCTGTTCAGGGCGATCCCTATCAGCCGCGCGATCTTCCAAGTCCCGCAACTTGGGGCCGCGACGCTCGTTGCGCTCCTCGGCACCAGCCAGATGCCCACCTCGGTGAGGGCGGACAGTCACAGATGGATGGGTCTCGCGCAGTGTGAGATCGACTCGCCGCGGTTGATTGAATAGAGCACTTGATAAGCGGCGTCATCCTGATCCAGCGGGGATCTCAAACCTTGCGCGCACCATCATGGAGCGGCAGCTTGCGACCCTGGGCAGGCATTCGAGGTGTCGCCAGCAAAAGACCGCTCGCGGTGGCGCAGCGGTCCTTCAGGCGGCGTCCACACCTATGCGAGCCGGACGTGCGCCGAACGCGGTTCATCTGCCCGCGCGGGCCGCAGCTTGCGCTATCAGGCAGCAGGCAGTACCAATAAAGCAACGGCAAGTCTGCTGATTTAGGTTGACAATGCGGTCTGAAACTCGCGACGAAATTGCAGAGGCGGAAGACACACTTGGCCAGCGCCTACTCGCCGTTATGACTGAAATGCCACTCAGCAAAACGGAGGTCGCAGAGGCGATCGGGATCCATCGGCGCACACTCAGCCGCTGGCTGAAGTCCGAGGGCACGAGTTTCAGACAGGTTGTCAAGGACGCGAGGTTTAGCCTCGCAGCGCAGTTATTGATCGACACCAACATGAGCTTGACTGAGATCTCGGCTGCGTTGGAGTTCTCTGAGCCCGCCGCGTTCACGCGCGCCTTCCGGCGTTGGACTGGCATGACGCCAAGCGTGTGGAGAAGGAAGCACCGGCACGTTGAACGGCAATGTGCCGCTGACCGTCCAGCCGGTGCTCGTCCGCGTCAGCGCGACCGTTGGCGTAAACGCTCCAGCCTGAAGAACGCGCGGGTGCGATCCGGCAACTCGTAAATGTGCTTGGCCAGCAGGCGTGGTTGGATGCTGTCGGCGAACGTCCGCTTCCAGTCGCGAAACAGCCGTTTGCAATCGACTGGCTGAATGCCTGCTTCCCACCCATCTCGGACGTTCGATCCAAGACACTAGTAGACCCCGATCAGCTTCGCTCCCGCGACCAAGAGGACCAGTCCAAGAGCCCTCTGGATTACAGGCACGGCAAACCGAATACCGAAGGCGGTCCCGAGAAGGGCTCCTAGCAGCACGGCAGCCGCAAACAACGGAAGGTCGGCCGGAAGCGCTCGAACGATCGACAGATTGCCGAAAAGCCCTGCGACCGAGTTGCAGAGGATGAACAAGGCCGCGACACCGGAGGCCGTCTTCGTCGCGGACCACCCCATGAACAACAACACGGGCGAGAGGAAAATCCCGCCGCCTGTTCCGGTCAGGCCCGAAAGGAAGCCGATCCCGGCACCACCGAGCACGCCACCCCAGATTGGTGGATCATGGGGCTCGCGATTGGCACCCAACTCCCCAGGCCAGAGGAGCCGGGCCGCGCCAAAGAGGAGCACCACGCCGACAATGGGTCGGTAGAAGGCTCCTGGAAGTTGAATGGCCCCGCCGATGAAGGCCAACGGGACGGCTCCGACCAAGAACGGCCACAGCACGCGCCACCGGAACATTCCGGCTCTGAGAAATCGGAATGACGTGAAGGTCGCGACGAGGATGTTGAGGACCAAGGCGGTGGGGCGCATGACGGCCGGAGCGACCCCAAACAGCGCCATGAGAGCAATATAGGCCGACGCCCCGGCGTGTCCGACCGCAGTGTAGAGGGCCGCGCCCGCGAACATGCACGCGGCGAGTAGAAGCTCGGCAGAGATAGGCATGGCACGACCGGCGCTTGTGCGCTCGATGAGAGGACGGTGCCCGTTCTACCGTCGTGCCGGTGCGCTTCACGGCGGGCGACCAGCGCGCCGTGGGGCTAGGCCACTGCTACTGATCATGTCAGATCGGATCAAGCCTCCGCCGAGAGTGAACGTCCGCTTCCCACTCCAAGCAGACCTCGCGAGCGTGTACCAAGCGTCAGATCTGGACCACTAGCCGTAGTGAGAAATGCCGGCATCTCTGACCGAACATGCGTCGAGAGATCCAACGGCGTGTGAGTTGAGGCCTCAGGACGCTTCCGTCAGCCTCAATCAGATCGCGCGGCATCGTAGTCGTCCAGATACCTCACTGTCGAATTCTCTTTCATTTCGTCAATCGGAGCCCCTGAGGGCTACACCGACACCACTGGGCTGCGAATGGTGCCCTGATGAGACTTCCATTCAGGATCAGTTCGATGTCGATCAAGAGCGGCCTCCCACTCGTCACGCCTTCGTGGAGGTGGATATCTGGCTCTGGCGTCCAGCATTTGTGTCCGCAGCGTGTCTGGACAGCGCGCTTCGCGCACTTGGTAGAGGACGAGTTAGCAGTCGAGGAACTAGGACCTTCGAGGTCTGTGGACTTCGCGCCGTCTATTTCGACCTGCAATTGCGAGGGCAAGTCAGTTAGGGCGCAGGGCGGGAGAGGTGGCGACCTCGACCTGCGCCCTGACTGGTCAACGACCGAGGTCGAGCCGAAGGCGAGCCCTCGGTTGGAGAATGATCTCAGGTCAGTACTCCAACGACGTGTTCCACGGGAGCGCCGCTGGCGCACCGCTCCCGGTGAATTGGGCGAGGGAGCCGTACGGCTACGGCCTCGCCTTCGGCGAGTTCTTCGCCTTCGTTCCCTCCCCCAATTCCGCTGCACAGCGGTTGATCTCGATTAAGTAATAATTATGTCCGCAAGATATATATAGATTCATACAGGCCGCGGACCTATTATATAGATATTGTATACGAGGCATATTATTCATGGTACGAGTTCGAGTTCTTATTGGCGCGCCCGGTTCGGGCAAGACGTCACTTATGATTCGGGAGATGGCGAACCACGCTGCCCCCTACATCTTCGCGACGAGCCGAATTGCATTGATCGCTGAACGCATCAGCGACCTACGACAGAAGGCAGAGAAGGCCGGCACCCGCCCTTTGATCCGAGCAATTCATGGCGAAAACGACGACGCTCAAAGGGGCATTCCCGTTCTGCGTCAGATCGCTGACGTTCCTACGCTCCCTACCGGCGAGGAACATGTGGTCGTGTTCATCACACACGAGTGCATGATGCAAGCTGATCTCAGCCACTTCACTGGCTGGCACATCTATATCGATGAGAGTCCGGCAGCGGTTATTTCGAACGCAATGCACGTGCCCGCAACGGCCACATACCTGGAAGCGACCTACGATCTCTTTCCGACAACGCATTCGAAGTGGTGGCGCGTCACGCCGAAGTCGAGCGCTCCTAATGCGGCATCGATCAGGCATGACGATTACGTGCGTGATCTCGTGACCTTCGACAAGCGGGCGCGCTCGCCGCAAGGCGTTCATGTGAATGTCGGTGGCTGGAGCGACGTCAAAGGAAGCTCGATGCCTCTCAAATGGTGGTCGGCTTGGACCCCTGCCGAACTCTCAGCATTTAAAACCGTGACGATTGCTGGAGCGGGCTACCGCCATAGCATCGGCTACAAGGCGGCTCAGGCATGGCGCGCTGATGAATTGGAATTTCAGACTGAGGAGATCGCTGCGCCGGAGCGAAGCCATCGTCCTCGTGTGCTGATCAACTACTTCACGTGCCATCGCGGATCTACTGCTTTCTGGAAGCGCGATGGGGAGCATTGTTTGTCCCAGGTGGGTGATTATCTCAAGAACATCAGAGATCTTGGGTATTGGTCATCGAATGCGCATGTGCGACCATACTTCGTTGGAGCCGGCCTGCACGGCGAGTGGATCTCTCCTCGACAGGAAGGTACCAACGCACTTATGCATCATACTTCCTGTGCGTTCATATATTCCTCCAAGGCGTTGCCTTTCGATGGTCCATCAATGGAGATGTTCGGGCTGAAGAGGTCTGACATAGAGCGGGCGCGCGAGATCGAGGACATCGTCCAGTTCACACTGCGTGGGGCGCTCCGCCGATCTGATTTCGATGGGATCTATAACGTCTATTTGTACGATCAACATCAGGCGAATGCGCTAAAGGAATATCTGGAAAATGAAGGTATCGGCATCGCCGATCTCGTGCCAGTTACCGAGGCCGGCATAATGGACGTTGAACGGAAGAAGCCGGGTCCAGAGAAAAAGGTGCTGGACGAGCGCAGCCAGGAGGAGATCCAGGAACGGCGACGCAAGGCCAACACGATGTCGAAGCGAAATGCTCGGGCCATCGAGAGAGAGCAGAAGAGGAGTGCCGGGATTCTTCGACCACGCGGGCGTCCGCCAAAACATTGGCTGGAATCATCCGGTTCGACGCCTAAACGTCCTGAATGATCGATGAATTTTGAAAAGATAAAGTATCCAAATCATGAAGTAACACAATGAATTCCAGCCATAATCACAGAAATATAAAGATTACTCTTCCTGGAGGCCGACACACAATCATGAATATCGATTCGTATTCTTTTTCAGAGTCTATCGCTAAGCACAATCGCGACGAACGGAGCCGGAAGATCGCGTTCGAAGGGGAATGGACGTACGTGCTCTACTTAGATGAATATGATACAGAAATAGGGGACTGGCTGTCGGACAACGGGATCGAGTATGGTGTCACGCAGATTTGGGAAATACTCGAAGACGGCGCTGATTCACATGCCAACATTCTGATTGGCTTCAAACGGGATCGCGATGCGATACAATTCAGGTTGCGCTGGCAGGGTTAGACAGCGTCGTAGCTCCATCCCTGTCAGGACCGGCACAAACACCCCGGCCCGTCTGCTGATCTACATATTCATAACTGCTCCGCTATTACCTGCGCGCCCGCGTGAGCACTACACCCCAATCGACGCTCACTCTGAACGGAAGAGTGAAGAACCGCGACGTCGCCGTTGCCAACGCCACCTGCGGATGGCATCTGCTTCGCTTCATCGTCAGCCTAGGAAATGCTCAGGTTGAGAAGCTGTTCTTCTATGCCGGCTTTTTGTTCAATTGCGCGCGAAGGCCCGCCTGTCGTTCCGATGATCTGCGTTGTTCGGTGTTGATCTTGTCCTGCAAGCTCTGCTTGCGCAAATTTTCTCGCCGATGTTGAGCGGGACTCATTGGGGGGATGCCACCTGATTGACGTATAGCTGGACTTTCGGGTTTGATAGGCTTTCGAGGTTCAGCCTCCGCAAGTAGATCAGCATTTGATTTGAGCTTGCACGACTCCTCCTCCAGGCCGCCGATGAGGTGCGGTAATTGGTAGCCGTAACCAACTAGACGATGTGTGCAACTCGTCGTCCTATTCGTTCTCGGGTCGTAGTACCCTAGTGTACTGTGCTGATGGTCCGTGATCGTATGGACACCGTGGGCGTCCACGCTGATGTAGGCGATCACATCGTGATTGGCTGTGGTGAGTGTCGTTTTTTTCATGCCGATATTTAGCTCAATCGAAGTATCCGACCATACGGAGCGGCGGCTCGGGATCAGTTCTCAAAGGGAGGGTTCGAGAGCGAGCATCCGGTGCACGGCCGCCTCGTCGAGGATGCGCTTGGCGATCGTAGTAGACGGCCGGCAGACGGCCTCTACTCAGCAGTCGCGCGGATGGGCTGGCGGTCGAAGGTCCGA
>NZ_JBKIBX010000091.1:0-6299 GCF_046557895.1 Methylobacterium oryzisoli | reverse complement strand
CGATCAGGGAATCACACCGCAGCAGACCCGAAAACCCCGCACCGACTCAGCCCAAACCGAAAACGCTCTAACGAAACGTTATCGCAGGTTTATCAACTCACCGCGGCTTCGGTGGTCGCCCGAGACACTCGAAGCATTGGAACGAGAGAGGAAGCGTCACAGCCGAGGATATGGGGCGGGGTGGATGAGCCCCTCCGTCGACTTCCGTCTTACGGTGTGCAGCCGAATGGTTGGGCTCAGCCCCCGACCGTCATTCCGGAGCGAAGGCGAACCCGGCCCTGACGGGCGCGCGCCGCGGGCGCGCGAGCCACGCCCGGCCACGCCGTGGCCGCGCGCCCCGCATCACGGGGGATCCCGGGCTCCGCTGCGCGGCCCCGGGATGACGGCAGGGAGGCGGCCCGACGGGATCGGGCGGACCTTGAGGTCAGTACCCGGTGCCGTAGTAGTCGTTCTCGCACGCGCCGGGCAGCGGCAGGCCGTTGGCGATGCGGTACTCGCAGTCATCCGTGCCGCCGTCGTAGGCACCGAGGCCGTAGCCGGTCGCGAGCCCGAGGCCGAGCCCCAGGGCGCCGTAGCCGACGGCGCGTCCGTAGCCGCGATGCCGGCCGTAGCCGCCCGCATAGCCGCCGCGGCCGTGGAACCCGCGCCCCACCACGGCGCCGCGGTTCACGCCCGCCCCGAGGCCGGTGCCGACACCAGCGCCGGCCCCGATCCCCGCGCCGCGGACGCCGCCGGGCGCGACGCCGGCTGCCGGGAATCCGCGGTGGCCGAAGCCGCCCGCGCCGATGCGGCCGGCTCCGAGCCCGCCGGCGCCCAGGCCGGCGCCGCCCAAGCCCTGGCCCGCGGGGCCGGCCCCGCCGCGGAAGCCGCCTCCGCCGATGAGCCCGCCGCTCCGGAATCCTCCCCCGCCGAGCCCGGCCCCGCCGCCATGCAGGCCGCCTCCGCCGAACCCGCCGCCTCCGAACCCGCCGCCACGGCGGCCTTGAGCCTCGGCCGCCATGGGCGCCAGCGCGACGGCGGCGATCAGGGCCCCCGACAGCAAGATGCGCTTCATCATGTCATCCACTCCACGCGCAGTGCGATCTGGAGGATCAACGGTGCGGCGGCCGGCCTGTTCATCCCGGCAGGGCTGCCCTGTCGCCGCATGCCTGCGGGCGCAGCCTCACCCGAACGGTCCGGACGGCTCCGGCCGTTCCCGACAGGGCAGGAGCGTCGCACCCACGCCACCCGGACTCACGCTTCGCCTCGCCTCCGCCGCGGGCAGGACGCGGAACTCGCGTGACGGCCCGGCGGCGTCACGCCGCCGGGCTGCGCGCGCCGAGCTTGCGCCGGGTTCGGGGCCGCGGCGCGGGATCTGGGCGGAGCGGCGTTCATCACGGATTTCGGCGGACGTCTCGGCACGGCCGTCGGCCTGGGCGCCTCACCGAACGATCTCCCATGGAAGAGGAGAGACCGCCGATGGTGCAGATAGGTCACTTCCACGATTCGAGATCATACCACCTCGGCATTCTGACGCAGAGGAATCCACACCCACCGGCGGATGCGCTAAGGTAGCATCCGGTTCGAATTTTTACCTGACCTTAGGCCATGATCCGCCTCATCATCACCGGCTCTGCCGACGCGACCGGCCGTCCGCTCACCGTTCGCGGGCGACGCGGGCTGGCGGGGCCTGGGAACGCCGGGCCGCCGATCACCGTGACCGACACGCCAGAGGGCCGCTGATGATGCTGATGGTCGCGGACCGGGCCTGCCTCGAAGCCGGCGGGGGGCAACACGCGGCGCCGTCGCCGGCTCGGGCGGGCCGGCCTCGGCCCCCGGCCGGCCGGTGGCGCGGGCCGGGCTCCGCCGCGGGGGGCGCCCTGATGCTGCTCTCCGCGCTGGCCGCGGCCCCGGCCCTGGCGCAGACGGCGTCTCAGATCACACCGCCCTCGTTCAGCCCGCCGCTCCAGCGGCAGGGCGGCGCCATCGCCATCCCGGAGGGGCAGGGCCTCGACGTGCCCGCCGGTGCCGACAGGCTCGCCGTGCGCGTGCGCCGCCTCGACGTCCAGGGCGGCCTGCCCGCGCTGGCCGGACCCACCGGGGCCATCGCGGCCCGCCTCGCCGGCCGCACCGTCACCGCCGCCGAGATCTTCACCGCCGCCCGCGAGCTGGAACTCGCCTACGCCGCCGCCGGCTTCGCCCTCGTGCGCGTCGTCCTCCCCGCCCAGCAGCTCCGGGACGGCGGCGACGTCCGCCTCCTCGTCGTCGACGGCGTCATCGAGCGCGTCGACGTCTCCGCCCTGCCGCCCGAGATCCGCGACCGCGTCGGCGCGGTCCTCGCCCCGCTCGTCGGCGAGCGCGGCCTCACCCTCGCGCTGCTCGAACGCACGCTGCTGCTCGCGGGCGACACCCCCGGCACCGTCCTGCGCTCCACCCTCGCCCCCGGCCAGGCGGCCGGCGCCAGCGTCCTCGTCGTCGAGGCCCGCTACAAGCCCGTCACCGGCTTCACCGGCGTCGACAACGTGCTCGCCGACAGCCTCGGCCGCTACTCCGCCTCGCTCGGCATCGACTTCAACTCGCCCACCGGCCACGGCGAGGTGCTCTACTTCCGCGCCGTCGGCCTGCCGATCACCGGCGGCACCGCCGCCTTCCTGGGGCCCGAGCCGAGGAACCGGGCGCTCGCCGCCGGCCTGATCCTGCCGCTCGGCACCGACGGCCTGACCCTCAACCTGGAGGCCAGCGGCACCCGCGCCACCCCGCGCGCCCAGCCGGGCACGCTCGGCTTCGCCTCCGAGTTCTCGCGCTACGCCGCCCGCCTGCGCTACCCCCTGGTGCGCGCGCGCGACTTCACCCTCAACACCGAGGCCTCCTTCGACGCCCAGGAGGAGCGGGTCGAGGTGCGGGTGCCGGTGGCGGCGCCCTTCAGCCTCGATCGGCTGCGCGTCGCCCGGGCCGCCACGGACGTCCTGTGGTTCTTAGCCGGCGAGGGCGTGCTGAGCGGGCGGCTCGGCGCCTCGTTCGGCATCGACGGGCTGGGCGCGCGCGAGGCGCCGCCGGCGGGCTCGGACCTGCCGTCGCTCTCGCGCCTGGGCGCCCGGCCGGAGTTCCAGAAGCTGGAGGCGGCGCTGACCATCACCCAGCCGCTCGCCGAGCACCTGACGCTCGACCTGCGGGCGCGCGGCCAGACCTCGTTCAACCAGGCGCTGGCGCGCGCCGAGCAGATCGGGCTGGCGGCCCTCACCGGCCTGTCGACCTTCGACGCGGGCCTGCTGCAGGGCGACGAGGGCTTCGTCACCCGGGGCGAGTTGCAGCTGCCGTTCGCGGTGCCGGTCACCCTGCCGTTCGGGCTGCCCTCGCTCCCGGCGCAGCTGGGCAGCAACCTGCCGCCGCCGGACGTGACGCCGGGCGCCGTGGTGCTGAGCCCGTACGGGTTCGGGGCCTATGGGCTGGTGCGCCAGCAGAAGCCGACCGCGCTGGAGCGGCCGATGGTGCGAGGGGTGGCCTACGGGGTGGGCCTGCGCATCGCGGCCGCGCCGAGCCTGAGCTTCACCAACGCCGCGGTGACGGTGGAGTACGGCCGGGCCGAGCGCTCGGACCGGCAGCCCGCCGACAACCGCCTGACCTTCAGCGTCGCGCTCCAGTTCTAGAGGCTCGGGCCGTGATCGCCGTCTCCGCCCGCCCGCTTCTGGCCGCCTCGACCGCTCCGGCCGGGGCCGACCGCGACGGCGGGCCGGCGGTGATCCACGCCCACCTGATCAGCCTGCGGGCCGTGGCGGATGTCCTCGCGCCCGCTCCCGCGCCGGCCGCCCTCTCGGCCCCCGCCACCTCCACGCAAGAGGATGCCTGATGCCGCTCTCCCTCGCGCTCCCCTCGTCCGGCCCGCGCCCGCGCCCGGCCTTCCTCGCGGCCGGCCTGCTGGCCGGCTTAGGGGTCGGCTTGGCGGCCGGCTTGGCGGCCGCGCAGGCCAAGGATCCGCCCGCGAAGCCCAAACCGGCGGCCGAGGCAGGAGCGCCGGTGCCGGCCGAGCCGGGGCAGACGACGGCCACCTACGGCGACTGGGTCCTGCGCTGCCAGCGGCTGGCCGGCGAGGGAGCGGGCCGCGTGTGCGAGGTGTCGCAGACCATTCAGGCGCAGGGCCAGCCGGCGCCCGTGGCGCAGCTCGCGGTCGGACGCCTGCCGGGGCAGGAGGGCTTGCGCATCACGGCGCTGCTGCCGGCCAACGTGAGCTTCCCGTCGAGCGTGCGGGTGGCGGAGACGAAGGATGCCAGCCGCGGTCTGGATCTGGCGTGGCGGCGCTGCCTTCCCGGGCCGTGCGTGGCGGATGCCGCGGCGACGGAGGCGGTGCTGAGCGGCTGGCGCAAGGCCGAGGAGGCGGGACGGATCACCTTCAAGGATGCCGACGGCCGGGAGGTCGCGGTGTCGCTGTCCTTCCGCGGGCTCGGCCAGGCCCTGGACGCCCTCGGCAAGGAGAGAACCTGATGCCGCTTCCGGCGGCGGACCACGGTTGCCGTCCGGCCGGATCGGGCCGTGTTCGAAACAGCGGCGGAATGCTACTCCTCGGGCCCGGGACCGGCGTCCGGCCCGGATGACGAGGCGGGATCGTGCCGCGGGCGAAGCACCAGGAGCACCGGCGGCTGGCGGAGCGGGACGTCGCGTCCTGCACCGGCGCGGGCCCTGCACGGGGCAGCCATCGCTGGCCCGTCCACGACGGACCGTCCATGCGCCACGGCTCGAGGGTCCGATTCCGGGCGGTCTCCGGTCGTGTCGGCTGAAGCAGCGACGCTGCGCACCCTCGAAGCGTTGCGCGCGGGTGACCTCGCGGGGGCCACGGAACTCCGCCTCGGTCCCGGCCTGGACGAGTTCCCGCGCGACATCTTCGGGCTCGCCGACACCCTCGAACTCCTCGATCTGAGCGGGGCCGGACTCACCGCACTCCCCGATGATCTCGGCCGCCTGCACAGGCTTCGCGTGCTGTTCGGCTCGGGCAACCGGTTCGAGCGGCTTCCGCCGGGCCTCGGCGATTGTCCGTCGCTCAGCCAGATCGGTTTGCGGGGTGTGGGGATGCGCGAGGTGCCCGGGGAGGCGCTGCCCCGCGCGCTGCGCTGGCTGACGCTGACCGACAACCGCATCGACCGGTTGCCCCCGGCGCTCGGCGAGCGCCCCAGGCTCCAGAAGCTGCTGCTGTCCGGCAACCGCTTGCGGGCACTGCCGAACGACCTCGCGGGGGCTCCCCACCTCGAACTTCTCAGGGTTGCGGCCAACCACCTTGAGGCGCTGCCGCCCTGGCTGGTCGACCTGCCCCGGCTCGCCTGGGTGTCATGGTCCGGCAACCCGTGCGAGCCGGCGAGGGAGGCGCGCGACATCCCCGGCGTGCCCTGGGCCCACCTGGCGAGCGAGGAGCGCCTGGGGGAGGGCGCGTCGGGCTGGGTGCATCGCGCGATCTGGTCGCCCCCGACCGATGAGCCGCCCCGCCCCGTGGCGCTGAAGCTCTTCAAGGGGGCGATGACGAGCGATGGCCTGCCCGAGCGCGAGATGGCGGCCTGCCTCGCCGCGGGCGGCCATCCTCGCCTCACCGGGGCGCTGGGGCGCGTGACCGGACATCCCGACGGGATCCAGGGCCTGGTGATGCCCCTGCTGCCGTCCCACTGGCGTGTTCTCGCGGGACCGCCGAGCCTCGCGAGCTGCAGCCGAGACGAGTACGACCCCGGCCTGACGCTCACGCGGGAGAGTGCGCTGCGCCTCGCCCGGGGCGTGGCCTCGGGGGCGGCTCACCTGCACGCGCGCGGATTGCTGCACGGCGACCTCTACGGCCACAACATCCTGTGGGACGGCCGAACCGGCGATGCCGTGCTCAGCGATTTCGGTGCGGCCTCCGCCTTGCCGGCCGGAGCGCTCGGCCGCGCGCTGCAGCGGATCGAGGTGCGCGCCTGGGGGATCCTCCTCGGTGAGCTCATCGCGCGGATGCCGACAGGGTCCGATGAGACGGCCCTTCGCACGATCGAGCAGCACTGCATCCAGCAGGATCGGACCGCGCGCCCCTCGATGACCGACATCCTCGCGCTGCTGCGGCCTCTCGGTCCGGACTGACGCGGCTCCACGGGTCCGTCACCGGCAGGCTTCGGCCGAGGGCACACGCGGTGTCGCATCCGCATCGCATGGAGCCGCCGGCGCCCGGCCGTCGCGCCATCAAGGGGCGTACAGCACCGGGCGGTCACAGGTCCTGGCGGAGGAGCAGGCATCAAAAACCCGCCTAGTGGCTTGTCTGCGCTGATTTGATGATTTGCGCGTTGATGGGGAGCGATGCCGGGAGGCGCGCGATG
>NZ_JBKIBX010000090.1:0-6641 GCF_046557895.1 Methylobacterium oryzisoli | reverse complement strand
TCTGCCCTTGAGAGCACGCTGAACCGCGCAGTGCTTGTGGATTATGGCGGCGGCAAGGGATGGTTCTTCGACCCGGGAAGATCGCAATTTAGGGTAAGAACATTCGTAAACGGCAAGCTTATCTTTCTGGGATCGTTCGCGACCGAGGAAGAAGCGTGCGCCGCTTATTTTGCGGGGACCAAGGTTGCGCTCGTTCTTGCTGGCGCTGAAGCGGAGGAAATCTGATGCCCACTCCCCTTCCCTCCACCTCCCGCCCCGCCTTCGGCATCACCGACGACGGCGACCGCCTGATCTACGCCCCCGCCCGCCGTCCCCAGGACGAGCATGGTGAGGGCCGCGGGTCCGGCATGGTCGTCGCGATCCTGCTCGCCGCAGTCTCGGGCGGCTTCGTCGCCTGCGTGATCCGCCTGCTGGTGGGGGCGGCGTGATGAGCCGGTTCGTCCGATACGCTCCTCTCGAAGAGCGGCTGAAGCGCGCGTTTGAGCGCCGCATGGGCCAGTCCGTCCTGCCTCTCGTGATCCGGCCGGTTCAGGAAGGCGTCCATCGCGTTATCGACACGGAGACAGGCTCGTGGATTGACTACCGCACGACCGGCTGGCGCCTCCATAGGCTCGCCGAGCACGACGCGATGGCGCAGGCGGTCGATGACGGTATCCGCGTGGCGGAGGGCGACTGATGCGCCCCTCCCCCGCTAAGCGCCGCAAGGCCGCCATCGCCCGCGCTAGGGTCTCCGTATCCGGCACGCGCTGCCACGGCGATACGCAGGACCGTGTGAGCCGGCGGGATGCCGTCCAAGCCTTCATTAACGCGCAGGAGCAGCGAGGGCGCGGTCTCTACGCCAACGCCCGGCAATTCCTGATCTCTGCCCGCAGCACAGATTTTCTCGCCCGCAAGCATGGCTTCCGTATTCCGGGGATCGCCTGATGTCGCACGCCCTCACCTCATCCGTCAGTCTCACCGACTGCATCCGTTATGCGGAGATGTTTCGCGCCGCTCGTCGGCGGCTGAGCAACGCCATCAATCGGGACGACTGCTTGTCTGTAGACGAGCGCGTGACGGCTCTGTGGCTGGCCGACGAGATGCAGCGCGAGGCTGCCCTACTCCGTGCCTCGGCCAACATCCGCGATCCCTTCGGCTTGGATTTACCGGTGATCGATGCGGATCTGTTGAACGACGCGCACGGTCCTCTGTCTCTGGCGGCGGAGTGAAGCGATGGCCTTCACGGATCAGCAACTCGCCGCACTCAAGGCGCCCCTCGATCGCAAGCACGTCAAGGACCGTTCTCAGGCAGGCCGCAAGCTCTCATACGTCGAGGGTTGGCACGCCATTGCAGAGGCCAACCGGATCTTCGGCTTCGACGCCTGGGATCGGGAGACGATCGACCTGCGGGAGGTTGGAGAAGCCCGGCAGATCGATGGCAAATGGCGCGTCGCCTACATGGCCCGCGTCCGGATCACCGTGCGCGCTGGCGCCCTCGGGATGGATGGCCGCGACATCACACGCGATGGCTGCGGCTACGGCTCTGGCATCGACAAGGATCTTGGGCAGGCACACGAGAGCGCGCTGAAGGAAGCCGAGACGGACGCCATGAAGCGCGCCCTCATGACGTTCGGCAACCCGTTCGGCCTCGCGCTCTACGACAAGGATCAGGCGAACGTGGCTGACGAGCCGGCCGGCATGTCCGTCCCGCAGATGCTCCACGAGATCGAGATCTGCGAGGGACCGGCGGGCGTGGAGATGCTGAAGGGGGACCCGACGTTCCGCGCCGGCTTCAAGGCCGCATCCAAGGATGACCGTGCTGCCGTCATGGCGGCTCTGACGAAGGCCAGCGAAGGGGCGGCAGCATGAGCGACCGCGCCCTCATCATCCCCGCTGCCTACACCAAGCTCAGCACCTTAGCGGACGGCACGCTCCGTATCGTGCTTGACATTGAGCCTCGGCACATGGCGGACGCCTTCGCGCTGTTCGCCAAGCCGGGGGCTCCGGTCGCCATCGCGCGGCTTACGGACGAGGCGGCGGTCGCGGCTGACCAGCCTGCGGAGCCGGCTCCTGCGCCCTCTCCCGCCCCTGAGCGCCGTCAGACGCCGCTGGCAAGCAAGGTGGCGATGACTGTGGATCGCATTGAGTTCTTCGATTTCCTGTTTGAGCAGGAGGCTTACCGCGATCTGCGCGAACATGTGACGGAAGAACTCGCGCCACATGGCGGCACAGTCGCCGCGCAATCGATCTCTGAGGAGATGGTGAAGCGTCTTTGCGGCGTCAGTCGCAAGCGGGACATCGTTGCCGGCTCATTGGCTGGCGAGCGCTGGAAAGACATTTGGTTTCAGTTTCAGCACTGGCAGTCCGGGAGGGCCGCCTAATGCGCTGGACCCTCGCACTAAAGCAGGGCGATGGCTTCTCCGGCCTCACGCCCATCCGCACCGGCACTCGTTCCGAGATGCTGGATCTAGCAGCCGGTCCATACCGCGCCCTCTGGTGGCCCAAGGGCAGAGGCGAAGACCTAGAGGATTGTCGTCGCACGGACGATGGCGCTGAGCGTGCCCCGTCTTGGGTGAAGGGGACCAACCTCTGCATCGTACCAGCGGCATTGCTGCCGCAGGCTCGGCGGAGGTCGGCATGAGCGACGACAAGGTCACGCGCCTGCCGATCCGGTTCAAGGCGCCGATCGCGGAAGAGGGCCGTTCCATCCAGTGCGTGGACGCGTCTTTCGGCCAAGAGTGCAATCACTCGTACTTCTGGCGCGACGGCCGGATGATCAACGTCACGTTCCTGATCCGGCAGGGCGAAACGGAAGTTGAATGTAGCAACTGCCGCACGCGGCTTGAGCCGATGTGGGTTCTTCGACAGCTTGCTAACGAAGAAAGCCAGCATTTTTGCGCGCAGCAACGTTACTTGGAAGAAATGAAGCGCCTCAGCGAGAGAAGTCGCACTAAGTGCGAGCGCTGCGGACACATGACGCGGATCAGCCGCGCGAAGGCCAAGTCCGGAGGAGGCGCAGCATGATTGCGAGACGCGAGTTCACTCGGTCCATGAAGGCCGAGATGCTGCGCCGATCCATGCGAGGGAGCCGGATACACTGTGAAGGGTGTGGCCTCGACGTCACCGGCAAAGCGGTGGAGTTCGATCACGTCATCCCTGAGGCGCTGATCCTCGACAAGACAAGGCCCCTGACGGCCGCGGACGGGAAGCTCCTAGGTCGATCGTGCTGCCATAGGGCACCCGGCGGGAAGACCGCTCAGGACGTCGCAGACATAGCCCGCGCGAAAAGGAGAGAGGCGAAGTTCGGAGGCTTCGCGCCTCGGCAGAAGATCCAATCGCGCGGGTTTGCAAAAGCACCCGCCCAGAGAACTGCGACTAGGCCGCTAGTCCTCTCAAATCAATTCGGGGATTAGTCATGGCGCCTTACAGATCTGATGCCGCATGGCGCGCGAAGTCTCGCCAATACGAAATGGCCGTCTGGGACGACGACGAGATGCGGACGCGCCTCGACGGCTGGCGGGCTGTCGGCATCGCGGCGATCGGCGCGCTCGTCGCTGGCAGTGGGGTCTACCTGCTGGGGGATCTTGTTCCCGGACTTCTCATGGGTTGGTTGCAGTGACCCGCCCCTCCGTACCCACCCCTTACGGCCCCACCCACTCCCCTCCCCCGTCCGGGATCACGCGCGAGCAACTGCGCGCGTTGCAGGCGCGGATTGAGGGGAGCGTGAAACAGGAGAAGCGCCAGTGAAGATCACCGAAAAGCGCAGGCGCGTGCTCGCGGCCTTGGATGCATGGGATTGGGAGAAGAACGGCTGCATGACAGCCTTCGACATCGGGCACAGATGCTGCCGCGGGAACAACTTCTCGGATTGGGCGCACGCGCCGCTGCGCGAGATGTCAGCGGCCGGGATGGTTGAACTAGTCGGCAAGGCGCGGTGCGGTTCGCGCACATGGCGGATCACCGACGCGGGGCGGGCCGCTCTCCAGTCTCAAGGAGACGCCGCATGACCTCCCCCTTCGAGTCCCAGATCCTCCCCCTGTACGAGGAGCACCGCGCCGACTGGCTGGCCTACGCCCGGCGCAAGGCGGTCGAGTTAGGCAAGGACGGTCGCACGGTCACGATAGACGACGTTCGGGCCGTGGCGCCGCCTCCTTTGTTCTTAGACCCACGGGTTTGTGGAGCGGTCTTTATCCGATCGGAGTGGGAAAAAGTCGGGTACCTGAATTCAGGCCGCGCGATCTGTCACGGGCGGCCCGTGGCGGTGTTTCGGCGGCGGGATTGTGCTTGAGATTTGAGGAGAGACGAGATGGCGAACACACCAAACACCAAGGCTGTGTTCTGGCTCCCCGAGGGACCGATGCTTCGCGTGGGTCCGGGCGATTACCGCGGATACGTGCTGCACATCATGGACCTGAACCCGGAGAGCCACAGGAGGTGGGCGCTGTCCCGCGGCGAGTTACTGCGCATCGGCTGGGGGTTGATCCGTGCCGCCATGCGGAGGTCGGGCGAGGGGGCATCCCATGTCGGATGAGACACTGCCCGAGGGGGCGATTGCGGCTGCCTTTGCCGAACACGATCGGTGGAGTACCGCGCTCAACACTCGCCGCCCGCGGGCCACCATGGCGTGGGTCTGCCGGCGGGACGACAACGGCGAATGGATTGAGACGAGCGCGCACCCCAGCGACAGCGCGGCAGCCGAAGCCATGCACAAGCAGGCGCTGCGGGCTGCGGTCATGGCCGCCCTCACCCCCGATCAGGGGGCAGGACGATGAGCGAGGAATGCACCTGCCTGTCCCGGGTTGAGGGCGAACTGAAGGCCAGCAACACCCGCTTGCAAGTGACCTTCATGCTCAACCGTGAGCGCACGTTGATGCGATGCGCCCCGATCCTCGCAACCGAGAAGATTAGGCCCCGCGGGAAGCGGAAGCTAACGGTCGTGGCGAGCTTCTGCCCCTTCTGCGGCACTCGCTACGCCCCCGCCGCCCTTACCCCCGATCAACCCGAAGGAGCCGACGACCGTGCCTAGGCCGAAGCAGAAGACCGTCTACACGGACGCGCCGGCTGAGTCGCAGGCGGCTGAGGACCGGAACGAAAAGCCGGCCAAGGGCAAGAAGGTCGCCGCGCCCAAGCAGTTCCTCGTACCGCTGGCCTACCGCCCGGACGACGCGGCCCATGTGCTCGGGGTCAGCCGGACCACCGTCTACAAGATGATCCAGGACGGGCATTTAGAGGCACGGCAGATCGGCGGGGCGGTCCTGATCCGTCACAACGACCTGATGGCGCTCGTGGACGGGGCGCCCCTGTCCGCGCACACGAAATTCGCCCAAGCATCCATCAAATGACGCCGCTTCTCCAAGGCGTCGCCCCGCCGGTAGGCGCGCTCGGTCTCGTCACCCACGAGATGCGCAAGCGCGGCCTCGGCAAGGTCGCCGGAGAACGCGGTATCCTCGTGGACCCAATCGCGGAACGTGGAGCGGAAGCCGTGCGCGGTGTACTCGCCCATGCCGGCCCGGCGCAGCAGCATCAGGAACACCATGTCCGAGAGCTTGGTGCCGACGCGCGAGGGGAAGACCAGATCGGCGGCACCGGGCTCATCTGGCCGCACGGCGCGCAGGATCGCCAGCGCCTCGGCCGAGAGTGGGACACGATGCTCGCGGTGGCCCTTCATTCTAGCCGCGGGGACGATCCAAAGGGCCTCGGCCAAATCGACCTCCCCCCATGTCATGCCGCGCACCTCGCCCGAGCGAGCGGCCGTCAGGATCGTCAGCCGCAGGGCGTAAGCGCTCGGCTCGGTGCGATAGCAGAGGTAGGCGTAGAAGCCGGCGATCCGGTCACGCGGCATGGCGGCGTGATGGCCGCGCATCAGTTTGCGGGGACGTGGCAGCAGCACGTCGAGGTGCCCGCGCCAGCGCGCGGGGTTCTCGCCGGCCCGGTGCCCCGCGGCCCGCGCAGCGTCGATCACGCGCTCAATCCGACCCCGGATGCGCCGCGCCGTCTCCGTCTTCGTGGACCACATCGGGCGCAGGACGTCGAGCACGTCGGCGGTGCTGATCGTCGCTACCGGCGCGCTCCAGATCGGCGCGGCCTGAACCTCCAAGGTCTGCCGCCACTGCGCCCGGTGCGCCGCGTTGCGCCAGGTGGTCTCGCGATCAGCCATGTAGGCAAGCGCGACGTCCGCGAAGGTCACTGCCTTGGTGGGGACGGCGGGTGGTGGGGACGCGCGCTTCTCGTGGAGGGGATTGGTGCCCGTGGCGATCTTCTCCCGGGCCTCGGCCGCCAGCTCGCGCGCCTTGACGAGCGGCACGGCGTTGACGGAGCCGAGCCCCATTTCGTGCCGCTTGCCACCCATGCGGTAGAGCAAGACCCAGCTTTTCGCCCCGCTCGCGGTCACGTTGAGGTACAATCCGCCGCCGTCCGCGTGCCGGCCCGGCGCGTCGAGGTTTGCGACCTTGCGGGCCGTCAGCCTGTTGATCGCGTGAGCCATCCCCACCAGCCCTGTCAGCGTCCCTACCGGCCTCCCCACCAAGCGACCGCACGAAACGCCGAAGGGGATGGGCAGCATTTGACGGATAGGCCGGCTGGAAGCCCCGTCGCAAGAGGGGAAGCGGACGATTTCGCAGATAAGTTGGGCAATATCGGATTTTATGGTGGCGGAAGGGGTG
>NZ_JBKIBX010000089.1:0-6954 GCF_046557895.1 Methylobacterium oryzisoli | reverse complement strand
CGCAAGAGGGGAAGCGGACGATTTCGCAGATAAGTTGGGCAATATCGGATTTTATGGTGGCGGAAGGGGTGGGATTCGAACCCACGGTGGAGTTGCCCCCACGGCGGTTTTCAAGACCGCTGCCTTAAACCACTCGGCCACCCTTCCAACCTGCTGACATTGTTAGCTTTTCCGCGGATTCTGCTAAGGGCTGACAACCCTTGCTTGCTACCGCTTTGCTACCCTTTCAGCCTCTGGTCTTGTCTATGGCCTCGCGCAGAGCGGCGTCAACCTTCGCGGCCGCGTCAGCCTGCATCCCTGGCAGCACGTGGCTGTAGAGGTCAAGAGTGATGCCGACGCTGGAATGCCCCAGCCGCTCCTGCGCGATCTTCGGGTGCACCCCGCTCGCAAGAAGGTGCGTGGCATGGCTATGGCGGAGATCGTGGAAGCGGATCCGCGGCAACCCCCTCGCCTGCCTCAGGATCCGGACGAACTCGTGAGTCAGGCTGTTAGGCTGCACCGGCGATCCATCCGCTTGCGCGAATACTCGTGTGGTCTGGGTGACTTTCTCCCCTACTCTCAGCAGCTCCTCGGCCTGTGCGAGGCGGTGCCGCCGCAACTCGTCGACCGCAAGCGAGGGCAGAGCCACCACGCGCGCGCGGCCGCTCTTTGTCTCCTTCAGGCGCACGCCGGCCTTGGTCTGCTCCGAGCTGACTGCGATCGAGAGCTGACCCGTTTTGAGGTCCACCGCGCCCCAGGTTAGAGCGGTCACCTCCCCTCTCCTCAAGCCGCAAGTCACGCCGAGGAGCACGGGTACGAACATCCTGGTCGGCCGGAAGTGAGCGAGGAGGCGCGCCGTCTCGGCTGCGTCAAGTGCTCGCATGGCCCGCCGCTCCACCTTAGGCGGCTTCACAAGATCGGCCGGGTTGTGGTGGAGCATCCGCCAGCGCACCGCCTGATCGAGAGCTTGGCGCAGGATGCGGTGCATGTGATGCACGGTACGGGGCGAGAGGCCGCCCTTGCCGTCGCGGCGTCCGCTTTCGAGCGCCTTCGCATAAGCCGAGGAGATCTGCTCCGGCCGGAGCTTCGTCAGGACGGCTTGCCCCAGCACCGGCACGAGGTTCTTTCTAGCAATTTCCACGTAGCGCTCGTGGCTGCGCGGAGCGACCTGCGACCGCATGTGTTTGAGCCAGCGCTCAAGGAACTGAAGGAGAGTCTCCTTAGCTGGCTCCAGATAGATGCCCGAACCCATCTCTGTTATCAGGCGTGCGCACTCCTTCTGCGCTTCGCGCTTGTTACCGGCGAACGAATGCCACTTCCGGCGGCGCTTGCCGGTTTCCGGGTCGGGAAGGTCGAGGACGATAGCCCAACGCCCCGGTGAACGCTCGCGAATGTGCCCTTTCATATCTCCCCCGAGTGCTCACGCAGCTCTTGGCCCAATACCGCTCGGAGATCAGAAGCCAGTGCTTCTAGTGTTGTTCTTGAGATCGTTGCATCGATCCTTATCGGCGGCTCGCCTTCGTCGCCTGAAAACACGTGAGTGAATTCAAAACCATCAATCAAATATCTGATTTCAGCTCTGGCGCAATTTCGCGCAATGGTAATTCCCTCGACATATTTTCTATCTCTCTCGAAGGCAAGGATGTTGTGAAGCGTAAGCCCAAACTCTGAGTGCCGCATTTCGCGGCCGCGATCTTCCACTATTTTAGCTTCATCGATCTTTTTTGTATGTTCGGCCGCATGAGAAAGATTGTCAGAGCCTAACACCGCAACTAGTAAGAGCGT
Organism: Methylobacterium oryzisoli; assembly: GCF_046557895.1. Taxonomy (NCBI): domain Bacteria; kingdom Pseudomonadati; phylum Pseudomonadota; class Alphaproteobacteria; order Hyphomicrobiales; family Methylobacteriaceae; genus Methylobacterium; species Methylobacterium oryzisoli. Next base: position 5,190 of record NZ_JBKIBX010000089.1, on the reverse strand, counting down.
TACTGAGGCAGATGTTGAGCGTACTCCTGACCCTGGGCCACGACCACTATCAGCATGAAGCACTCCAGCCCGCATAAGGGCACGCTGTCGCTCATAGAGCGCAGCTGGTGTGGTTCCTAGCAATCGGGCCATGCCGGGGATGAAAGATTTGAGGGAGCTGCTCATGACAGGTGGGTGTGTAGCAGGATGAATGGTGGTTGTCCACCACCATCTCTTGCGCGCTGCCTCCATCGGGGGTAAGTGGTGTGTGACCACCACTTAACCAGGATAGGGCTATGCCAACGGCGATCAAGAACAATGAGACTACGGCAGCTACTGCCGTCAGGATGACGCTGACTATTGACGAGGCCGCTCAACAGCTCGGCATTGGTCGCAACGGCGCCTACGAGGCTGCCAAGCGCGGCGAGATCCCCACCATCCGGATCGGGCGCAAAATGCTCGTCCCGCTAATCCCTTTTCAACGGATGCTGCAGGGACAGTAATTCATGCCCCAGAACGTCGAAGCCCGCGCGGTGGTGGCGCACCGGCGGGCCTCGGAAACGGTCTGCGTAGCGGCTGACCTCTCCGAGGTAATTCGAGCCCCGATCAGATTCCAGATGCGGCGCTTGCTGCGCCGCTTCGATTCCGGCCCCGAACGCCCCCACGTCCAGGCCGAGCTGATCTACGCCAGTGCGGGGAGGGGTGTATGAGCGCCTCCACTTCGCGCGGCCACCTGCAACGCCTCTTGGACGAGAACGAGGCAACTATCGCCGGCGACCGCCTCTTATTCGTGCGATGGCCAGAACGGTGTCACCGCGTCCGCCTTGCTTCGGTGGCCGAGGTGCGGACCTTGGAGCTTCTCGGGGAGCGTCATGTTCGAGTGGGCTACCGCTGGCACACCACTGTCCGGCGACTTGGCCCGGATTTCCGCGTGCGAGTCTTCCTTGTCGGCAGAGAAGACATCGACACCGACCTGATCGAGGAGGCCACGCATCTCTTCGCACCAACGGCCTCTGTGCGGCAGCGGAGCGCGACATGAGCCTGCCTCCCCCGCTCCCGGCACCTGGTACCCGCTTCCGGCCGCTCCCGCCCGCCCTGGCGCCCATGAAGGCCGAGGAGCGCTGGGTGGTGTGGCGGTGGGAGTCACACTGGAAGTCGGGCAAGCTGACGAAGGTCCCCTATGTCGCTGACGGCTCTGGCCAGATGGCCCGCACCAACGCTCCGAAATCGTGGCGCTCGTTCGAGGCGGCGCTCATGGCCTACGAGAGCGGCCGATTCCACGGCATCGGCTTCGTGCTCGCCGGCTCGCTTTACGGCGCCTTCGACCTCGACGACTGCCGCGACCCCGTCACGGGTGAGGTGGCGGAGTGGGCGCTTGCCAAGGTGCAGGACGCCGCCTCCTACGCCGAGGTGACGACGTCCGGCACCGGGCTGCGCATCCTCGGCCTCGCCACAGGTCCCAAGGTGCATCGGAACCAGGCGGTGCCCAGCGCCGATGGTGGCCGCATCGAGACCTACCGCGGGTGCGAGCGCTACGTCGTGATGACGGGCGACCCGCTGCCCGGCGCGCCCGAGGTCCTCGCCGAGATCGATGCCGAGATCGACTTGACCGTAGCATGGCTCGATGAGGCGAAGCAGGCCATGAAGCGCGGTGCGAAGCAGGGGCAGAGCCGCGGGCAGGATCGCGGCCAGCGTCGCACCGACCTGCCGGCCGATCTCAACAGGCTCATCCGGCACGGTGTACCGGAGGGGCGGCGGTCCGAGGCGTTCTTCCACGCCGTTGGGTGGATGAAGGATCTCGGCTGGACCGTTACCGAGATCATCGGGCTCCTCAGGCAGCACCCGGGCGGCATCGCCGAGAAGTACGCCGACCGGCTTGAGGCCGAGGTGGCGCGTGCCTTCGACCGGGCTGCCCAGCGGCCTCAGCCGGCCGGATCCCACGGACGCCGGAAGCGTCAGAGCGGGGCCGAGCGTCGCGATGCAGGCGCGGCCTCCATCAGCTGGCTCGCCACGTGTCAGTGCAACGACAAGGGCGAGCCCCTGGGGAACCTCGCCAACGCGATGGTGGCCTTGCGCCATGCCCCCGAGCTGTCCGAGGTGTTCTCCTACGACGAGATGTTGTGCGCCACGGTCTTGGACCGGCCCGTGCCGGATCCGGGCTGCGGCATCACGGAGCCGACCCTAATTCGGCCTGCGACGGACACGGACGTGAGCCGGGTGCAAGAGTGGCTCCAGCGCGCGGGCCTGCCGCGGCTCGGCAAGGACGTGGCGCACCAAGCGGTAGATCTGCGGGCGCACGAGCGCGCCTTCCACCCGGTGCGCGACTACCTCGACGGCCTGACCTGGGACGCGCGCCCGCGCCTCGAGACGTGGCTCTCGACCTATCTCGGGGCGGAGCAGACGCCCTACACTACCGCGATCGGAGAGATGTTCCTCGTAGCCATGGTGGCGCGCATCTTCGAGCCCGGCTGCAAGGCCGACTACATGATGGTGCTCGAGGGGCCACAGGGCGCCCGCAAGTCCACCGCTTGTGCGATCCTTGGCGGCCCGTGGTTCTCCGACAACCTGCCTGACGTGACCACTGGCAAGGACGTGTCGCAACACCTACCCGGCAAGTGGCTGATTGAGATCGCCGAGATGTCGGCCATGTCAAGGGCCGAGGACGCGGCGCTCAAGGCCTTCATCAGCCGCCCCGTGGAGCGCTACCGGCCGAGCTACGGCCGCAAGGAGGTGATCCAGCCCCGCCAGTGCGTGTTCGTGGGGACGACGAACAAGCCCGCCTACCTGCGCGACGAGACCGGGGGGCGCCGCTACTGGCCCGTGAAGGTGGGCGCGGTCGACACCGAGCCCCTGGCACGCGACCGCGATCAACTCTTCGCCGAAGCGGTCCAGCACTACCGCACCGGCATGCGCTGGTGGCCCGACGGCGAGTTCGAGGCCGACCACATCAGGCCGGAGCAGGAGGCGCGATTTGAGGCGGACGCCTGGGAGGAGGCCATCGCCTCGTTCCTGATTGCCAAGGAGCGGGTCACCGTCGCCCAAGTCGCCCGGGAATGCCTACACATCGACCTACCGAAGATTGGCACGGCCGAGCAACGGCGGGTGGCCGCAATCCTTCAGCGTCTCGGCTGGAAACCCATCCGCGATTGGCGTGGGCGCGCCTACATCCGGGCATGTCGCATGTCAGACCATGACGCATTTTCCCAACAAGGGAGCATGCGCGCGCATGCACACGGAAGGGACCTATATGGAAACGAGCGTCGTGGCGCGTCATGCGACATGCGTGAGGGCGAAGGCGACGACTGGTCGGACGCTGCTGAGTGAAACCAGGGAGGATCAGGGAAGTTCTAGAGGGTGTCCGGAAATTCTAAGATTTTATGCTTAATATTTTTTTGCATGAGGCGGCTCATCGCGAGATAAATCCAGGTCTCGGTCGTGACCGGCAGCGAAAATTTTTTCGGTACAGGCGGCTTTTTGCTCTTGGACAAATTCGATAGAAGCCTCGTTACTGACGCCAAAAAAATATTCTCCCCTGCCAAGACCCAGGCTTGACAGCAAGATACGCCGTCACAGACCAGCCATTTGCATCTATAATGTTAGCCTATTCATCCGCAGGGGTCCGGTAAATTAACCTGTTATTTATAAAGTATTGAATAAACCAGCTACAGCAACAAGACGTTAGCCTAATTATTTGTCGAATATTCTCCCACGTATCTCAACTCGTCGATGTATAAGAGATATTGTTCTTTGAAGGCAGGGTGTGTTGCACCAAAATTGCCCGCAGCGATTGTGGATTATCGCAACCCCTTGTTAGTCGCCTTGAGCGCGTAACGCGTTTGCCGCAGAAGGGCTCTGCACTCTCGTCGAAGGTCCGCTACCTCAACCGTCCAAAGGCCGTGCCTGAATGATCCGTTGGCCTGTCCCTTTGGCGCACCGCTACCTTTTGCACCGCCGTGCATCCGACATCTACATTTCCCTCTCACTGCCGGAGATTGGCACGGGTTGCCAAGTCTCGTCTTCGCGCCACACCGCCGCGCTGTTCGGAACGGCTCTGGCTGTCTCTCCACTGAGTGCATGGGGTTGGCTTCGCTATCTGTCACTCCCCCCTCCCCTCCCGTCCGAGTTCACGTTCCCAACGATGGCTCGGCCACCAGCATGAACGTGGACGTGCTCAACCCTGACGGTCTGTTCGCCTCCGCGCTTCAGCTTTGCGAGCGCTTCAATCTGAGCCGTGTAGGTTCGGAGCAGCTTGGTCGCGAGATTCCCGTACACCTCGGTCGTTTTCGGGTCTGCTCCGCTGGCTGCGACGCGAAGCATCCTCATCGCGGCTTCATGTGTCGCCGCCATCTGGATGCCGAGCTGTGCCTCAGCCTCGTTGCGCGCCTCAATGCTGGCGACCACAGCCAAGCTAGCATTCAAGCCTTCCACGGCTGACCGCGTAGGATCGGCCATGGCGGTGAGCAGGTGATTGATCCCGAGCTGAGCAAAATCATCGGAGGTGGTCGCAAACGCATCGAGCACCATACCCATCAAGCCATGGGTATCATTATGCTGAGCTTCGAACACTGCCGGGGCGTTGGCAGGCTGAGCCTTGATCGTAGGGCGCTTGGGTCTTTGCCCATGTCGCACCCTCGCAACTCCAATGGCAGCAGCTTCTGCTGCCGACGGCGGCCGGGCAACAGTTTGTGCGGGCGATTGTGTCATAAGAGAACCTGGATCACGAGGCGAGAAGTGGATCAACGACCACGACAGAATCGCAGTCCTCTACGCCATAGTCAAATTATTCTCCGATGCATTGAAGCTTACGCAATCGCTTTGCTGCATATTGAGAACAGATACGACGCATTTTCGCGGCGAGAAACCCTGCAACGTGTTCATAGCGCATTCGCCGTACGATAGATCCGCGACATGCAAGGCAGATAAGGAGGCATCCTCACCACTAAAATCACAACAGATACCGAATAGATATAGCAAGAGAGATATGACAATTTCATGTAGTGAGTCGCGCTTGAACCAAGAGGTTCCACACATAACTGTGTGGAATGCATGTGACGATTGCAATATAGTCGGCTGGCAGGCGCCAGCAGATGGCATCGCTAGGGCGTGAACCAAACCAAGGTGTTGCAGGAGCTTTTGTTTGATGATTCAGGGCCGCCGCTTGCAGCATGGAGGCGGCCATGGCGGACCTGTTCTGGCTCTCGGACGAGCAGT
>NZ_JBKIBX010000088.1:0-6975 GCF_046557895.1 Methylobacterium oryzisoli | reverse complement strand
CTGCGGCTGCGCCGCAAGCTCGAGGCCGATCCCAGCCAGCCCCGCATCATCCTCACCGAGCGCGGCGTCGGGTACGTCTTCGCTCTCCCCGTCGAGGTCGCATGACTTTCGCCGTGCGCCTGTGTTGCGGTCGTAACGCGAATGTCCGGATGCGGACATCGCCCGGTAGGCGCACAGACCGAGCGTCGGACCTCCTGTCACGCACGAGGTCGACCATGAATTCGCGCAACACCCCCGCCGGCTGCGGATCGATGGCCCGCCGCACGCATCTGCGCCGCTGCCTGAGCGCCGCCGGCCGCCGCTGGGACCACGGCTGCGAGGGCACCGCCCTGGTGCTGCGCGCGATCGGGCGGGATCTCGTCACCGGACTCGCCCTCACGGGGGCCAGCGGCTTCTATTCCGGCTGGCCGGTGCAGGGCCGGGACGTCGGATCCGATGCGCCGCGATCCGCTCCCCGACGGACCGAGCGGACGTGAGGTGGGCCGCGCTCCTCGCCCCGGCCGCGGGCTTTTACGCACTCGGCGCAGCGCTCCTGCTGGTCGAGACGGCGCCCGCCCACATGGCCGACTTCCGCGTGCCCGCCGCGCCGGCCGGCGAGCGCGAGCCGATCACGCCCATCCCCCCGCCGCCCGACGCGGATCCGCGCGAGGTGGCGCTGGGCGAGCACCTGTTCGCCGATCCGCGCCTGTCGGGCGATGGCGCCCGCGCCTGCACCTCCTGTCATGACGTAGGCAGCAACGGCGCGGACAATCGGACGCGCAACCCGGCCCACGGCGCGGCGAAGCCGCTCCTCGACGTCAGCACGGTGTTCAACGCGGCCCTGAGCTACCGGCTCGGCTGGGAGGGGAAGATCCGGACGCTGGAGGCGCAGGCCCAGGAGGCGATCGAGAGTCCTGCGTCCATGGGGGGGCGGGTCGATGACGTGCTCGCCCGGCTGCGCGACGATGCGGAGATCGCGCAGGCCTTCCGGGCGGTCTTCGGGCGCGGTCCCGACCGCGACGGCCTGCTGCGCGCGCTGGCGACCTACGAACGCTCGCTGGTCACCCCCGACAGCCGTTTCGATCTCTGGCTGCGCGGCGATTCCTCGGCGCTCTCGCCCGAGGAGCGAAGCGGCTACGACCTCTTCCGGTCGCTCGGCTGCGTCTCCTGCCACCAGGGCGTCAACGTGGGCGCCAACCTGCTGCAACGGCACGGGATCTTCCATCCCCTGGCCTCGCCCGAACCGGCGATCCTGCGCGTGCCGAGCCTGCGCAACGTCGCCGAAACCGCGCCCTACTTCCATGACGGCAGCGCCCCGACCCTGCGCGAGGCCGTGCGCCGGATGGCGCTCGCCCAGCTCAACCAGACGCTCGCGGACGACGACATCGACCGGATCGCCGCCTTCCTGAAGACTCTGACCGGGCGCTATCGGGGCCGGCCCGTCACGCCGCCGCGATCATGAGGATCGCCCTCTTCGCGGCGCCCGCCGTGCCGCTCCTCCTGCTGGTGCTGACATGGCTGTCGTTCCACGCGGTGAACGCCGACGCGGAGCTGTACGATCGCGCCCTGCAGACCCTCGACGGCGTCACGGTCGCCGAAAGCGCCCTGCAGCGCGACCTCCTGCTGGCCCGCTCCGGCGTGCTGCGCAACTACGACCCGCTCGTGCAGGAGATCGCGTCGCTCTACGAGGGGGCGAGACGCATCCGCGAGATCGCGTCCGAGGGGACGGAGATGCCGGCGGCCCTCGATGCGCTCGATGGTGCGCTCGCCCAGCAGGAGGTTCTGGTCGAGCGGTTCAAGAGCGAGAACGCGCTCCTGCAGAACTCGCTCGCGTATTTCGGGCTGTTCAGCGCGCGCATGGCGGATCCCCAGCGGGACGACGCGATCCTCACCGGAGTGAGCGACCTCGCCGCCGCGATGCTGCGACTGACGCATGACACCTCCGCGGCGGCCACCCGCGAGGTCGAGGAGCGCCTGGACGAACTCGCCACGGCGGCGGGGAGCCAGGGCCATCCGGACATCAAGGCGCTGCTGGCGCACGGGCGGATGCTGCACCGCCTGCTCCCCAGTCTGGATGGCGTGCTGCACACCCTCCTGGCCCTGCCCGTCGCGCAGGAGATGTCTTCCCTGCGCGCCACGGTGCTCGCCCATCAGGGCATCTCGCGCGAGAGTGCCCGGCGCTACCGCGCCCTGCTCTACGGCGTCTCCATCGTGCTCCTCGCAGCCCTGGTCCATCTCGGGCTGCAGCTGCGCGCCCGTGCGCGGGCGTTGCAGCGGCGCGCCGCCCTCGAACACCTCATCGCCAGCCTCTCGCTCGGCTTCATCGACGCGCCGCCTCACGAGGTCGAGGCCCGCATCGAGGCGGCGCTGGCGGTGATCTCGGAGGGGATCGGAGCGGACCGCGCCTACTTCCTGCTCGCCAGCCGCGACCCTCTCCTCATCTCGTGGTGCCGCCCCGGCATGACGTTGCCGTCGGGCTGGCCGACGCGCGCCCTCGCGCTCGCCGGAAGCCCGGCCTTCGGTGGCGGCGATCTTCTCGATCTCGTGCCGGAGCGACATCTCCCGGACGAGGCCGACCGCGCCGCGGTCGCGGCTGCCGGCCTGCGGGATTGGACCTGCGTGGTCCGCACGACCGGCGAGGCGGGTCTGCTCGGCTTCGACACGATCCGGTCCCGCCTCACGCTGCCGCGCGGAGAGCGCGGCCTGCTGCGCATGGCCTTCGACGTATTCGCCAACGCGGTCGGGCGCGAGCGCCTGGAGCGGGACCGCTCCGAACTCGCCGGTCGGCTGCAACAGGCCCGCCGGATGGAGACGGTGGGCACGCTGACGAGCGGGATCGCCCACAACTTCAACAACATCGTCGGGGCGATCCTCGGCTACACCGAGATGGCCGAGGCCCAGGTGACGGCGGGAGACAGGGCTGCCTGGACGATCGGGGAGATCCGGCGCGCCGGGGAGCGGGCGCACGATCTCGTCGAGCAGATCCTCACCTTCGGACGCCGCCGGGACGCGAGCCGGCGACCGGTTCACGTGGCGGCGCTGCTGGCCGAATGCGTGTCGCTGGCTAGGGCCTCGCTGCCCGCGAGCGTCGACTTCGATGTGCACGTCGAGGTCCCGGACGCCACCGTCTCCGGCGAAGCGGCGCAGTTGCAGCAGGTGGTGCTCAACCTGTGCAACAATGCCGCGCAGGCCATCGACAACGAGGGCCGGATCACCATCACGGTCCAACCGGGGGAGGTCGGCCGAACCCCGCCCGAGACCACCGACCCGCTGCCGCCGGGCCCCTACATCCGCATCGCCGTGGCGGATCGCGGCCGCGGCATGGACGAGGCGACGCGGGCCCGCATCTTCGAGCCCTTCTTCACCACCCGCCCGGCGGGCAACGGCCTCGGCCTCGCGACCGTGCGCGAGATCGTGCGCGAGCATGCCGGCGCCCTCTCGGTGTCGAGCGCGCCCGGGGTGGGTAGCCGCTTCGAGGTCTGGCTTCCCGTGATGGCGGACGCGGCGAGGGACGAGGACGCGGCCCGGTCCGGTCTGCCGCTCGGCCAGGGCGAGACCCTGATGGTGATCAACCCCGATCCGGCCTCGCTGCTGCGGGACGAGGAGGTGCTGGCCGCCCTCGGTTACGAGCCGGTCGGGTTCCGCACGGTCGAGTGGGCCCTCGCCGCGCACGCGCAGGCGCCCGAGCGGTTCGCGGCCGTGCTGCTCGGCCCGTCCGTGCCGGCCGACCTCGTGCTTCGCCTTCGGGCCGCGCCGGGCTGCGGGCGGACCTTGCCGGTCGTGGTCGCGGCCGGTTCGGCGGCCTCCGTCGACGCGGCGGTCCTTGCGCGCGTGGGCGTCGGCGAGATCGTGCAATGGCCACTCGTGGCGAGCGAGGTGGCGATGGCGGTGGCGCGCTGCCTCGCGGGGCGGTGAAGCGGTGCGTCCCCCGCCGGCGAGATGGGTCATGCCGCCTCGACGGCGAAGATCCGCAATGGGCCGCGGCGCCCGCGCACCTTGCGGACGGCCACGGCCGTCGCCTCCCCGGGTGCCGCAGCCTGCGCCACCGCCTCCGAGGCGAGACAATCGCAGTCCAGGCTCCGCGTCATCTGCTCCAGGCGGCGCGCGACGTTGACGGTGTCGCCCACGGCGGTGACTTCGACCCTGTCCGCCCCGATCGCACCGATGAACACCGGGCCGCGATGGATTCCGATGCCGATTCTCACCGGGGTCAATCCCGCGGCCTCCCGCTCCCGGCTCCAGTCGCGCATCGCGGCCGCGAGCATCCGCCCGGCGGCGAGCGCGTCGTCCGCGTCGCGCGACGCCGGATCCGGCACACCGAATACCGCCATCACCTCGTCGCCGACGAACTTGTCGACGAAGCCGCCCGCCGCCTCGATGGCCTGTGCGGCGCGGCTGCGGAACTCTTCGAGGAAGGCTGCGACCTCGCGCGGCGGGAGGTCCTCGCACAGGGTGCTGAAGCCGCGGATGTCGGCGAAGAGGACCGTCGCATCCTGCTCCCGGCCGGCGCGCAGCACGGCGAGGTCGACCTCCGCGGCGAGGCGCGCCACGGCCGGTGCGACGTGGCGCATGAGCGCATCCCGGTGTCGCACCGCCTCATGATCCTTGGCCTGGAGGTGCCGCATCCGCCACGAGAGCCACGCGAACGAGAGGGTGGTGAGACAGAGCGAGACCGGTTCCGGTGTGATCGCGGCCGCGAGTCCCGCGAGCAGCGGCACCCGTGCGGCAGGCAGGAGCGGACGGAGCCGCGCCGCTGCCGCCGCGACGCGCGAGACCAGGCCGGCGGCTGGTATGGCCCGGGACTGCGTCCCGGGCTCCTGCAGTGATGCCGCCCGCATCAGCACCCCGTGCACACGCGGTCGATGATCCGCTGCGCCTTGCGATGCTCGCGCACGACCGCGGCCGGCCGCAGGCTGCGGGTATCCGGCCACGGGACCGGGCGGGTGACGGAACCGACAGGGGCGATGTCGCGCTGCGCGAACTGCCGGACGGGCTCGGCCCGCGTCACGCCGGTTCCCGACAGGACCAGGAGGAGGATCCCCCGCGCGGCGTGCGTACCGGTCCGAACAGCCCTGTTCCGATTGAAAATCATCGTCGATCATCTCCGCTGATGGAGGCTCAGGAGTAGACGAGCGACATGTCGGGGTGATTTCGGCCCGGTGCCGAGCTGATTTCAGCAGAAATCTTTGGAAATTCGACATCGCAAAGGGGCTTCGATCTTGGGCGAGCGCGCAAACTACGCGGTCTGTCCTCGGATGGCTGGGGAAAAACAGCGAGAGCGGCACCGGTCCTTGTCGGCGCGGATGCCGCTCAACGTCGTCGATCAAGCCTTGATCGGTGCGGCGATCAGGCAGCGTTGCGCACCCGGCCGCCGCTGGTCCTGGCGTAGCGCGCCAGCAGCCGCAGGATCTCTGCCTTGGCATCGTAGGCGGCGAACTCCTCGGCAAGGCGCCGCGCGTGCCGTCGATGGCTGGGCTCGGCGAGCACGGTGCGCACCGCGCGCCGGATCATCTCCGGCGCCGGATTGTTCGTGCGAAGGTCGATGCCCGCGCCGGACCATGCGATGCGGGCGTTCACGTCGGCCTTGTCCTCGGTCAGGCCTGCGGCGACGAGGGGCACGCCCTGGCTGAGCGCCTGGTTGACGCTGCCGTAGCCGCCGTTCGTCACCATCACGTCCGTCCGGGGCAGCATCCATTCGAAGGGCAGGTAGGCGGCGAGCCGCGCATTGGCGGGGATCGGCCCCGGAATGGCGTCGAGCCCGCGCCCGCCCGCCGTCACCACGGTCAGGATGTCGGGCTCCCGGGCGAGGGCCGCGAGGGTCGGGCCGACGAGGAGCCCGAAATCGTGGTTCGCCACGGTGCCCTGCGTGACGAGCACGACCCGTCGCGTGCCGTCGAGATCGGCCACCCAGGGCGGCAGCGGCGCCTGGTTCGGCACGATGGGAAGCGCGCCGACGAACGTCACGGTGGGCGGCAGCACGAAGGGGAACTCGAACCCCGGCACAGAGAGCTGCAGGTAGGTGTCGGCGAGGCGCACCACCGAGTCGAACAGCGTCATCGACAGCGCCGGCAGCCCGAGTTCCGCCAGGACGCCGTTGAGCCGGCGGGCGACGGGCTCATCGACGGCGGCGGCATGCTCCTGCGCGATCCGGCCGTACTCCTCCCGCTGTCCGGGAGTCTGCGCCGGGTGAAGACCGAGGAACGGGGGTGCCTTGTCCTCGCGCGAGCAGTGCAGGATGGAGGTGCCGCACAGGATGATCGCCGGCCGTTCCGCGCGCGGTCCGAGCAGCAGCGGCAGGACTCCGAAGAACATGTCGTCGCCGATCACGACCTTGGCTGGAAAGGCCTGGAGGGCATCCAGCAGGCCGCGGTGCTGGTCGGGCACACGGTCGACGAAGATGCGTTCCATGGCGATGCGCAGCCATTCCGGCCCGGGCGAGGTGATGGCCAGCTCCGGGACGACGGCCAGGAGATCACGTCCATCGATATCCGCGCGTCCCGGCAGGGGCAGGAACCGCGCGCCAGCGGCCTCGACGCGGTCGCGAAAGGCCGTGCCGGACAGCACCGCGACCTCGTGGCCCTCGCTGGTTAGCATGCGGGCGATGGCGAGCAGAGGGTTGAGGTGGCCCGTCGCCGGCGTTGAGCAGAGGAGAACCTTCATGCACTCGTCCTTTCGGTCTCAGGGCGGCGCCGCGGCGTGAAGCGGCGATCCCAGGAGCGAGGCTGGAGGGCGCCCGTTACGGGGCGGCTGCGGATCGCGACGGCGAGGGTTACGGCTGCAACGCCGTCCGCGTGGACAGGGACGTGCGGATCTCTCGGAATCCGGGGTGATGGCGATCGCCCTGACGTGGTCGGAGCGAGACCGATCCGCGACGACGAGCGGTCTTCGACGTCACGCGACCTCGACGGGGAGAGCGAAGACGTATCCGACGCCGCGCTCGGTGAGGATGATGCGGGGCTGGCTGGGATCGGCCTCGAGCTTGCGGCGCAGCCGCAG
>NZ_JBKIBX010000087.1:0-7402 GCF_046557895.1 Methylobacterium oryzisoli | reverse complement strand
CTTCCTGGTCGCGGGCGTGCACGAGGGACGCCAGAGCCAGGGCGACGGTGCCTTCGGCTGACCCGCAGCGCGAGCCGACCGAGTGGGGGCGGGACCTCAGGTTCAGCCCCCAATCAGCCGCCGCGAGGCACGTCTTCAGGGGGCGGGCACGTTCCTGCAGTCGGCTCCGCCAGCCTCTCCGTCGTCGCCCTCGCAGGCTGCCACGGCGCACCAGCTTCTGCCCTGGCTTTTTACGCCGCAGGGCGGGGAAGGCCTGCACGAATGAACCCGCGTGAGATCGATCGATCCTGCTCCGCGGCTCGGTGTTCAGCTTCCGCTCGCTCAAGCAGCGCGTCGTTGATAGCAAGGCGCAATGCCCGCAGGGGGTCGCCAGCGGCTTCGGCAAGGTACTCACCAACGAGCTTGTCGATGCTACCCTCGATCGTGATCGGAGCTGCTGCCGTCAAAGGTCTTCCTCAAATGCGGGGCCGGATTGACGCTACCGAGTAGCGCTTTCGAAAGCAGGAATGTGGCCGCGCTCGGTGGCAGAATCGATCCTGGCGCTGCATGTTGCAAATGAGACACAGGCGTGAGGCTTGATGCTGCAACATTTAGGGTGTGCGCTCGAACCATCAGTCTTAGTCTGCGTTCTCAACCTGCGACATACCAAGAGTGGGCGGAAACCGATGCGCATCTTCCAGGTGAGACAGACCAGAACGGGTGCAATCCTCTGGGTGGGTGAAGCGCCATCCCGTGAGCAGGTGCTCGACTGCATGGCGCATGCGGCCGGCTACATGGACTTCGCGCATATGCCGCCCCAGGCTTGTGGCGGAGACCTTCAAGTCGAAGCCATCAGCCTCTGACACCTGGGCCATTCGGCATAGAGGCGGCCCCGGCCGCCTTTATGTCGTGCTCACTCCGCAAACCCAGCCGCCGTGCTCCGGCCGAGGCGAAGTAGCGCGCGGCCGCGTCCATTCCGGCCGTCCATACGTCATTCCCTTGGCATCGACATAGGACAGAGCTCCTGACACGCTCCGACTGTCCCGCGTCACCCTCCACGAGGATGTGAGGCCCACCCACGCTCACGCGTCAGCACCCCGCACCGACCCCTGCGAGATCACGCCAGAATTCGGACGCACCTCGAACAACGTGACCGTATCTGAGCCGAGCTGATCAGCTTCGGGCACGAAGTCGTCCACGAAGTGGAGTGTTGGCGAGCGTGTCGTCCCAGTCTTCCTGCCTAAAGCCGGGATCGAGTGGCGTGATCCTAACGCGTACGTGGCATCGCGAACATCAAGAGCGATCCAGAACGACATACTCAAGGCCGCCAAGCTGGCACCGGGAAGCGTCGGCGCATGATCCAGCTTGCCCTGTCTACTTCTGACCAGATGAGGTTTCGAGCGCCCTTAAGCGTCCCTCAGCCTCATCAGCGCGCTTCTTCTCGGCGACAAGTTTTTCTCTCAGCTCTTTGAGCTGAGCTTCGTTAGCTATGAAGCCAGTAAGCGCCCTAGTTTTTCCCTCAATGCATTCTTGAATTTGGTATGCTAGAGCCTGCTTTTCCGGATCTGGAGGCGATTGCTGTGCAACAGCCGCCACGGGCATAGAGAGCAAAAGATAGCTAGCCGTTAAAATGTTTTTCATGCCTGATCCCATGAATTATTGAGTATTTTCAGCGGTAAAGCCACTTAGACCCATTGCACAAGGCGAGTGTTCGAGCACCTCCCCCGCCAGTTACCACTCCGTTGTAAGCAACATTCGCTGCGTCGCTAATGGCAACCACTTGATATGCACGCGCCGCATTACATACTGGCAGAGACGCAACAGCATAAGGCTGTAGTGAGAGTGAAGTAGAGACATGGACTGGAGCGGAGCCCGCAGGCTGTAGCCTGATAGATATGTCTGTATCGCCGCCTGCAGCACCATAAATCACGGATTGCCTGGTGGCGCCTCCCGCTAAAACTGGACGGTTTACTACATCAGGAACATATGAGATCTGCGCATAGATCTTACTAAGGCTAGGATCTTGGAAGAGTGCGCCGAAGGGCGAAAACTGAAGGCCCATAGCCTTACTGTACTCACCAACGTTGGAGCTGATGAAAGCCTCGGTCTGATCAGTGTCATCGTGCGTCCATCGCATCCGGTAGTTAGCGGGCAGGTCGATGGCTTTCGGATACTGGTCAGCGATGCTAAGCTGCCGGAAGACGATACCACGGTCCCAACTCGATCCGTTGCCGGCGATCAGCATTGCCGCCGTGGTAGGAGAAAGTTGCGGGAATGCCGGAACGCCGCCAGGTTTCTCAGCGGCCTCGCCGCCGGACTGTAAGGCGAGGCCGAGTGTGACCCCCGAGGTGGCGCTGGACGTATAGGGGTTGAGCTTGACGACAGCATTAGATGCGTTGAAGACGTCGATTTCGTTTGCCCAGCTACCCGTCCCACTCAGCCGCCCACCGGTAATGTAAATGCCCCACATCCCTTGCGGACTGGACTGATTGTTATTGAACGCCAGGAGGCCGAGGGGCATCGCGCAACAGGTACTGGTAGGTTCACCAGGCAATCCAGAACTGGAAGCCGTGTCAGCAGCAAAGAGACCCGCGGGCTGACTGTAGCTGCTTGTCACGGCAAATTGCGCATTCCGCAGCAGATAATTGTAGATGCCATTGCCCATTTTCCACTGCCAATTGGACGTGGACCCGGCGAAGGTTCCATCCCACTCGGCAGCGGCGCCGATCAACACTCGATCGTTGAGGCGTGTAAAATTTGCGGGGACGCCACCCCTGTCCCTCCAGTACCCTCCCGTGCGCGGCAGAGACAACCTTGCATCGCTACCCTGGATCTCGAGAGAATTTGGCGTTAGCGTGGTCTTATTCCTCTGTGCCCTGCCAACCCCCAAGGTCCCAGACAGGATATCGCCTGAGTTGGGGCCGCTCTCAAGGACGCGGCCTTGCGGCAAGATCTGATCTGCCCACGATGAGGTCGCCAAGAGGGCGGCTGCCACGGCGAAGGCTGGGAAGTGAAATTTCATCTGCAAGTTCACAAAATCGCGCTGTTGGATTACCGAATGAGCTTCTGACCGGACCGGTATTTTGGACCGGGCAAATTGCGAGGCTACTGCAATGGCCGCAGCCATGGGTAGCCGGAAGGCCAGATCCGGGAATCTGACGGACGCGAGCGGCCGATAGCCTGAAGACGGGTGCGGCCCGACACGATTGTAGGTGTTCTGCTAAAGGCCAATCACACCTCACCCTTGAGCAAGCCCACGTTCGGCGAGGCTTAGGTCGGACCGTCGCGCGATGTTATCCTCTCCGGCGATTAATGTGGCAAGCTTAGCACTACTTGGGCACTCTGATCGGGACGGTGCGTTTGCCTTCCGTGGCGGCTGTCGTGGGAGGCGGCGATGGCGCAGGCTTCGTCCGATCCGGGGCTACCTCCAGCACCTGCGTCTGGCCGAGCATCATCGGGCGGAGCGGGGGAAAAACGCCGACCGGCCTGCCGGGACCGCCGCCCGCGCCGAGCCTGCCGGCGGTGCGCCAGGCGATCATCGGACGGCTGTTCGCCAGCCTCGTCCCACCCGTCCGCTGCCCGCACTGCCACAGGCGCTTCCAGCTGCCATCTGTCCTCAAAGTGCCCACGTAATGCTAAGTGGTTCATCCGGCATGTCGTGAGGTATGCTGACGGCTGCTCCTACCCGGGAGACGTGCCATGCGTGGTCCAGCTGTTTGTCTGCGCGAGTTGACGGCTGAGGAGGCGTCTGCGGTGGAGGGCTTAGCTCGCTCGCGAACGGCGGAGGCGCGCCGGGTCGAGCGGGCCCGCCTCATCTGGTGTGCCAGCCAAGGAGAGACACCGCCCGCGATTGCCGCGGCGCTCGGGGTCAGTGCCGAGACCGTGCGTCGCCGTATTCGCCGGTTCACCGCCGAAGGGCTGGTCGCCCTGCAGGACCAGGCCCGCTCGGGGCGGCCGACAACGTACTCGACGGATGACGTGGCGGCCGTCCTCGCCACGGCGCTGACCAACCCGCGGCGTCTGGATCTGCCCTTCGCCTCGTGGACGCTGGACCGTCTGGCGGCTTATCTGCGCGAGCACAAGGGCATCGCGATGCGGCGCAGCCGGATCGGCGAGATCCTGCTCCGGGAGGGGCTGCGCTGGCGTCGGCAGGAGAGCTGGTTCGGCGAGCGGGTCGACCCTGAGTTCGCTGAAAAAAGGGGCGGATTGAGACGCTCTACACCACGCCGCCTGAGGGCAGCCTTGCTGTCTGCTTAGACGAGATGGGCCCTCTCAGCGCCAGGAGCTATCCGGGCCGGAGCCTCGTCCGACCCCACCCACCTCCTGCGGAGCGTGCCCGGCAGGAGATCGACTATGGCCGGCGCGGCAAAGGCTATGTGTTCGGGGCGTTCTGCCCGGCGACGGGCGCCGCCTTCACGCGCCCCTACCCAGGCCGGGGCACGGCTCACTGGGTGGTCTTCCTGGAGGAGGTTGAGAGCTGGCTGCCGCCGGAGGTCGCGCGTGTCTACGCCATTGCCGACAACCTGGGCAGCCATCGCGCCATTGACGTGCTGCTGTTCCTGCTGGCGCATCCGCGCTGGGAGATGGTGTTCCAGCCGAAATATGCGGCGTACCTCAACCTGATCGAGCCGTGGTGGAAGGTGCTGCGCTCGCTCACCCTGGCCGGCCGTCGCTTCGAGACCTGGGACGAGGTCACCGCCGCCATCGCGCAAGCGACGGAGTACTGGAATGCGCATCGCCATCCCTTCGTCTGGGGCCAGCGGCGGCGTCATCGCCCATCCCGCCCGCCTGGTATCGCCCTCCTGCCCAAGGCCACATAACTTGCCGGATGAACCACTAAGTACGTCCTCATAAGTTTCGTGGTATGCTGGTACGCCAAGCCGGGAGGCCGCGATGCGTGCCCTGCGTCTGGAGAGCCTGACCGTCAGCCAACTGCACGAGCTTGACGATCTCTACCGAACGACGCGCGACGTCCGAGTTCGCACGCGTGCGCAGATGATCCTGCTCATGGCCGAGCAGGGCGTCGCCGTCTCGGACGTTGCCGCCATCGTGCGCGAGAGTGGCGAGACGGTTCGACGCTGGGTTCATCGCTACGAGGCCGAGGGCATCCACGGCCTCTCTGACGCGCCGCGCTCGGGTAAGCCGGCCAAGGCCGGGACTGACTATCGCGAGCGGTTGGTAGAGCTGGTACGGCGGCGCCCGCGCGCCCTCGATCTGCCGTTCTCGATGTGGACCGCCGCTCGTCTCGCCGACTATTTGCCGGAGGAGACTGGTCTGCGCATGAGCGTGGCCAGCATCCATCGGCTGCTGCGTGCGGCAGATCTCGGGTTTGGTCGTCCCCAGCATACAATTAGCAGCCCGGATCCGGACTATACTGTCAAAAAAAAGGCGGTCGAACTCGCTCGCGACCGCCTGAGGCCCGGCTCGGTCTTCTACTACGCCGACGAGTTCAACATCAGCTGGTATCCGACCCTGCGGCCGATGTGGGGCTCCAAGGGGCAGCAGGTGATGATCCCGACCCCGATGCAGCCGACGCGGCGCTATGGGCTCGGGGCGGTCGATTGGCATAGCGGCCAGACGGTGGTCCTCACCCGCCCTCATAAGCGGCGACGTGAGGTCGCTGAAGGACGAGGAGGTCGAGGCGGTGCTGCGCGGCGCGGCCGGGCGCCTCGTCCTGCTTTACCTCCCAACCTACAGCCCGTGGCTGAACCCGATTGAGATGCTCTGGCGCCAGTTCCGCCGCGAGGTCACACACTGTGAGCTGTTCGCCAGCATCGACGCCCTGGTTGAAGCCACCCGGGCCTTCTTCGACCGTTACAACCGCAAGCCAGGCGGTGGCTGCTCCATCATCGGAGCGCATCCCACATGACTTCCGCCGTTGTACTTAGACACCGCTGATGCCCTACTGAACCCGCTGCAGGGGCTGGCGCCAAAGCTCCTGCGATGTCAGTACGACGCCCCCCAAAATAGGCCGGCGCTCTACTTGGTGACTGCTGGCATACGGAAGAAAGCGGCCTCTCGGACCAGCACCATTGCCGACTTGCCGCCCAACTACGCGGCCCTCCTGCACCTCGGCTGTTTCGAAGACTCCAGCTTGGATTGCATCACTTCCGATCACATAAAATAGAGTTACGCTACAACTGTCATGGGCGCGCACGCCGAGGTCCGTGAACACGAGGTGAATTTATGACTTAGAGTGATATCATGTCTTACACTCGCAATGTGATCGATGTGAATGGCGGCAGTTGGACATTCACGCTTCAAGATCAAGTCACCATTAGGCAAGGAGCTCGAGCAGATAACTTTCGACTGGACGGAGTTTCTGAGCCATTGATTTTCGATTACAATCTTAGCCCAGATCTGTTATTCGGATCAGATTATCACGGAATAATCTCGATAGATATGCATGAGAATGACCCTGATGATCCGACTAACACGCCGCCATCACAAGCGTCTGCAAATGGATTGCGCGGCACCATCGGCATCAACTTCCATAACAATCTCGGAATAACTATTAGAAATCCCCCTTCCTACGATACAATGGCTTTTTATTTGGCCGGTGTCAGCGACTTTTTTCCAAATACACCTAATGCATATCACACAATATACACACATTTTCATCCTTCTGCCACCGGCGGACCTTTGATTGACTCGGGCGAATTTCCCAACTTCACTGTTAGGACAACAGTGGGCCCATCTCCAGGATTCCTGCCAGGAAACGGCTCGACAAGTCCAAACTGGATTTTTTTAGATGGAACTATCGCGCCAGGAAATTACAATTGGGGCAACTTCAGTTTTCACCGCCGAGATTTGTCTGTATCGGACGACATTTCATTGAATTTGGTTTTCTTCGATGGTGCTTTTGATCCCAATGATCTTAGCAACTTGAGAAGAAAATGGTTTTCTGATCGCTCACTCGGCGAAGCTAAAGTTGGTTCATCTCATATGACCCATGCAAAAATTGGTGCCCCCCAATGAGATAGATATATATTATGCGAAATTACTTGCCGGCCAGACGTACACATTCGATCTGAGGGCATCCATCTTCGTCGACCCTGTTCTTCGACTTCTTGATCTAAATGGACAACAGATTGCAATCAACGATAACTACAGCATTACTGTAAATAGTAGTTTAAATTCAAGAATTGTCTACACGGCAACAGCAACGAGCTATTACTATTTGGAGGCCAGCCAAAAAGCTTTCACGACGGGTAACTATACCCTAGAGGTGGCGTCGAGGCAATCATCGCCTGACTCGGACGGCAGTGCAACATTCGACACAGCGTATTATCTGGCAGCTAACCCTGATGTTGCCGCGGCAGGTATTGCTGCTATAGACCACTACAACATAGCTGGCTGGCGGGAGGGTCGCGATCCGAACGCGTACTTCTCTACCAACGGCTACCTCGCGGCCAACGGCGAT
>NZ_JBKIBX010000086.1:0-8194 GCF_046557895.1 Methylobacterium oryzisoli | reverse complement strand
TCATCGTCCTCACCCCTGCCGCGGAGACCGTCCGCTAACGGGGTGTCTCAAGCAACCGTGGGGCGGAGGACTTGCTGGTAGAGCATGGCGTCAGAGGAAAGCGGGGGAGGGGGCCAACGGCCCATTCGGATCCTGCCTTGTGGGGACGGCAGCGAAGCGCCGTGGGCGTTCAGCAGCGCTCCACGTCCGGAGCGTGGAGCTGCGCCGCTGCCATCGCGTCTCCTGATCTGACCCTGCCGCCTATCGGGCTCACTGACAGCCTCAGGCGTCAGGAGCGCCTGATCCTCAGACCGGACCCGCGACCCGGAAGCCGATATTGGCGGCCGAGGTGTCCGGCGTGTTCACGGTGCGGGCGGCGAGTCGGTAGCGGTTGCAGTAGGAGGCGTGGCACAGGAAGGAGCCTCCCCGCAACGGGCGGGTCGCCGCGTCCGCCGGTGGTGGCGCCGGATCGCCGGGCGAGGGGAGGGGGCTGCACCACTCCCAGACGTTGCCCGACACGTTGTGAAGGCCGAAACCGTTCGGCGGGAAGGCGTCGACCGGGGCGGTCCCGGCATAGCCGTCCTCGGCGGTGTTCCGCGTCGGGAAACTACCCTGCCAGATATTGCAGCGGTGCTGCCCGTCCGGGGTCAGGTCGTCGCCCCAGGGGTAGAGCGCGCCCTCCAGGCCCCCCCGCGCGGCGCGCTCCCATTCGGCCTCGGTGGGCAGGCGCGTGCCCGCCCAGGCGCAGAAGGCCACCGCGTCGTTCCATGAGACGTGCACGACGGGATGACGCGTCCGGTCGAGCACGCTGCTGCCCGGCCCCTCCGGCTGCGCCCAGTAGGCCCGAGGCACCGGCAGCCACCAGGGCGTCCCGGCGGGGGCACGCGCGATCCCCCCGAGCAGCCGTTCGGGCACCGCTCCCACGAACACGTAGGACCAGTTGTGCCGCTCGGCATCCGTCCGATAACCGGTCTCGCGCACGAAGTCGGCGAATTGCGCGTTCGTGACCGCGTAGGCCGAGACCGCGAAGGAGGGAAGCTCCGCCTCCCGCACCGGCCCTTCGTGGTCGCCGGGGAAGCCCTCGCCCTCCGCCGCCCCCATCCGGAACCTTCCCGCGGGGATCGCGCACCAGCGGAACGGCACCGGGTGCCGGGACGGTCCCACCCGGGCGGGCGCCTCACCGCCCGCCGCCCGCACCGGAACGCAGCAGCGCCCCTCCGTCACGGCCGGCTCACGCCCCGCCCTCCTCGTCCTCCTCGTCCTCCTCCCAGAACGCGGTCGCACCCTGCTCCCGCATCAGCTTCAGGATCTTGTCGCGCGGGATCACGCCGCAGCGCTCCGCCCAGGCCTCGTAGAGAGCGCTCATCTCGCGCACCCGCTCCGGATGCACGGCCGCGAGGTCGTTCATCTCGGTGCGGTCCGCGTCCATGTCGTAGAGTTCCCACTCGCCCGGATACTTGCGCACGAGCTTCCACGGACCGACGCGCACCGCGGCATTGCCCTCGTGCTCCCAGAACAGCGGGCCGCGCTCCACCCCGTCGCGCTCGAAGGAGGGGACGAGGCTCTCGCCCTCGCAGGGCAGCACCGCCTGGCCGCGATAGGAGTCAGGGTAGGCCGCGCCCGTCACGTCGAGGATCGTCGCCATGATGTCGGGGAGCTGACCCGGATTCTGGCGCAGCGCCCCCGGCGAACGGATGCCGGCCGGCCAGTGCACGATGAGGGGCGTCGCGATCCCGCCCTCGTGGACCCAGTGCTTGTAGAGCCGGAACGGCGTATTCGAGAGGTTGGCCCAGGCGGTGCCGTAGCTCTGGTAGGTATCCTCCGCGCCCGGCACGATGTCCGGGTCGTTGCCGAAGCGCACCGGCGCGCCCGCCCGCGTGCGGTCCTGGGCGATCATCAGTTCCTCGACGAGGACGCGCGGGTCGACGTCGACCGGGATGTCCTCGGCGCAGCCGCCGTTGTCGGACAGGAACAGGAGAAGGGTGTTGTCGATCTCGCCCGTCTCCTCCAGCGCCCGGAGGATGCGGCCGATGCCCTGGTCCATGCGGTCGATCTGCGCCGCATAGACCTCCATGCAGCGCAGCAGCCAGTCGCGGCGCTCGGCCTGCGACCACGGCGGCTGCGTCGGGTCGCGGTCGGTGAGCTTCCACGACGGATGGATGAGGCCGGCCGCCACGAGCCGCTCCAGCCGCTCCAGGCGCAACTGGTCCCAGCCCGCGTCGAAGCGGCCCTTGTACTTGGCAATGTCCTCCTCGTGCGCGTGGAGCGGCCAGTGCGGCGCCGTATAGGCGACGTAGTGGAAGAAGGGTGTGTCGCCGTGGTCGCAGGCGTGCTCGCGGATGAAGGCCGCGGCCTGGTCCGAGATCGCATCGGTGTAGAAGAAGTCCGGGTCTCGGACGGCCTCGTGCTCGATGTTGTCGTTGCCGCGGGTGAGGGTGTTGGGGTGGTAGAAGCTGCCCGCCCCGATGATGGTGCCGTAGAACCGGTCGAAGCCACGCTGCAGCGGCCACGCGTCCGTGGGTTGGGTGAGGTTCGCGGCGACGTGCCACTTGCCGCTGAGATAGGTGCGATAGCCGGCCTCCCGCAGCACCTCCGCGATGGTGACGCAGCGATCGTTGAGGTTGCCGGCATAGCCCTCCGGCCCGGTCGGGTAAGTGAGGATGCCGATGCCGGTCTGGTGCGGGTGCAGACCGGTGAGCAGCGAGGCGCGCGAGGGGCTGCAGCGGGCGGTGTTGTAGAACTGCGCGTAGCGCAGGCCCTGCGCCGCCAGCCGGTCGAGGTTCGGGGTCTCGATCTCGCCGCCGAAGCAGCCGATGTCCGAGAAGCCCATGTCGTCGTTGAGGATGATGACGACGTTCGGGGCTTTGCGGGGCTCGCTCATGCGCTGTCCTCGTGGGCTCGTCGGGGCGGCGTCAGGGCGCGCGCCGGGTCAGGTGGATGGAGAAGCGGTAGAATTCGGGCCGGTAGAGGGAGCGCAGGAACTCGATCGGCCGCCCGTCCGCGTCGCGGGTCAGGCGCTCCATGGCGATCAGCGCGCTGCCGGGGGTGGTGTCGAGGAGTGCTGCATCGGTCTTGCCCGCGAGCGTCGCGCCGATCGACTGCTCGGCGTCCCGGATGCTCAAGCCGAGTTCCTGCTCGAAGACCCGGTACATCAGGATCTCGGTGAGGTCGCGCGACTCGAGGTCGAGGCCGATCTCCGGGGGGTAGAAGGCGTGCTCGATGGCGATCGGAGCATCGTCGGCGAGCCGCAGGCGCTTCAGCTCCCAGGTGGCGCGCAGGCCCATCCGCTCGCGCACGCCCGCGTCGTGCCGGTTGGTCATGCCCTGGTGCAGCACTCGGGCGCCCGGCGTGTAGCCCGCCTCGCGCACCGTCTCCGAGAAGCCCATCAGCCGCCCCACCCAGTGCTCGGGCCGGTTGCTGCGCAGGTAGGTGCCCCGGCCCGGGGAGCGGGCGAACATGCCGGCCTCCACGAGGGGCCGGATCGCGGTCCGGATGGTGATCCGGCTGACCCCGAAATGGTGGACGAGTTCGCTCTCCGTCATCAGCCGCCCGGAGGCATCGACGAGTTCGCCTCGCTCCACCCGTCGGCGGATCTCCTCCCGCACTTGGATGTGCAGGGGCTCTCGGCCACGAACGGGGCGCGGATGGGCGGGTTCGGCCTTGTCCACGCGGCGGGTCACAGCCGCTGACGCGTCGCCGCGTCGAACAGGTGGATGTCCCGCGGCCGCGCGGTGATCGCCACCGTCTCGCCCTCGGCCGGGATCGGGCCGTCGCTGACGCGCGCCCGCATCGGCGTGCCGCCGCAATCGAGGTCGAGCAGAACCGTGTCGCCGAGGTTCTCCACCAGTTCGACCCGGGCCGGAATGCCGCCGGGTTCGAGGCGCACCGCGCCCGGGCGGATGCCGGCGATGACGTCGCGCTCGCCCGCGGGCCCGCCCTCGGCCGGCAACTGGCGGCCGTTGAGGGTGACGGCGCCGTCGCGGTAGCGTGTCGGCACGAGGTTCATCGGCGGGCTGCCGATGAAGGCCGCGACCTCGACGCTGTTCGGCCGGGCGAAGACCTCGGCGGGGGCGCCGACCTGCTGCACGAGGCCGTCCATGAACACCGCCATGCGGTCGGCCAGGGTCATCGCCTCCTCTTGGTCGTGGGTGACGTAGACCGTGGTGACGCCGAGCGAGCGCTGCAGCTTCTTCAGTTCGAACCGCGTCTCCAGGCGCAGCTTGGCGTCGAGGTTCGACAGGGGCTCGTCGAGGAGGAAGAGCCGGGCCTTGCGCACGATGGCGCGGGCCAGCGCGACCCGCTGCTGCTGCCCGCCCGAGAGTTGGCCGGGCCGGCGGTCGAGGAGGTGGTCGATGCGCACCTTGCGGGCGGCCTCCCGCACCGCCGGGCTGATCTCGGCCTTGGGGGTCCCGGCCATCTCCAGCGGGAAGGCGATGTTCTGCTGCACGCTCATGTGCGGATAGAGCGCGTAGCTCTGGAACACCATCGCGACGTCGCGGTCGCGGGCGTCGAGGGCCGTGACGTCCTCGCCGTCCACCACGACCCGCCCGGCGCTCGGGCTGTCGAGCCCGGCCAGGATGCGCAGCGTCGTGCTCTTGCCCGAGCCCGAGGGGCCGAGCAGGGCGAAGAACTCGCCGGGCGCGATGCGCACGTCGATGCCCTTCAGCACCGTGGTGGCGCCGTGCCGCTTGAGGATGCCGTCGAGATGCACCTCGCCGCGGGTCATCGCCGCCCTCCGCCCTTCACGGCGCCGACCGTGAGGCCCTTCACGATGTGCTTCTGCGCCACGAGGCCGAGCACGATCACCGGCAGCATGGCGAGGACGGAGGCGGCCGCGAGCTTCGCCCACAAGGTCTGCTCGACGGACACGAAGTTGAAGATCGCGATCGTGACCGGCCGCACCGTGTTGCCGCTGAGGACCACCGCGAACAGGAACTCGTTCCAGGCGTTCAGGAACACGAACACCACCGTGACCGCGATGCCGCCGCGCACCTGCGGGATGATGATCCGCCACAGGGTGCGCAGGCGCGTCGCCCCGTCGATGTAGGCCGCCTCCTCCATCTCGAAGGGGATGTCCTCGAAGTAGGAGACGAGCAGCCAGACCGCGAAGGGCAGCGAGAACGACAGGTAGATCAGGATGATGCCCTGGTAGGAGTCGAGCCAGCCGATGTTCCGCAGGATCAGGAAGTACGGGATGATGATGCCGACCGGCGGCAGCATCTGCGCGGCGAGCACGGCGAAGCCCGCGAACCGCTTGCCGGGGAGCTTGAGGCGCGCGAGCGCGTAGGCGGCGGGGATCGCCATCACCATCGTCAGGACCGTCGTGCCGGCCGCGATGACGAGGCTCGAGACGAGGTTCGGCAGGATCGAGGCCGGGCCGAACAGCACGTCCCGGTAGGCGTCGAGGGTCGGCGCGAAGACGAGCTTGGGCGGATAGGCCAGGATGTCCTGCTCGGTCTTGAGCGAGTTCAGCACGCTCCAGAGGATCGGAAAAACCCAGGCGGCGAGGAAGGCCAGGGAGGCGCCCGCGAGCGCCAGGACACGCCAGCGCCGGCTCATCGCGCCCTCCGCAGGGCGAACAGAAGGCCCGAGACCGCGAGGGTGAGGAGGAGGAGCGCCACCGCCAGCGCCGAACCGTAGCCGACCGAGAGTTCCGTGAAGGACTTCCGGTAGGCGTAGAGGTTGAGGATCTCGGTTGCGGTGCCCGGTCCGCCTCCCGTCACCGTGAAGATCGCCGCGAAGGCGGTGAGCGCCACCATGGTGCGCATGATGACGACCATCACGATCGCGGGTCGCAATAGCGGCAGCGTGAGCCGGGTGAAGCGCTTCCACGCCCCCGCCCGGTCGATCCGCGCCGCCTCGTAGATATCCTCGGGAAGGGCGGCGAGGCTCGCGAGCAGCACCATGAAGGCGAAGGGCGTCCACTGCCACGTGTGGATGACGACCACCGAGACGAGGGCGAGAGTCGGGTCGCCGAGCCAGTTGCGGCTACCGAGCCCCGCCGTGATCGCCAGGTAGTCGACCACGCCGAACTCGGGCGCCAGCATGAAGCTGCGCCAGACCATGCCCACCACTGCGGGCGAGAGCACGACCGGCAGGATCGCTACGATGCGGAACAGCGCCTGGCCCCGCCGCATATCCATGACGAGGAGCGCCAGCGCGAGGCCCAGCGCCACCTGGAGGACGACCGTCGAGGCCGTATAGATCCCGCTCACCGCGAGCGACGACCAGAAGCGGCCGTCCGCGAGGAGGTCGCGGTAATTGTCGAGCCCCGCGAAACCGTCGAGGAACGGCATCGCGAGGTCCATCCGGAAGGCGCTGGTCCAGACGAGGTA
Organism: Methylobacterium oryzisoli; assembly: GCF_046557895.1. Classification (NCBI taxonomy): domain Bacteria; kingdom Pseudomonadati; phylum Pseudomonadota; class Alphaproteobacteria; order Hyphomicrobiales; family Methylobacteriaceae; genus Methylobacterium; species Methylobacterium oryzisoli. The sequence continues at coordinate 1,880 of NZ_JBKIBX010000086.1, read as the reverse complement.
GAGGAGCGGGAAGGTCGTCGTCGCGCCGAGCGCCACGAAGGCGGGGGCGAGGAGCAGGGTCGCGAAGCGGCGCTCGCGCCGCTCCACCATGCGCCCCGGATCAGCCGCGCCCCGGGGGACGATCCCGCCCGCCGCGGGCCTGTCGGGGATTGTGGCCGACCCGCTCATCAGCCCCGCATCATCGGCTCGATACGCCGCTGCGCCTCGTCGAGGGCCGCCTTGACGCCCGCCTGACCCGAGAGCGCCGACTGGATCGCGGTGGCGAGCACGTCGCCGACCGCCGGCCATTGCGGCACCCGCGGGCGCCAATCGACGTCGGTGTCGTTCTCCAGCGAGGCCAGCGTCGCCTCCACGAAGTTGTCGCCGAACCGGCTCATCAGGCCGACGTAGTCAGGATCCTTCCACAGGGAGGTGCGATTCACGCCCGAGCGCTTGGCGGGGCCCGCGAAGCGGTGCGAGGTCCGCGCCTGCGTCTCCGCGCTCGCCGCCCACTGGATGAACAGCCACGTCGCCTTGCGCCGCTTCTCCGGCAGGGCCGCGTTGATCGGGAAGCCCCAGTTCCAGATCGAGGTGACGCGCCGGCCGCTCGGCCCCTTCGGCCAGCGGGCGAACGCCACCTTGCCGATCACCTTCGACTTCTCGGGGTTGTTGACGACGCTGGCCGAGGAATGCGCGTCGACGTAGCTCGCCAGTGTGCCCTGCGAGAAGGCGTCCGCGATGTCCGGCCAGTTCCAGCCTTGCGCGGCGGCAGGCGCGTACTTGCGCATCACGTCGACGTACCAGCCCAGCGCTGCCTCGGCCTCCGGGCCGTTCACCGTGATCTTGCCGTTGCGGAACCACTGTCCGCCGAATTCCCGAAACAGCGACGAGTAGATGTAGACGTTCTGGCCTGCCCCCGCGACGCCGCGCAGGGCCGTGCCCCAGACCCGGTTGCCCGCGTCGTGGAGCGCGGCGGCGTTGCGGACGAAGTCCTCCAGGGTCTCGGCCGGCGTGAGCCCCTTGGCCTCGTACAGGTCCTTGCGCAGCACCTGCAGGGTCACCTCGCCGTCGTAAGGCATGCCGAGGAGGCGGCCGTCCACCGTGTTGGCCGCCCGCCACGCCGGGATCACGTCATCGAGCGCGAACCACGCCGGATCGGTCAAAGAAGAATCGTTCAAATAGGCGTTGAGCGGCGCCACCCATTTGTTCGCGCCGTAGAGCGCGTAGTACATCGGGTCGGCGGCGTGGGTCGCGTAGGTTCCGGTCTTGGAGGTCAGATCGATGACGCATTTCTGCCTGATCTGCGCTGGCGGGATCTTCTCGAAGCGCAGCGTCACACCGGTCAGCGCCTCGAATTGCGGCGCGAGGGTGATCAGGTTGTCGAAGTAGCTCGCCGGGATCACCGCCACGGTGATCGCCTCGCCCGCCGCCTGCTTCCAGTCGATCCTGGCCGCCGCGTAGGGGGCTAGGTCGGGCGCCTGCGCGGCCGCCGGGTGCGCGCCGGCTGCCGCGGTGACGAGGGCGGCCGTTCCGCCCAGTAGGGCGTGGCGGCGCGTCGGTCCCTGAGCCATGCCTTCCTCCCATGAGCCCGGTGATCGACCGGATTTGTCATGACAAGAAGAGATTTGTGATAATCAGTCAAGCACGGCCCGAAGTGGCCCTTATGCGGAGGAGGCGATGGCGCAGCGTGCCGAGGCCTCGGAGGAGCGTCCCTCCGACCCTTCCCGCGCGCCTGCCCCGACCGCTCGCCCGCGATCTGGGCGTGAGGCCAGCGGCGGAACACCCAGTCCGTCGCCAATCAGCCTTGCCCGCGGCGGCTCTCGCCTAGAAGCCTCGCTGTTCGACGCGCGGGTGCCGCAGGTCCTGCGCCGCTTCGTGCGGCGGCGCGAACTCGGCCTGCT
>NZ_JBKIBX010000085.1:0-8364 GCF_046557895.1 Methylobacterium oryzisoli | reverse complement strand
CGGCGCCGGTGCTGGTGGACCTGCGCAACGTCTACCGGGCCGACGACGTCCGCAAGCACGGCTTCGCCTATACAAGCATCGGACAGCCGTGCTGCCGGGCCGGACGCCCCGGGCGGAGCCCGGCGCGCAGCCAGGATCTCTGCCAATTCAACCGCTTCCTGCAGGGCGGCGAGCATCACGGCCTGCGCGCCGTCGAGGTCGCGGAAGCCTGACGATGGGATGTGCGGGCGCTGCCTCAGCGCCCGCGCGTCTCCTCGATCAGCAGGGTGCGCACGTCCGTGAGGACGAGGGCCGGGTCGAAGAAGTCGAGGCTGTAGATGTTGCGGATGCGCCCGTCGCGGTCGATCAGGAAGGCGCGGAAGAGGTGGCTCAGCCCCCCGCCGGCCGAATCCGGCCTGGCATCGACGCGCTGGTCGTAGGCCGCGAGGACGGGCGCGAGCGCCGCCCGGTCGGGCGCCGTCAGGAAGCTCCAGGCGGGCGCGGCCGGATCGGGCGAGCGCCACGTCGCCGCGAAGGCGCGCATCACCTCCGGCGTGTCGTGCTCGGGATCGAAGCTGAGCGTCACGAGCCGCATCCGGCCCGCCAGGCCCGGATCCCTGGCGGCGAGATCCTGCAGCCGGGCCATGTCGGCGTTCGCGAGCGGGCAGACGTCGCCGCAGCGGGTGTAGATCAGGGCGAGCACGCTCACGCGGCCCCGCAACGCGCCCCCGAGCAGGTCGAGGCGCCGCCCGGTCTCGTCGAGCACGGCGCCACCCGCCGCGGGCCTGATCGGCGGCAGGCGGTAGCTGCCGGGGGCGGGAATCGGGAACGCGGAGGTGCTGGGGACCTCAGCGGCCGGGGCCGCGGGCCGGCCCGCGGCGGGTCGACCCGCCGCGGGTTTGCCCGCCGAAGCCGCGCCGTGCCCCTCGTGGCCGCGGGCCGGGGCGCACGGCGCGAGCGCCGCGGCGAGGAGGAGGAGCGCCGCCGGCCGCATCCGGGCCTCAGTTCGCGTAGAGCGCGCGTGCGCCGAACGCCATCATGTGCGGGCGCCCGAGCCGCTCGGCCGTGAAGTCGATCGCGAAGCGCGGCGTCAGCTCCTTGCGGTCCCAAGAATAGGCCTTCAGGAATTGCTCGTTGTCCGCGCCGGTCTTGTCCCAGTTCGCCAGGAGCGAGGAGGTGTAGTAGATCCGCCGCCCGTCCCAGCTCTGCGAGACCATGTTGAGCTGGGCGCCGATCTTCTTCTCGTAGATCTGCTTGGGCCGGTGCGGGTCGGTGACGTCGAAGACGCGCGTGGTGCCGTCCATGAAGGTGTCGACGAACAGCGTCGAATCGTCGGCCGAGAGGCTGATGTCGACCGGCACCGGCAGCTGCGCCGGATCGCCGATATCGGCCACCGGCTTGGCGCGCCACGCGCCGCCCGCCTCCTCGTGGACGAGCCAGATCTTGCCCGTGAGCGCGGTCGACGTGAAGGCGTAGTTGTGCTGCGGCCCCCAGGCCCAGCGGATCTCCAGGGGCACGCCGGGGACGTGCAGCACCGTCTTCGGCTGGCGGGCGTGGAAGTCCCACAGGACCATGGTCTGGCCGAAGCGCTTCATCGCCTCGGCGTCCTTCATCAGGTCCGGCAGCGGGCGCATGTAGTTGTCGAGGCCCGTGAAGGACGAGGTCAGCATCACGTTGCGGCGCGGCAGCACCCGGGCATCGTAGCCGTAGCCGTCGGCCACCGCCTCGACCGTCGCGCCGTTCGGCGCCTCGGCCGTGGGCAGCCAATGCGTGGCGATGTAGTCGCCGCCGTTGGAATACTCGACCAGCGCCGCCTTCCCGGTCCCGTCCTTGTTCGACAGGCTCGGGATCAGCATGCGCCCGGGGAGCGCGTAGGCGCCGTGCGGGCCGGCCGCGCCGCCGCTCTTCGCGACGAAATCGTCGATCACCTTGACCAGCCGGGGCTTGGCCGGGTCGGTGGCGACGTCGAAGATGAAGATCCGGCTGTCCGACAGCCCCGCGGCCCAGAACTGGCGCCGGTCGTCCGTGAAGCCGCCGTGATGGGCCTCGTGCCGCCCGCCCACCGGGGCGGCGTGGATCGGCCGGCCGAAGGTCGGCGAGCCCTCGCGCACGTCGACCGTGACGAGCTTGTCGGAGCCGTCGCCCAGGCCCTCGACGCCGAGCGTCCAGACGTAGACGAAGTCCTCGACCCCGGTGATCTTGGCCATGTAGGGCGACTGGCAGGTCTCGTCGGCGAGCGCCGGTCCCGCTGCGAGCAGCAGGGCCGCGCAGCCCCGGCGCAGCGGGGCGATCCAGCCGGACGGACGCGAGCGGACCCGTGTCATCGACACCTCCTCCCCGCCTGCGGACGGGCGCCGGAATCCCGGCCCTCCGCCATGCTTGGCCCAATCCGGGGGGCTGTCAACCGACCGGCCAAGCCGGACGCGGGCTCGACAGCGGGGCTGCTCCCGGCGCATGAGACCCGCCTGTCCCGACCGGCCCTCGCGGCCCGTCGCCGAGGAGAGCGGGGGCGATGAGACCGAAGGGCACTGCGGCGGCCGTGGGGCGCTCGCTCCGCCTCTATCACGGGGCCGCCGCCCCGCGGGCGGCGATGGACGCGCTCTACCGCCGCTTCGTGAGCCCCGGGGACCTCGTCTTCGACATCGGCGCGCATGTGGGCGACCGGGTCGGCGCCTTCCGGCGGCTCGGCGCCCGGGTGGTCGCCCTGGAGCCGCAGGCCGGCCCCGCCCGCGCGCTGCGCCTGCTCTTTTCCCGCGACCCCGGCGTGACGCTGGTCGAGGCGGCGGCGGGCGAGGCGGAGGGCGCGGTGTGGCTCGCCCTCAACCACGCCAACCCGACGGTCTCCACCGCCTCCGCGTCCTTCATCGCCGCCGCCGCGGACGCGCCGGGCTGGGAGGGCCAGGTCTGGGACGCGCGCGTGCGCTGCCCGGCGACCACGCTCGACGCGCTGATCGCCCGCCACGGCCGCCCGGCCTTCGCCAAGATCGACGTGGAGGGGTTCGAGGACCGGGTGCTCGCGGGCCTCACCGCGCCGCTCCCGGCCCTGTCCTTCGAGTTCACCACCATCGCCCGCGACGTGGCGCTGCGCTGCCTGGAGCGGCTGGCCATGCTCGGCCCCTACGGCTTCGACCTCGCGCTCGGCGAGAGCCAGACCCTGCGTCTCGGGCGGCTCGCCCCGGCGGCCGAGATGGCGGCGCTCCTCACCGGCCTGCCGCACGCGGCGAATTCGGGGGATGTCTACGCGGTGCTGCGGGGCTGAGGCCGGCCCGGCTCACGGCGTCACCGTGACGCCCGCGTAGAAATAGTCGTTCTCGAACACCAGCTCGACGGCCGATCCGGCGATCAGGTCGGTGGCGTAGGCCGTCTGCGCGGTCACCCGCGCGATCAGGTCCGGCCGTTCGTTGGGGATCGCCAGATGGTCGGTCGGCCAGTCGGTGCGGATGCGCACGAGGCTGTAGTCCAGCGCCAGCAGCATCTCGATCAGGCGCTTCGAATCCGTGCCCCGGTTCCGCAGGTAGAGATCCTCGATCTCCACGAACAGGACGGGCCGGTCGCGCGCGATCAGCGCCCGCATGCCGGTCAGCGCCTCGACCTCCGCGCCCTGGACGTCGATCTTGACGAAGGCGATGGGCGGCAGGACGAGGTCGTCGAGGCGGACCGTGAACGCGGCGTCGCCGCCGCGCCCGATCGCGGTCCGGCCGATGTTCACGAATCCCCCGGCCGGCCCGGCGTCGATCGCCTCCATCTCGATCGTCGCGCCCGTCGTGTCCGTGGCCGCCATCTTGAAAGCCCGCACGTTGCCGAGGCCGTTCGCCACCACGTTCATCTGCAGCTGCGCGAAGCAGTGGGTCAGCGGCTCGAAGGCGAAGACCTCCCCCCGCGGGACCAGCCGGGCGAGCCCGACCGTGTGGTAGCCGAGGTTCGCGCCGAGATCGACGACGTTCGACTCCGGCCCCAGGACCATCTCGGCGAAGGCGTAGAGGTGCGGCTCCCAGTCGCCGCTCTGCGCGATGTTTTCCGAGATGTGGTCCCGCTCGGTGACGAGGAAGGTGCCGCGCTTGGCCGCCACCTGCTTGATCGCCGGCCGGGACGGGGGCGGCGCGGCGAGCCCCTGGACGAAGGCCTGCCACTGGGCGGCCCGCCCCGGCCAGCCGTAGGTCGTGCGGGCGAAGTCCTGCTGCTCCTCCGCGGTCACCCGGCGCCCGCCCCAGGGGTCGGCGAGTTCCTCCGCCAGCACCCGCGCGAAGGCCTCCGCATGCGCGGCCGGATCGGCCTCGTAGGGATAGAGGCGGCCGAACCGCCCCACCGTCTCGGGCAGCGCGCCGAGATCGGGGCAGACCACCCGGCAGCCCGCGGCCAGCGCCTCGATCACCGCGAGGCAGGAGGTCTCCGCGAAGGTGCAGGGATAGGCGAGCAGGTCGATGCCGCGCAGCGCAGCGCGCAGCTCCGCGTTCGGGACGATGCCGTGGTCGTGCACGTTCGGCAGCGCCCGCGCCCGGTCAAAAAGGTCCCGGTAGGGCGCGTCGTCGAAGGCGGGTCCGTAGAGCCGGTGCGAGGACCAGAGGTGCAGCTCCGCGCCGTCCGGCCGCAGGCGGTCCCAGGCGTCGAGCAGGACCGAGAGGCCGCGATAGGGCGTGCTGGTATAGGCGAGCGTCAGGGGCCTGCGGCCGAGCCACGCCCGGTTGATCGGGGCCACCTCGGTGGCGTTGCGCAGCACGGTGCAGCGCGCGGGGTCGAGCCCGAAGGCGGCGAGGAACCGCTGCCGCTGCCAGTCGGACACGAAGACGAAGTGCGCGACCCGCGCGACGAGGCGCGCCTCGCGCAGCCATTGCACCGCCGCCTGGTCGATGTCGTGGTGGATCCACACCACGAGCGGGCGCGCGTCGAGCGCGGCCTCGTCGAACAGGTTCACGCGCAGCTGGATGCGGTCGAGGCTGCGCCCCAGCCGGGCGTGCAGGCCGTCGACCATGAGCTCGGTTCCGGCCTGCGCGCGGGCCGGCGCCCAGGTGGAGCGCCGGGGGGCCTCCGGCGCGGGCGCGCCCGGCGGGCCGGCCCCCTCCGCGAGCCGGTCGCAGGCGAAGCGGGCGTTGGCGGCGATGCGCGCCCGGTAGCCCTCCGGGAGAGCGTCCTGCGCCAGGAGCGCGAGGCACGCCTCCAGGGATTCGCGGTAATGCCCGGCCCAGTAGGCGTTCACCGCGAACTCGTCGCGCAGGCCGTACTGGTAGATCCAGTCCTCGACGAAGAGGGCGTCGTGGGGCGGCGGCAGCGCGAGGGCCGGCCGCGCCACGTCGGCGCCCTGCGCGTGCCGCCCGGCATTTCGGCAGTACCGTGCCGCGCCGTGCTGCGCCTCGGCCCGCATCGGGCAGGCCGCCGCCGCCTCCGCGTAGGCGGCGAGGACCGCCTCGGCCGGGTGGCCCAGCGTCTCCCGCAGGCGGGCGGCGCAGAGGAGGCTGAGGTAGACCTCCTGCTCCCAGAATCCCTGCCGCGCACGCCGCAGGTAGGCATCGAGCGCCGCCTGCGGCTGCCCGCCGTCCCGCAGCGAATTGGCGAGGTAGAACGTGTAGCGGGCGATCAGCCCCGGATCCTGCTCCGTGGCGAGCGCCGCCCGCAGCAGCGCGGCATCCCGCTCGAACTTGCCCGGCCGGTTCGCGCCGCTCGCATGGTCGATGAAGTGCGCGCCCTGCAGCGATTCCGTCCGGCCGGAGGGGAGGTCGAGGTACTCGTGCGTCACGCCGCGGTAGCGGGCCTCGGCCCCGCGCCGCAGCAGCCGCGCGTTCCAGTAGGTGAGGCCGGAGCGCTGCTGCATCCGGTAGAGGTCCGCGCTCAGGTGCCGGAAGGCGTCCGGCTCCTCGACCATCAGCTCCATGTCCGCATCGACGAGGAGCAGGTAGTCGAAGACCTGCGCGGAGCGCCGCGCCCGGTCGAGCGCGGCGTTGCGCGCCTGCTCGAAGGTCTCGAACGGGATCCGGTGCAGCTCGCCCGGCAGGCCGCGCGCCCGGAAGAACGAGTCCACGAACTCGGGCGTCCCGTCGGTCGATCCGGTGTCGCACACGACCCAGCACTGGATCTGCGGGGCGAGCGACGTCAGGCATCTCTCGAGATTATCGATCTCGTTCTTGACGATCATGTTCAGACAGATGCGCATGATTCCGCTCAAGGAGGCCGGATCGTCACGACGGCCGCGCCGTCCCCCCGCGCGGCGGCGCAAGCGGGCGGGACCGGGCCGGGCGGCGGCGGATCGCCTCCGGCGCCGGCCCGTGCGGACGCGCCAGCGTCGCGGGAGGCCGGTCCTCGTCCCGCCCCGGCCTCATCATGCCCCAGCGTCACGCGCCGCGTCGAGGGCGGCCGCCCGGCCGAACGCCGGGCCGGGCCGGGCCGCGCGCTACCCGCCCGGCGCCGCCGGGCCGGGCAGGCCGGCGGGCGACCACGCCATGTCGTAGTGCGGGGGGCGCACGGCCGTGACGCGGAAGCCCAGTCGCTCGTACACCCCCCGGCCGGTGGAGCCGAGCATGGGGGTGGAGAGGGTGATCGGCAGGCGCAGGGCCCCGGCCGCGGCCTGGAGGCTGCGCACCACGTCCGAGCCGATGCCCCGGCCTCGGGCCGCCGCCAGCACCTGGAGTTCGGAGAGGCGCCAGTCGGCGTAGCCGAGGTCGACGATCAGCCGTCCGACCGGCTGGCCGGTGCGCTCGATCACGAAATCCAGGTGCTCCGGGTAGTGCGCCTCCAGCCCTGCGCGCAGGGTGCGGTACTGCTGCTCGTAGAGCGCGTGGACGGCGTCGCGGTCGTCGTCCGCCCAGGCGAGCCAGGGCCGCGCCTCGCGGAACAGGCGCAGCAGGAAGGGCTGGTCGGCCGGGGCGGCGGGGCGCAGGCCCAGGCCTCCGGCGAGCGGGATGGAGCCGGCGAGCGAAACCATGGGGACGCGTCCGATGCGGGCGGGGCCGGGAGGGCCGCGCCGCCGCTCAGGTGAAGATGATCTGGAAGACCGCGAGGCCCGGCCCGTAGCCGGTCGGCAGGATGCGCTCGACGTAGAGCGGCCCGATCTCGCCCAGCGTCTCGTGCCAGAGCAGGAACGTGCCGCCGGTGAAGGCCGGCACGCCCGCGGCCGGGCAGCTGAGCTCCAGGCTGAAGGCGGTGCGCGGCCCGCCGGGCATGGTCGCGCGCGGGTGCTCCTCGCAGCGCGCGAGCGACACGGCCAGGGCGGTGCCCTCCGCGCCGCGCAGCGCGAAGGCCGAGCCCACCAGCGGCGCGAACAGGGCGGCCGAGAGCGTGTTGAGCGGGTGGGTCATGGGCAGGTCACGGGCGGCAGGTCACGGGCGGTACGGGTAGACGCCGTTCACCGCGATGATGAAGTTCAGCGCCAGCGACGGCTGCAGCAGCCCGAGCGGCCGGCTGCCGCCGGTCTCGCCGACCGTCACGCTCCCGCCCGTCACCACCTCGATCTCCAGGGTGTTGGCCGCCGTGGAGGCGGTGCCCGTGACGCTGGCCGAGGTCCCGCCGAGCGGCACGAGGTTGCTGGTGGTCGTCGGGCCGTAGACCTTCTGTGTGCCCGTCAAGGTCGCCGACAGCATGTTGGTCTCGCTCGTCGGCGCCCTGCTCGTCGCGTCGGTGCTCGTCGCGTTGACGGTGACGCCGACCTGCAGGTCGCCGGTGGTGGCCGGGATGGTGACCGCCTGCGTGCCGGTGGTCGGGGCGAAGGCCGCGGCATGCGTGTGGGCCGGCAGGGTGGCCTGATCGAGCGTCACCGCCTCGGTGCCGACCGGGGCGCCCAGGGCGTAGGTCGCGCCGCCCGCCAGGGTCCCGCTCCCCAGGGGGACCCGGCCCTGAAGGTTCGGCAGCGCGAAGGTCTCCTGCCCGTCACCGCCATACGTCGTGCCGAACAGGCTGAACAGACCCGAATATTGATCCTTGCTGACGACCTGTCCCTGGCACAACAGGTAATCCCGCGGCGCGAAATTGAACGGAATGAGGTAGATCATGCCGAGCATCGGTTCCATGACGCTGTCCTCTCAGAGCGATGACGTCTCTTCGAACCGAAATGGAGTCTATCGCATTCGCTTCTCTTTAGGGAAGATGAAATCGGATGTTTTGGAGAGAATCGAGTCCCGGCGGCCCGCGCGCCCGGTCGATGGCGGGCGCGCCGCCCCGCTCCGGCGCCTGTGGAGGCGCCGACGCCGAAACGCGGACAGGGCGGAACTGGCACGGGGAACCGCGACGGCCCCCCTCTCCCGCACGGCAGGCCTGTCCGGGAAAAATGCCTCGACAAGGATGGCGCGGGATCCCCTCTCCCGTGCGGGCTAACATATTCACACATCGCCGAATGAGACGCGGGATCTCCTCTCCCCGCGTGCGGGGAGAGGGCTGCTTGCACCTTGTCGTGCAAGCAGC
>NZ_JBKIBX010000084.1:0-9538 GCF_046557895.1 Methylobacterium oryzisoli | reverse complement strand
CAGCCCTGGCGCATCATGTCCATCGGCCTGCGCGCCTGGGCCCGTGGGTTCTGATCAGTGAGGGTTGGTATCAGCCAATCAACGGCATCAATTGGATGTGCGATCGTGAGCGCCACACCATCAGCGCGCTCATGCAGGACTGTATACAGCTGACGAGTGATTCCATCAGCTCGGCTAACCAGACGCGTATCGCGCCGCTCGGAGTCCTTCGTGATGAAGTCGCGCAGGTTATCGGTCACCAGCAGATCGACGCGCTCGGCGATGCAGGTCGCCAGCACCCCAGCATCCTCGCGGTCGTGCATCGCCAACTGGTCGCGGCCTGAGGTCAGGACGGCTGGCTGAAGCTTCTCCGGGCCGTTGATCATCAAGTTGCTGACCGCAGCAGAGAACCGCTCCGCCAGGAATGCAGGCACCTTCTGTCGGATCAGCACGGCCTCGAGCGTGCCGAGCATCTCCTGGGAGATCACCAGCTGCAGAGGCGTCCCCGCGACCGACATGGCCTTCACCATCTCGACTATGCGCATGAGAACGGTTCCGGTCCTACCCGCCTGGCGGCCGATGAGATCGGCGACCCAGACGTTTAGATCGAGGCAGACGCGCAGCACCCTTGACGGGCGTTGCCCGCCGTCGCCCGCGTGGGGCGTCACTTCTTGGTGGTCAGGGCTGTTGCCGCCTCGAGCATCTCGAGGTCGCCCACCTGCTCAGTTCGTGGGTCGAAGGGGCGGTGAGCTGCCACCATACCGGCAACGAGGTCGAAATCCTGCCGCGCCTTCTCGGCCCGAGCCGATTCGCTCCGCACGAGCTCTCGCTCGGTGGTTTTGGCTGGCTTGAGCGACTTGGAGGTCGGAGGCACCATCGTTTGCGACCGGTTTGCATTCGTGCAAGTGGAAGATAGCTCTGCTCAGCCAGGCGTTCAACGTGGCTCTGAGCGGTGTGCGATCGCGGCGGCCGTGATCTCGCCAGCAATCGCGAGGAGGCTTGGGATCAGAAAACAGCTCCTCGGCTGGCAAGAGGCGGCCGAGAAGCTGAAGAATGTGAGCGGCGATAGGGGCCCCCACTCCCAAGCTGAACGGTGCAGGGGCCCGTTGTTCCCATCCTCCGTGACTTGGAGGCAACAGACGATCTGCTGATCGAGACCTGGATCCCGCTACACCGCCGCGCTGCTGCTCGGATGCTTGTGGCGTATTCGATGCGGATCATGGTGCGCTCTCAGGCGTCCCGTCCGTTCGTCAACCAGCAAGCCCGGTCAATGCCGCAGTGACGATCGCCTCGCGCTCGGCTCCTCGCGGTGACAAGGCGACGAGTTGGGCCAGCACGTGCCGCATCACCTCAGAGCCGCCAGCTTCGACGAGGGCTTGTCCCTGGCGGCGGATCGCAGCCCGGTGGGGGGCCATGGCGGGGCCACTGCCGCCCTGACCCTCGATCGCCGTCAGGATCGCGTCGAGCGTCCTCACGGCCGCCGCGAGCGGGTCCTCGCCCGCGCGTGCGGTCGAGCGCGAGGCGGAGGCAGTCGAGGGATTCGGCATCGTCAGTCTCTTCCGGGCGACGCAACACTGCGCGCAATCGCTCAGCAACGGCTCAGCTTTAGACCTCCACCTCACGAGCGGTCATCAACGGCCGCCAAGGGGGATTGGACCATGCTGAACCTCATCCGGATCATCACCGCCGCCGCCATCCTGACCGGCTGGTGCCACCTCGCCCCGGCCCAGGCGGCGTCCGGTGCGTCGCCGACCCAGGTGGTTCACGCGGCGAGACCCGCTTCGCCGGCGGAGACCACCTGCCCGCTCCGGGCCTGGCCCTACATCGGGTGAGCGAGGCCGCTGCCGGGCGTGATCACGGTGCTCGCATCCGAACTCAGCGCCGGTGTCACCCGCCCTCTGCCCCTCAGTCGCTGACAGGTGTGCGACCGCCGATCACCTCGGAGCCCGGCCCGGCCTCGAGGCGCCCGGCACTGAGGCCTGGGCGCACTACCCTGACCGTCCTCGTCGTGCGACCACTTGGACCATGCTCTTCGCCCTCAAGCACGTGCTGATTGAGTTCGGCCCCGACCGCGATGCACACATCGACCTCGCGGCGAGGGTGATCCTGGGAACCTTCCCGGAGGCCCGGCTGGAGGTGGCGCAGGGCCTGCTCGACGACGACCTCCTGATCGAAGCCAGGATCCCGCTGCGGCGGATCGACGAGTGGCCAGCCGTGAGCCGCAGGGCCCTCATCTCGCCGGCAGTCCCGCGTCAGACGGCGGAGTGAAGCCTGCGGAACGGCGCACGCCTCCCGCGATCACGTCGTGAGCGCAGGGCTCAGCCAGCCATGGCCTGCTTCTCATCCATTCGGTCGTGCAGCACGTAGCCGCGGCCCCAGATGGTCTCGATGTAGTTCTGACCGCCGGAGGCATTGGCGNATCCATTCGGTCGTGCAGCACGTAGCCGCGGCCCCAGATGGTCTCGATGTAGTTCTGACCGCCGGAGGCATTGGCGAGCTTCTTGCGCAGCTTGCAGATGAAGACGTCGATGATCTTCAGCTCGGGCTCGTCCATGCCGCCGTAGAGATGGTTGAGGAACATCTCCTTGGTGAGCGTGGTGCCCTTCCGGAGCGAGAGGAGTTCCAGCATCTGGTACTCCTTGCCGGTGAGGTGGACGCGCGAGCCGGACACCTCAACGATCTTCTGGTCGAGGTTCACGACCAAATCACCTGTGGTGATGACCGACTGGGCGTGGCCCTTCGAGCGGCGCACGATCGCGTGGATGCGGGCGACCAGTTCATCCTTGTGGAAGGGCTTGGTGAGGTAGTCATCGGCCCCGAAGCCGAGGCCCTTCACCTTGTCCTCGATCCCGGCCATGCCGGACAGGATCAGGATCGGCGTCTTGACCTTGGCGACCCGGAGCGAGCGCAGCACCTCGTAGCCCGACATGTCGGGGAGGTTCAGGTCGAGGAGGATGATGTCGTAGTCGTACAGCTTGCCGAGATCGACGCCTTCCTCGCCGAGGTCGGTGGTGTAGGTGTTGAAGTTCTCGGACTTGAGCATCAGCTCGACGCTTGCCGCGACCGAAGCGTCGTCCTCGATCAGCAGCACACGCATGTGGGGGATCCTCCAGAGATTGAGGCTTTCTATAAGGACATCGGCAACAAACCGTTAAGGCTTGGCGGCAGCTCATCGTGGGGCCGAGGCCGCCGGCGCGTGTCCGAGCTGGGCGGCCCTCCGAGTTCTCATTTTCCGCATGATCGCGCCTCCCGGCGAACGCCGACTTCTTGTCAGAGCCCCAGCAGCTAGGTTGCGCTCAGCGTGACGTGAGCAGAGTGTAGAGATTGGTGACCGGCACCGCAGGATCGCCGTAAGTCTCCCAATTCAGCCCTGCCGGTTCGTGGTTGTGCTCGATGACCCAGGCCATCAGCACCTGCCAGGCGTCTGGTAGCTGCGTGTAGGGTCCTTCGAGGCGCAGATGCCCTGCACGACCACCAGGGATCTCCTGCACAGTCACGTGATCGGTCGCCCGGAAGCCTCCGGCAATGGTCGAGCCCGCCGCGATGCGGATGCGGTCGCCCGACGGTGGGAGCGAGAACGTTACCTCGAGGCCAGCTTTCTTGACCCCCTGAGCTGCCAGGGCTGCATCCACCCGAGCACGGGCCTCTCGTTGGAACTGCGGGATCTCCGCGAAGGACATCTCTCCCCATTCCACGGCGGTGATGCTGGGCGAGACCATAACGATCTCTGGCGCGCCAATACCGCTGGGTGCCCCGTCCGACATACTGTCCTCCCGTTTCTCTCGCCGCCCATTTCTGTCGAGGAGCCAAGCAGGATGCGAGTGCCTTCGGCAACATTGAAGGTGCGGGAATTGCGGTGCGTTAGCCGAAACTTACAGTAAGTGGCGGCTAACGCACAAGCTCTTCTCGACACGGCCCTGGGCGATCCGACGCGGCGGCAGATCTTCGAGCGTCTGGCTCACGGATCCGTTCCGTCGGTGAACTCGCCAGCACCATGGCTGTCACCCGGCCCGCTGTCTCTCAGCACCTTCGCGTCCTGAAGGAGGCTGGTCTGGTCACAGCGCCCAGGGGATACGCCGCATCTACCGGCTCGACCAACGCGGGATCGGCGCGATCCACGCGTGGCTCGACGAGCGATGGGCCGAGGCGCTCAACACAGCAGGGCCTACCCTCGAGCATGATTTCTGATCGCAAGACAACATCGACTAGATCGGTGGAGGGACGTCGGCCGTGTGCGCTTGCGCACGTCGCGCCACTGGAGGGATCCCCACATGAGGTTTGCCCCTCGTGGGCGTTTCCTCCCTAGACTTCGGGCCGCCTCGCAAGGGCGGCCTTTCTTTTTGCGGTCGCCGCCTCGTTGGAGCGACTCAGATGGGTCTGGCCCAGCCGCGTGGTGAGCCTCAGGAGCCCATGATCGCCTTTTTGATGGAACTCTATTCAGCTGACTCGAACGTTGAACGTTTACGCCTCAAGCCGGAAGAACGGGCCGCACGGCAGAGGATCGGGCATCAATGGGCTCGAAAGCGTGAACCGGCGCGAGAGAAACTTGGCCGCGGCCGTCTCGACTTGGGTCCACGGCTTTTCGCTCATCGGCTCGGTGTCCCGGCGATCTGGCTCGGCGTCGTGGATGGCGATGCGGACGTGCTGCTGCAGGCAGCCCTCCATGTAGACGACGAGGCCGTGAGTGCCGCCTACAGCTCGGAGATGAGCGCCGAACCGGGCACACCCCGCGCCGGCGTTCCTTTGTGTGGTGAAGGGAAGCACGGGCCGGGCACGTGGCCGCTGCACTGGTCCGCCACCCGACCCGCTGTTCCTCAACCAACGGAGCACATTGCGGAGCGCGTGCAGCCTCGCATGGCCTGCGGGGTACTTCCCCACAAAGAGCAGGACAGGGGCCACAGCACGGGCCGGGTGTCACATCGGCGGGACCGGACACCCGGCCCGTGGTCCGACGCGACCAAGCCTATGACGCGCGAACGCCCTAGCTTCGCATGGGAAGCGGGTCGGTTCCCTTACAAAGATTAGAACAGCACATCCCGGCGCCCGCCGAGCTTCATAGAAGGTAGATAGACTGAGTCTCGACTGCTGATCGGCGCGAGGCGCCCGCAAGGACTTTGGAAGACTGTTCGGGAGGGGCGTGATCCGTTCACAGAACGAGTGCTATGGTACGCGGCGAGCCTCCGCGCGCGGCGCACCCAGAACCGCCCCTATCGGCCTCCCTGCGCGTCCGCTCTACTCGGCATCCGCCAGGGCCTCGAGGCCCTGCGCAACCTCCAAGAGCTGCGCGTGGGCATCGCTCATCGACGTCCAAGCAGCCTGCTCTCGGATATCCTGGGCGAGTTGCCGGTACTCGGTCGCTTTGTTGGTCGACGGGTCTGCATGCGCGTGACGACGAGTGGACGATCTGCGGTCGAGCTAGCAAGCGACCGGCGTGGGAGCATTCACCTGCGATGCCTACTGCCCGCACGGGATTCGGCTGCTGCCGCGCGAGCCAGATCGCCTCGCGGCGGGCCGTCACATGGGCCGGGCGGTCAGCCTCACGCATCATGCGGACAGGGGGCCGAGACCATGTCCGCACTGATCGTCATGCTCGCCGGCGCCGCCGGCGCCCTGGCGCTCGTCGTCGCCGCTCATCCGCGCGCCGAGCGCCTCTGGATCCGCAGGGTGCGATGACGAGCGAGCAGCGGCCGGACCGACAATCAACGTGAATTTGGCCTGCCGCATCACCTCCTTCATGCGCGCCAGTGCAAGCGGCCGGTTAGGTCGACCCGGTCCGTCGTCCTCAGTCGCCGCCTTCGGGTGCGAGCTTGCGGGCCTCATCGCCCTTGTCGAGCCACCAACCAGCAGTACGGTTCGCTGCAGATAACCATATACTGCGTGGCGTTCCCATCATCGTGGCTTCCAGGAAGCCAATCCCGCACCTTAGGTATTCCTCGACTAAGGCGCGGGACCAGATCATTGGTAAGGTACTACTTGCCCTTCAGAGCATCCTTGACGCTACCCGCGGCGTTTTGCATGCTGCCCTTCACTTGGTCAACAACGCCTTCCTTCTTGAGCTTTTCATCGCCAGTCACCTTGCCGGCGCCTTCTTTGATCTTGCCGCCAATGTTGGTGGCGGAGCCTTCAACGCGATCCTTATCAACAGCCATCGCTCTGTCCCCTTTCAGCGGCACCGGAGTTCGGCACCTGTTATCCAACAAGGGGCTGTCGTGAAGCGTTCCTCGCAAGCGCCATGCATGCGGCACACCTTGAGGAAACCGGAATCGTTCCGCACGTTCATTGTGCGTGACGAACAGCCGCTGGAGCCATCGCGGCGGCCTGTAACCTGAGGAACACTGATGCCGACCGATAAGACCGCTCAGCGGATCAAGGACGATGCTGCCGAAGTCAAAGCGAAGATAGACGCTTCATTTGAGAAGCTGGCTAACAAGCTTCGGTCGAAGGCGGATAGAGCCAAGGAACATGCCGCTTCAGCCAAGGGTGCCGCCAAGCGGAAGCTGCATGGGCGTCGCTTCGAGCTGTACGCTGATGCTGCGACGGAACTGGAGGAGCGCCTCAGCCAGCGCAGAGATGCGCGGGACGACAAGGGCGACTGAGACATGGCGACGGCGGGGGCCATATTGGGATCACCCACGATGGCTCTGGCGAACTCCGCCAACCGGTACTTCACGCCGCGCAACAGGCTAAGCACATCGCCAACCTTCGCCGGTTGGAGGGCGCCTTAACAAATGACAGGGAGCAACCTTGGCGTTCAATATACCAGGCGCTCATGAAACCTCAGATTGATTCGCGCCAAGTCCGCATCGCTGCCGACAGAGGGCATGAAGACGGCATGCTGCTGTTCGTGAACGGATTGCTCGTGGCTATCGTCGCCCATCTTCATCACTCGGTGAGCGACGAGTTCGCGGGCCGCTGGTTCGTAGAGGCAGGTTTCGGTCTTTGCTCGAATCGACGGGATGAACTGTTTGATACCGCCGAGGAAGCCAAGCGCTGGGTGAGGCGCTGCGTTGAGAGCAGCGCTAACAAGGAGCCTGTAACCACGCAGGATGCTGATGGTGTCGGATGCGCATCGCATTGGTGATTGACATGTGAATCAAAATTCTAGCACATACAGTGATACACTGATAGTGAATAGCGCAGCAATGGAATTGCATAATTTCGCTTTACACCTGATAAAGTTTCTCACAAATCGAATGTTGGCAATCATCTCTCGAAAATGACCGTAGAGAGGCGCGGTAATATGTTGAACATGTATTTTTAACAATCTTGATATCTGAAAAATCCGTACGATTGCATAGATCGTCGGCCTTGCGAACCCTAGGGTGTGAACCGAATCAAGGTGTTGAAGGACCTTTTATGTTGTGACTCAACGCCGCCGCTTGCAGCGTGGAGGCGGCCATGCCTCGGAGCGGCGTGCTGACCGGTGCCGATCATAGACACGCTACTCCTCGATCACCTCGTCGGCACGGGCGAGGAGAGAAGCCGGGACTGTCAACTCGAGTGCGCGAGCCGTATTGAGGTTGACCAGAAGCTCGAACTTGGTGGGCGCCTGGACCGGCAGGTCTCCCGGTCGGTCTCCGCTCAGAATGCGGGCCACGTAGGGGCCGGCTCGTCGGAAAAGGTCCGTGACGTCGAAGCCGTAGGCGATCAACCCACCGTCCCGAGCGTAGAACGCGAACGGATAGGTGGCCGGAAGACGGTGTTCCGCCGCGAGCGCAACGATCCTCTTGCGCTCGACCGAGTTGATGGGGGTCGGCAGGACCAGCAATCCGCAATTCTTCACTCGTGCGAACGCCTCGATGCCTCCCGCGATCTCCGCCGGGTTGCTGGCGTGGATCGCCTCGACCTCGAATCCCAGAACCGACCCGGCCGCTTCGACCCCGCGCCACAGGGTGGCGAAGTTCGTGGCCAGGACATCGTAGAGAACGCCGACCCGCTGCACATGCGGCGCGATCTCCTTCAGCAACTCCAGCCATTTGCCGCCGAACTCCGGCTCGAACGTGCTGAAGCCCGTGATGTTGCCGCCCGGCTGCGACACGTTGGGGACGAAGCCTGCATCGACGGGGTTCGTGACGCTGACGAAGACGACCGGTATTGTCGTCGTGAGGGAACGGACGGCGACCAAGCCCTGAGTCCCGTTCACCACGATGACATCGGGCGATTGCTCAACGACCTCCCGAGTGACCATCCTGATCCTCTCGGGGTCGCTGCGCAGATAGCGCACGTCCACACGAACATTCTGACCATCGATCCAGCCCAGCCTGCGCAGGCTGCCAAGGAACACGGTCACACGCTTCGGCGCCTCGGGATCTCCCTCCTGCAGGACCAACAGAAGAGCAATCACGCGCTGCGAGCTCCTCCGATCGGCCCGCGCCGTCAGCGGCCAGAGGATCGTGCCGCCCAGAACCACGAGGTTCTCTCGCCGGTTCATCCGACCACTCGTCAGCTTGCATCGTCTGTCTATTACTCCTCCGCGCTTGCCTTCTGGCAAGCGCATCCTCGGCAGACGGACGGCTAGGGAGCTACTGAGAGCGCGGGCGTGAAGTCACCGACCCGCCAGCGTAGCCTCCTGGGCCGAGATCGAGCCGTCTCGTGGGAGGGCGAGCTTCGGACCGGGTCCATACGTCGGCCTCATATGGCGCGAGCCAAGGAAGGTCCGTATTCGCGCAGTACATGCTATGGTCGCGGTCACGCAGAACGACGATCGGCGCCGAGAGACATGGGCCGAAACACGACCAAGCTCGCCACGGAGCGCCATCTCGCCGCAATCTTGGTTGCGGACGTAGTCGGCTACTCCCGCCTGATGGGCGCCGACGAGGATGGCACGCTGCGCCGTCTGCGCGCGTTACGCAGTGATCTGATTGATCCCACGATCCAGCGGTACGCAGGACGGTTCGTGAAGTCGACCGGCGACGGTGTGATCGCCGAGTTCCCCAGTGCGGTCGGGGCCGTCCGCTGCGCGCTCGACCTTCAGCGAGCGATGATCGATCGAAACGCCGACATCCCCGAGGCGCAGCAACTCCGCTTCCGCATCGGCCTCAACGTCGGCGAGACGGTCGTCGAGCCGGACGGTGACATCTACGGCGACAGCGTCAATCTCGCGGCGCGCCTCGAATCGATCGCGCCCTGCGGCGGCGTGTGCTTCTCGCGCACCGTGCGCGATCAGGTGCGTGATCGCATCCAACTCGCCTTCGAGGATTGGGGCGAGCGCCCCCTCAAGAACATCGCCCGTCCGGTGCGCGTCTTCGCTGTACTGCCCGAGTCGATCGCCGCCCTGCCGGAAGCAGGCGCGCCCGCGCCGACGCCGCGGACCCGGCTTCGCTTCGTCGTCACCGCAATCCTAGTTGCCATCGCGGTCCTCGCGGGTGGCGCGTGGTTCGCCTTACGGCCGCTTGCGCCGCCTCCGCAGGCCACAGCAACCGCTCCTCTACCGGCTGCACGGCCAGACCTCGCTGCTGAGCTGCCTCCCGGCCAGACGCTGGCGCGGCTTCCTCCGCCCCACGGTTGCTTGAGACACCCCGTTAGCGGACGGTCTCCGCGGCAGGGGTGAGGACGATGA
>NZ_JBKIBX010000083.1:0-11549 GCF_046557895.1 Methylobacterium oryzisoli | reverse complement strand
GATCAGGGAATCACACCGCAGCAGACCCGAAAACCCCGCACCGACTCAGCCCAAACCGAAAACGCTCTAGCTGACCTTTTTGCGGGAGCGGGTCCTCGGATCGTGCGAGTCTGGTAGTGTTCCCGTGCGTCCCCCATCATTCACGCAGGACGGCTGGGCGGGTGGCGGAGTCCTGAACCTAGTCGCTATGGCGGAACGGACGCCGGATAGCGGAAGGGCTTGGCATCGCCAGATACACGGTGCGCAACCACGTCGCCGCGCTGTACTGCAAGCTCGGCGTCAGCCGCCAAAGCGCCCTGGTGGTGTTGGCGAGAGAGCTGCCTAACGGCTCGGCCGCCACGCAGCGGGGTCGGAAGAACCGTGCACCTAGTTCGGATGAACCATAATAGCTGGTTCGGATGAACCAAAAAATTATTCTTTGGAACATTGCCATCTCTGCGGACTTCTACGCAGGTCATCACCGTCTTCGCTGACGCCGATCCATCCGCCGTGCTTCGGCAAAGGGATCTTATGACCAAAGCACCCGATCCGGCCACGGCAAAGGCCGTGAAGGGCTCTGTCACGGAAGCGCTCGGGAAGATCATGGCCGACCCCGAGATCGAGGCCCGGGGTGCTGCCCAGAAGAACTCCGGTCAAGTCGAGGCTGAGGCAAAAAAGCCGGTCAAGTCCAAGGACAGGAAGCCTTGAGCCTCATCGATCGTCCGCCGCAAGAGGTGGAGCATGAACAACGACTGCATCGCGAGCGAACATCGGAGTTGGCGGGCCAAGCCCAACCGATGACGACGCCGTCACGTCTGCGATGGAGGCCAACTGACCATCGCGAGATCGACACCCATTCCCTCGACCCGCCCCTGACCGCAGGCGACGCCGGCGACGCCTTCTGACTCATTCACGGTCGAGACTGACTTCTGAATGGCTCGCAACAATCGCCCCGCAGCGCCCTGCAAGTAGGAGTACAACTATGGCGATAGAAACCGATACTCGACGCAACCTCGGCGACCACGACGCTCCGCACACGAGCCCGATCACGCCGGCCGAAGACGTGCGCTCGATCATGCTGAACCAGGTGTCCTGGGGCGCGGTCCTGGCGGGCGTCGTCGTCGCTCTGGTCGTGCAGTTGCTGATCAACCTGCTGGGCCTCGGCATCGGAGCGGCCACGCTCGATCCAGCCGGAGGCGACAATCCCTCGGCGACCACCTTCTCGATCGGTGCCGGGCTGTGGTGGACGCTCTCGGGTGTGATCGCCTCTTTCGCGGGTGCCTACGCGGCAGGCCGGCTCTCGGGCAAGCCGAAGGAGAATACAGCGGCCTGGCATGGTCTGACCGCCTGGGCCATGACTACCCTGGTGATCTTCTACCTGCTGTCCTCCACGGTCGGTGGCGTGCTCGGCGGGGCCTTCAACTCGCTCGGCAGCGTCGCCGGTGGGCTTGCCAACACGGCTGGCGGCGCGGTGCAGACGGCGGCTCAGGCGGCCGCGCCCTCGCTCTCGAAAGTCAGCGATCCGTTCTCGTCCATCGAGCAGTCGGTGCGTGGGGCCTCGGCTGGTCAGGATCCGGCTGCGGCCAAGGACGCTGCCGTTGCGGCGATGCGCGCGGCCCTGACCGGCGACCAGGCTCAGGCTGATGCTGCTCGGAACCGGGCCGCTGAGGCGCTGGCCAAGGCACAGAACATCCCACCGGATCAAGCCAAGCAGCAGGTCCAGCAGTACGAGCAGCAATATCGGCAGACGGTCGACAACGCCAAAGAGCAGGCCAGGCAGGCCGCCGAGGCCACCCGCAAGGCGGTCTCGCGCGGCGCGCTGTTCGGCTTTCTCGCTCTCGTACTGGGTGCAGTCGCATCATGGTTCGGCGGTCGCTTGGGCGCGGTCGAGCCAACCCTGACGGGACTGAAACTCGGCCCGCTGCAGCGCCGGTCATGAGCAGCGGCGAAGGCCTGCCGCGGACGGGAGCCGTCGCGCCGGTCACCGGCGAACAGATCAAGGCCGGCGAGACGACCTTGATCCCCCTCGCCGAGGAGACCGCGCGCATCGACAAGCATGCGGTCGAGACTGGGCGGGTCCGGGTCCGCACCACCACCGAGACGGTCGAGCAGGTTCTGCACGAGACCCTGCGCAGCGACGCGGTCGGAGTGACCCGGGTTCCGATCAATCGGACGCTCGCAGAGGGCGAGGCGGCACCGCTCGTGCGGACGGAGGGAGAGGTCACCATCATCCCCGTCCTGGAGGAGATCCTCGTTGTCGAGAAGCGGCTGGTGCTGCGTGAGGAGCTGCACCTGCGCCACACGACGATGGGCCAGGACGTCGAGGTTCCGGTCGCGCTGCGCAGACAGCGCGCTGTGGCCGAGCGCGTGAGCCCTGACGGGGCGACCACGGACATACCACCAGAGGAGAAGAGTTCATGACTCAGACCATCACCGCCATGTACGATGACCAAGCCGATGCGCAGGCTGCGATGAGCAAGCTGATCACGGCTGGGATCCCTCAATCAGCAATCAAGCTCGTGCCGGGTGCGGCAAGCACCACGCCGCGCAGCACCGGCTCCCACGATCGCACCCGCGACGAAGGGAGTTTCTGGTCCTCTCTGAAGGAGGTGTTCCTGCCAGAGGAGGACCACCATACCTACACCGAGGGCCTGAGCCGCGGCAGCACGATGCTGAGTGCCTCGGTCGAGTCCTCGCAGGTCGACACGGCCATGGACATCATGGAACAGCATGGGTCGGTCGACCTCGACGAGCGCGAGGCCACCTGGCGCCAGGAGGGCTGGACCGGGTACGGCACCATCTCGGGTCCCGGCACCGCTGTTACTGGCAGTGCAGCAGGCAGTGCCGCGGGTTTGGCCGCTACGGATGGGACAGGGGCTGGCGCTACCAGCCAGGCCGGCACGGCCAGAGCGACGTCAGGGCAGAGCAGCGCCGGCCGCGACGAGAACATCCCGGTGGCGGAGGAGCAGCTGCGGGTCGGCAAGCGTGTGGCCCAGGCCGGTCGCGTGCGAGTGCGCTCGTACGTGGTCGAGACGCCGGTGCAGGAGCAGGTCGCGCTGCGCGACGAGCAGGTTCACGTCGAGCGCCGCCCGGTGGATCGCGCTCCGACGGCTGCGGACGAGCGGCTGTTTGCCGAGCGGACGATCGAGGCGACTGAGCGGGCCGAGGAGGCGGTGGTCTCGAAGGACGTACGGGTGAAGGAGGAGATCGGCCTGCGCAAGGAGGTCGAGCAGCGCACCGAGACGGTGTCGGACAAGGTGCGCCGGACCGAGGTCGAGATCGAGGACGAGCGCGGGCAGGTCACTCGCACGGGCACGACGGACACTACCAACCCGAACCGGGGCCGCTGAGTCTCCGTCGATGCGGGTCGGGAGAATGCTCCCGGTCCGCACATCCCTCACCTGGGGACGGTGCGACAGAGTTTGTGGGCATTCTCATCGGCTTCATCGCCGGCGTCATTGCCAAGTTCATTCGGCGACGAGGGCCTGGATCGCCGCCGGAAGCTCGGCGTCGGGCGCAGGCGGGCGCCCCGCCGTCGCGCCACGGGCTGCCGAGAGGAGGCCAGGGGCGGCCGCGAGACGCCCAATGCTGAAGCGACCGCGCTCACCGGCCGTCCCCTGGCCACGAGCTCACGCGCAAGGGCAGCTGTTTGGGGGCGGTGACGCGCTGCACTGTCTCGCGCAGGGTCTCGTTTTCGAGTGTCTTCTTACCCAAGAGGCGCTGCAACTCGCGGATCTGCTGCTGCGCGGCGCAGTACTCGGACGCCGGCACGACCTCCTCCCCAGCGCCGGCCGCCGTGAATGCGCCTTAGGCCATCAGCCCGCGCCAGGTGAAGGGTTGGTTGGCGCTGATGCCGTGGCGGCGACCGACGATCGAGACGGAATTGCCGGGCAGGTACGTCTCTTCGACGATGCGCACACCTTCTCTTCCGTCGACCAGCGTCGCCGCCGCTGGACCGACGTGATCACCTCGACGCGCTCAGCGCGAGGCGGGTCGCCGTAGGCACCGGTCATAGGGTGGACCATAAGCATCACACTTCCATAAGTGCGAGGCCCTGTCCGGCCAATTAGGGGGGCCATCTCACCGGAGGATGTCCGGTTTGGTTCGGCGGCAAAGGCCGGTGTCTCGGCTTGGCCATGGTGCAGCCCCAGACTCACCGTCTACCAACACGCTAACCTCACCGCCCAATGGGGGCGGAGCAGTGTAATCGATTGAAATATTGCGGTGGCACGCTAATTGAACTCTGATTTGCCACGTGTCAGCAAGCTAGGCCGATATGTCCAATCCATTAATTCGAAAACTGGAATGCAGCGGCTTTCTTGACGAGGCAGACCGAGCTGTTCTCGGATCCATCGCTACGGACGGTCGCACCGTCATGCGGCATCAAGATCTGATTCGTGAGGGTGATCGGCCCGAAAACGTGCTTCTCGTTCTCAAGGGTTTCGCTTGTCGGTACAAAATGATGCCTGGAGGACGACGCCAAATCATGGCCCTACTTGTGCCGGGCGATTTCTGCGATCTCCACGTGGCTATTCTCAAGGAGATGGACCATGGCATTAGTACACTGTCACCTTGCACAATCGTCGATATTCCTCACGAGACCATCCTGAATCTGACCACGAACCACACACGCATCGCCCGTGCCCTATGGTGGGCGACACTCACCGACGAGGCTACGCTTCGCGAGTGGTTAGCCAATATGGGTCAGCGTAATGCCAGCCGGCAGATGGCACACTTGTTCTGCGAGTTGTTGATCCGACTACGAACGGTCGGTTTCGCTACGCATAATACATTCGATTTCCCTCTAACTCAGTATGATTTAGGAGATATTCTTGGAAAATCGAACGTTCATGTGAATCGTATGATGCAAGATTTGCGAGAGAGAGGCTTGATTAGCTTCATCGATAAACGATTAAAGATTCCGGACGTGGCAAGGTTGGAGGCTTTCTGTGATTTCAACGGAAATTATTTACATATCATGCGTTGCGCGAGCAAATACTGAAAATATCAAAATCAAGTAAAACATTTACTACCGCTTCTGTTTTGATAGATGAATTTGTTTTTATCGATTTTTATTTCGTGATTGCTATGTGGATTAAGGTTTTTTGGTGTACTATGCAAGCACTGTCGGCTGAAATGTTAGCGCGCCGGCAGCTGGAGAGAGATATGCGCTCCCGCTTATAAATCTTAGGTTGTCGCATGGCTCGCTATTTCATCGATGTGCATAATTCAATATTCTCATCTTTTGATGACCTAGGGCGGGAGTGCACTGATCCTGACGCAGTGAGCACTGAAGCTCTTCGCATTCTCTGTAATATCGCTCAAGAGGAACCTCTACAGCACATGCACAGCCGCCTCGGGGCAATTGTACGTGATGAGAACGGCCATGTCGTCCTCACCGCGAACGTCACGTTGTCCACCACGTGGGTCGGGGAAGCCTGAGTGTTGCTGCCTCAATGGTCTTTCGGCGGAACGAGAGCGGGCCGACGGGTGTCCTGATCACGACGATGAAGGTGTTCATCCGGCGTCCTGACTTTCTGGCCAGTGAGGCAGCAGATGGCCCGACTTGCCATGCATCAGGGTCTTGTCGCCCCGATATCACTGCCCAGCCAGCTGTTACCGCTCAGCCGCTTGAACCTGTTGCGAGGCACCATCAGCGACCTTCTGAAACCCTGATGCTTTGAGAGGAGACCTGGGCCTTTGGTCAGATGCAGGCCCGCTCCCCCACGACCAGCTGCTCGGCGGCCACTGCTGGGAGCGGGAGTGCCCGAACGTGTGGGCTTCCGCCTCAGCGTCCGCATACTCCAACATCATGTCTTCGATTTCTGCAGGTCCAATCATGGCTGTTCTCCAGCGGTCATGTTGCACCGCACAAGGCAATGAATGCCTCACGTTCTCGGTTCCAGGCCAACTGCTGACTGGCTGGTAGGTTATCGCTCTGATCCGCTCACCAAGGCTTCGAACGCTATAGCGCAGTTGGGCCAAGCGGACGTCGCCTAGCGAGCGCACGTCGCCCGTGCATGGCCTCGACCGTCGCCGCCGCACCGCTTCCGCGACGCTGAACACGCCTCTCCAGGTGGCACAGACCCGACTGCGACCCTGCCGCTCGGCAGCTCTGCGCGCGTTACGTGGGGCTGAACTCACACTCAAGCTTGAGCAACACGTCCTCGGATGTTCCGGAGGTCTGCTTCTGAGTGTTGAGCGGCGCCTCCGGCGTGCCCTGGACGAAGGTCCGGAAGGGGTCATCAGCACCCTGGGGGGCGGCCACCCTGCTGGCACGCCGCGGTCATTTCGACCGCGGCGCCTGGTTCAGATTTCGGTCTGCTCTGAAAGAAACAACGCGTCGTCAACCTCAATGCCGAGGTGGCGAATCGTGCTCTCCAGTTTCGTGTGACCGAGCAGCAGCTGGCAGGCTCGGATATTGCCGGTTCGCTTGTAAACCAGCGCGACCTTCGTGCGGCGTAGGCTGTGCGTGCCGAACGCTGAAGGGTCCAGGCCGATCAGGGCAACCCAGCGGTCTACCAGCCGACTATAGTGCCGCGTCGTGAGATGCTCTCCGAATCGCCTCCGGCTTGGAAACAGCCAGTCGCCGGCTTTCAACCTGCGCGCAGTTAACCAAGTCGCGAGAGCCTCGCGCGTCGGTTCGGTGATCTCGAACGGAACCGGCCTGCCGGTCTTGCGCTGGCAGACCGTCGCTCGAAGACGCACGGCGTCGCCCAGGTAGATGTCGCTGACGCGCAGGCCGACGAGATCACACCCGCGCAGCTTGCTGTCGACGGCAAGGTTAAACAGGGCAAGGTCTCGCGTACGGTTGGCGAGTTGGAGGCGCGTGCGCAGGGCCCAAATGTGCTTCGGCTTCAGCGGCGGTTTAGGGCCGACGATACGGCCGCGGTTCCAGGGGACAAGCGGTGTGGTGGAAACGGTAACGACCTCGGGCATGACAGGCTCCTGGGTTGAGGAGCCCGCCATGAGGAACCCGATGCTGCGAGTGAGCCCAATGTCGAATGACGGCTTTCTGCAGCACAAGCCGACATTGGCGCCGGCGGGCCTTGATCGCTGCTCCCTACCCTTAGCGGGAGTCCAAGGTAGATTGGGCCCGCATGACCGACGTGTGCGGAGCGTCATGGCACCGGTCATTACAGCACGATGGGCGGTTTGACCGTCGTTGGCGTCAATTGCTGCAGCAAACCGTTACGACGCAACACCCCTGAAATGTGCAGGGCCTAAATGCCAGCCTCGCACAAAGGTGACTGCATGATGAGTCCTCCAGGCGTTGTTCTCGTTCTTGCTTGTTTCGCGCTGACCGGGCCTGCATGGGCTGGCGCGCCGTACGAG
This sequence comes from Methylobacterium oryzisoli, assembly GCF_046557895.1. NCBI lineage: Bacteria > Pseudomonadati > Pseudomonadota > Alphaproteobacteria > Hyphomicrobiales > Methylobacteriaceae > Methylobacterium > Methylobacterium oryzisoli. Next base: position 4,235 of record NZ_JBKIBX010000083.1, on the reverse strand, counting down.
GGGCTTTGGTCCAAATCGCTGCGGACTTGTCGGACCGATACGGACGGTGTCGAGCGACTCGAGATCAACCACCAGGGTTTATTTTGGTACGAGGAACGCTGCCGCGGTCGCGTCCGCGCTATGGGAAGACGCCGATGGCACGCCGAACTTTCGTGCGAGGGCGAAGGCTCGAAGCGGCGCATGATCACACGCCTGACCCTGCCTTCCTCCGATACCCTCGTATTAGAGAATGCTCCCGTCAGCCCGGTTAAGAGTCACCGCTACGTTCGATGCGCCCCCCAAAAGCAGGCGAATCGGCTGCGTTAGTTCCGTGGTCCCAGGTGCCTGATTAGGTCATCGGCATGTTCTCACTTTGTCCTTATGTGCAGTCTCATGCGAGATTCGACCTATTTTCACCGCGCTACATAGCGGGATACGCCAATAAATTTCAATTGATTGTTCTTATTTTTGCAATTTTGTGCTTTTTAACGCTTGGATCGGTAGCGGCAGAGGCTACGAAAGATGGTCTGATCGCTCAAGTAAGTCGGAGCGGGGCGGCGGGCTTATGCTATAGACGGGTGTACGATCGCTTACATTTGCGCCAGAATGTCAAGCAGATGATCGTAGCCATAACTGTGCAGCTTAAGCCAGAGCCAAGCACTCCTCATGGCGCCGATCAACCTATTGGGCTTGTGGCCGCGATCGATCTCCGTGACGATCCCGATCGACGCTACGCGATGGCAAGCTGCTGGTGGGAAGCCGAGGCCAACCTCCTGGGCGGACGCAGACACGCGCTCCCGATGTTGGCAAGTGATGATGGGATTCGCTGCATGTCGGCGGTAGCGCCCAACAGCGCAGAGGAAGCTGGAGAACTCGTTCTCGGCAGCAAAGAGGCCGGAGAGACCCTTTTTGTGTTTAATGGCTTGTTTCAAATGCGTTCTGGACAGGTGGGCGCACGCGTCATGCGCGATGTCGCGTTCGGCAAGGAAGATCAAATCTTAAAGCTGAAAAGGGTCGATCCAAATGAGTGCTCTGGCATCGAGAACGCTTTGTCCGAACCCGTGAAACATCAACACAGATGATTGTTGCTGCCGCAGGCGTGAGCACATGATCAAATCGTTTGTCTTTGCCGCTGCGACCTTGATCGCAGCAGTGTCTGCAAGAGCGGACGAGTGTCCGGTCGGCCGGGGTCTTGATGGGATTGTAACAGAGATCCAGCAAGCATCCGGATGCCGCCAAGCCTCGCACATCGCCCGGCAATGTGCCTCGGGCGCCGGCGGGGACGTCCGCCTGACCGCGGTTGTCGCCGAGATTTGTGAGAAGGAGTTCCTGCCAAGCCTCGATCGTCGGGGACGTGCCATCTACGCACAGCAGCGGGCGGCTTGCCGAGGCAAATATCGGCACGAGGGTGGAACCCTGTACCGGTCGTTTGAAGCCTTTTGCGAGGCGCGTGTCTCGGAGCGTTTCGCTCAGGCTGCAGCTCGGCGGAAAAGTCCATGACACGGAAGCGGCACGCGCCGTGCAGGGGAGCGACCCTATCACTTGCGCTGGTGATCGCGGCATCGGCCTCGGCTCCGGTTCCAGGACAGGCTGAGACATTGAAGGCCCTGGTCGAGCGGGAGTCGGGCCTATGGCTCGACCGCTGCAACCTGTTCCCTGCACCCGCCATCGAAGGGACGGTCCACGCAGTCATCCCAACTCGGTTCGAGAACGCGGCGGTCTGGACGACCCGGACATTGCTCCTCGTTGGGGTCGGCGAGGACATGTCGATCAAAGGGCAGATGGACCTTACTCTCCCCAAGCCGGTCCCACCGCGAGAAGTCGTAGGCTTGCGATGTGACGGCAGGCGCCTCGTTCTTCGCCTGCCTGATGAGACGTTCATCTATGAGTGGGATGGCCATTTGCTCAAGCCCGCAACGAACGCGCCGCCTTGACCGCCACATCATCGCGCCGCACGCTGCCGGCCCGTAGGCCCTTCTCCGAGATATCGGTTCGAAAGCCGATCACGAACGACACGGCATCTCGCTCCGCCGGTCGGGCCGAGGCGCATTTGCGCGAGTAAGAGTGGTACGACCGCCGCCATGCGTGCTGCCTCGTTGGAGCATCGTCCCGAAAGGTGGCCGGCGGCTTTCGGAAGAAGACGATGCAAAAACAACAATCGAGAGCATCATCCCGGATCCGACATCCACGATGATGCTCTAGAATTGCTCCGGATCGGCGTCCGCAATCATCCAGATTTCACCTTCGTAGGTCACGACCAACCTGCTCGCGTCTGTCTCGTCGGGCTCCTGCAGGCGTTCGTGGAAGCCTCGTTCGATGAAACCGTTTGGTATTGTCAGCTCGAGCTTCGCGGAAAGGCGGTGCCCCGATGGGAACGGTGTCCAGCACTGCCGCGAATGCGTTCGATTGGCGAAGCTTCGGAAGTAGCGCGGGTCGGAGAACAGGCAGATTTGGCTCATGAATAAATCGGGCAGGCAGATCAGTGCAGCCACCCGCATATGGGCTTTCGCCGGGGGCCGGGCAACGCTCATCGCCGCTGCACCGTCGATCACGGCCTGGGCGCACCGCCGCTGGATGTCGGATCCCCTCGTCGCCGGATCCGTGAGCGCCTGATCTACCGGCATATGCCAATGAGCATGGCCACGCGTGGCCTCAGCGTTCGGAAAGACGTTTCCGAAAGACTGGGACCATCGCTCGACAGCGCGCAGTTGCTGCTCGTCGTTGCTGGAGCAAGAGGAGGAGTCGATGTTGAGGCGCCGAGTCATGTGCTGAAACCGCGGAGGATGGTGTGAAAGCGTTTTACCCCTGATGGCGACGTCGTATGTGCGGTGAAAAACATCTGCTCCCGTTGTTTGCTCTATTCTGCCCTCCGCCGGTATCCGATGACGCGCCGAAAAAATGAGAGGATTGCTCGAATGGCATTTATCGAGCGTGCCGTTGGCGCCTTGCCGGTGATCGTTGTCACTGGGATGATAGCCCTGGCTCAGATGTCAGCGCTCGGGTCTTCATTGGCGGCTGTCGATGAGGACGAAGGCACCGAAAACCCAGCCAGTGCCGCGGCACATCTCGATCACGCGAAGATGCCGCATCCTCAGGTCGTCGAGCAGGCGGTCGATGAGGGCCGTCGCGCCTGCGACGAGGCCGGCGGGACGAGATTTGCAGCCCGTCCCGGCCTCGTCCGCACGGGCGACCTCACGGGGGACGGACGCGCGGACTACGTGGTGGACTTCAGGGAGGCTCTCTGCGTCGAACGCTCCACGCTGTTCAGCGGGACCGGTGGCTGGGAGGTTCGGATATACGTGGCGCGGCCCAAGGGCGGACCTGTGCGAGTCTTTACCGGCCACGTCCTCGACTACGAATTGGTCAAGAGTTCCGGTCGCCGCGAGATGCGCTTCCGACTGCATGGAAGCTTCTGTGGTCGATTCGGCACGGAACGTTGTGTCAAACAGCGCCGCCTCGACCTTCAACCGTTCGTATTTCGCAATCGTTGATCGCACGCGCAGGGAAGTCGCTGGACATTCCCGCTTTTTCAGAACAGATATCCCGATTTATTTGGAGTAATTTACTTCGACTCTGGTGTTTGGCCCAGGTTTCGATTTGCTCATATATTCAGATTGCTCGTCAGCAGTGCATTACGGAATCCGAGCGCTCCGGTCCACAGCCTTCCAGTCCTCCTGCCCCGGCCTCACATCGTCTGAACCGACGGTAGCAAAGCCATTCGCTCGGCAGGTCAGGACGCGCTTGTCGGGCATGTACAGCGACCATTGCTCTTCCTCGTCAGTCTCGCAAGGTCATGTTGTCAGGGTCGCTCCAATGTCGAATGAGAAGACTGCCTGGCGAGAGGCAGCGTCGAGCATGAAGGCCGTCAGTTTCTGTCCATCCATTTTATGTGCGGCGGCCTCGATCTGCTCGTGTGAGCTGTCATCATCCGCCAAAGCCTCACCAAAGGCGGTGACGCGCCAGTGGCAGCAGACAAGGAAGAGGTTCCACTCCCCCACCGGTTTGACGATCCGGCGCTTTGCCGATTGCTGGGCCTTGTCGGACGATGAGGTTGATACGTACGGTTCCCGAACCAAGAGTCGGGGTGCACCAAACTGGAAGGACAGGATGCTGCCTTGCCCGCGCTCGACACGCCAGCAGGGTAGGCCGATCAAAGGCGCGAAGGCGGTGGTGATCGTATCGTCCATGTCCTCCGCCCCACGGTTGCTTGAGACACCCCGTTAGCGGACGGTCTCCGCGGCAGGGGTGAGGACGAT
>NZ_JBKIBX010000082.1:0-11973 GCF_046557895.1 Methylobacterium oryzisoli | reverse complement strand
TGCCGCCGTCAGAGCAGCACCACATCGAATTGTCCGGACCGGACAATGCGTGCGCGGGCATTGCGCCTACCGTCGAACACAACCTCGTCAGGAACGCAGCGTTGCCAGAATTGCGCCTAGGCTGCTCGCCACTTCCCCTGGAGCGGAACTCAGAGGAGGCTCTAGGGGTGGAAACACGGGGCAACCCGGTGACCAGAGTTCAACCGTTTCGGCATGCTGCTCGTAGTAGGCCGGGCTCGTTGTGACGCGGATCGGGGCATCGAGCCCCGGCTGCATGAATCGGTACTCGCGCTCTCCTAGAGCCGAGACCTCCACTCCAGGTGGCATCAGGGCTGCTGTCCTGATCACAGTATCGAGGTCTTGGAGCGACAGCGCGGGCTCCGGGCGGGCGACCTCTTCTAGGTCGGACTCGGTCACCGCGTTGATGTCAAACCCACCCCCGTCCGCCTGAACGCGGGCCGTCTCGGTTTCTATCGCGCTCACCACCTGCTGCCGGTCTACCTCGTCTCGGGCTCGGCCTTCGAGCAAACGATCCTGAATAAGGCTCGGAAGGCGCGAGAGGATCGGCTGGAGCCGGCCCACCACATTCTCGAACAGGCCGATCCGCTGTCGCAGCGCGAGGTACACGTCCGCCTCGACGGTGTTGGCGTAGTGCAGGTTGACGATATGAATGTCGTGGTGCTTCTGCCCAAGGCGATCAATGCGCCCGATCCGCTGCTCGACCCTCATAGGGTTCCAAGGCATGTCGTAGTTGATCAATGCGCCGCAGAACTGGAAATTAAGGCCCTCTGCCGCCGCGTCCGTGCATAGCAGCACGTCGGCCTGCCCCTCGCGAAAACGCCGCTTCACCTCGTCACGCGAGATTGTGCGCCACGTGCCGTCCGCCGAAACTACCTCGCCCCCCCGGCCGGAGAAGCACATCAGCTTCAGCTTGTCGCCCACAAGCTGGGCGCGTAGGCAATCCATTGTGTCCGTGAACTGCGTGAACACGATCACCTGCGCGTAGCCATTGGCGCGCAACTTTATGATCTCCGCCCGCAGTCGGTCGAGTTTCGTGTCGGGCGGGAGAGCCCGGATGTCGGCGAGCAGGCTCTCGATGTTGGCGCGCTCCTCCACCAGCAACGCTTGCTGCTCAAGGTGAGCGGCGGGCTCAGCGTCGGGATCGTCGCTCTCCACATCATCATCGAGCACTTCGTCCAGAATGATCTGGGCGTTGATCCCGGCTCCTTCCTGCTTCGTTACGGCCTGAAGATGGTTTGTCAGCGTCTGGCCGAGGGCATAGAACGAGGAGGCTAGGCGGCGTCGGTAGATCGTCATCACGAATCCGATCGCGTTGCGCTCCTTGTCGTTAGCCTGATCGTAAGTAGTAGCGATGTACTCCTCGACCCTTTCATAGAGGCGGCGTTCGGCGGGAGAGAGGTCGATGAACTCGTCCCTGACACGCCGGTCGGCGATGCGCGTCGTGATCTTGCCGGCCTTATAGTATCGCCGCAACAGTTCACGGGTGTGCCGGGATACGAGCCGGTTCACGGGCGTGTTTCCTTTGATAACACGCAATGCCGTCTTGCGCTCGTCGGCCGCCAGCATCCGGCGCGGTGTGCTGGCCTTATCGCGCAGCGCCTTCAGGATGCGGCTCGCGCGCAGGTTGCCCCCGCCGTCGAGGCGGCGCACCTGTTCGGGCGTGACTGGACCCCAAGCCGTCTCAACGGCGCGGAACATGCCGGCCAGCCGGTCCATGGCCTCGTGGCTGGGGCTCTCGTGCTCGACGTCCTCGAAGAACTTGAGGAACGCGTCCTCGCCCCACTCCGGCGGCACGCCAAGGAGGTCGAGCAGGTCGAAGACCTCGACGGGATGCACCTGCATTGGCGTCGCCGTGAGGAGAACGAGGCCCTGCGTCCGCGCCCGCAAGCGGCGCATCAGACCGAGCAGGGCATTGGCCCTGCGCTCATTCGAGGCCCCGCCCGCTGCCTTCCGGCGGGCATGGTGCGCCTCGTCGAGGATGACGAGATCGTAGGGATCCGCGGCCTCGACGAGTTCGCCCTGCCGCTCGCCCCGGCGCACGAGGTGGCTCGACACGATGACGGCGGGCTCGCGGTGCCATTCCTCGCGCGAGACGGGCTTCTCGGTCTGCCCCCGGGTGGCGGGCGAGGGCAGCCAGCAGAGCTTTGCGCCGTCATAGATCGGCCAATTCAGGTTGAACTTCTCGCGCAGTTCGATCTGCCACTGCCGGCAGACGCTCTTCGGCGCGAGCACCAGGATGCGTTTCGCGCGCCCCGAGAGCCACGCTTGCCGCAGCAGCAGTCCCGCCTGGATCGTCTTCCCGAGGCCGACTTCATCCGCGACCAGGAGCTTCGGCGGCCATTGATCGTACAGGCGGTGGAACGCACGCACCTGATGAGGCCAGGGTATCACGGCGGAGGTGGCCTCGCCGACCCGAGCCCCACCGCCCGGCAGGGTCGCAGCCTGGGCGATGAAGGACCAGACAGCGCTTCGTGGATCGAGGTGCTGCGGCTCGGGATCAGGAGCGGTCGGCGTCTGATCCACCACGACCACCTCGTGCTCCAGCGTCTCCTTGTCCATGATGCGCTTCAAGCGCGCGGGCCGGTCATCGGCAGGGAGGAAACGAAGGAGATCGTCGCGGACGGCGGCGGGCACGTCGAGGGTGACGACATGCTTTGCTTGATTGGCCCAAAGGCGGGCGAAGTTCCCGTCCTCCTCATTCACTCGGTCGGGGTCGCGCCAGGAGGCGAAGACGTTCAGGCTCTCCCAATTCCGGGTCCATCCGGCAGCGGTCTCGTTGAGCGAGCCATTGAAGGCAATTCGGTCGCCCGTCTTATCCTCGACGACGCCGGACTTCTCGTGGAAGAGCCCATCCGCTGGTAGCGGGCGGCGGTGCTCATCGCAGGGCACCGCCACCCTGATCTCTAGATGGCCGTGGGCCACCATCCAGGCGAGCAGTTCGAGCGCTTCTGCCATCGCACCGTTTAGTGGGGCGAGTGGCGCAGTCTGAAGGCGCTGCGCGACCGTGGCCCTGAGCGATTCACCCTGCTCGATCGCATTCACCTCGTCTTGGTCCAGGGTGCAGCCGACCACCATCCGCATGCGCCCGCCCTGGGTGACCAACCATTCGACACCCCGCGCAGCGAGCGCCAGAGCGGAAGCCGAGAAGTACCCGGTCAACCGGTCATAGCGCTCCGCACAGGTGAGAAGCGGAACGTAGAGGTCGCGGACGAGATCGCCGTTATCGGGCGTGTATTTCAGCTTCCACGCCCGGTCGCGCAGGATCATGCAGCTTCGTCCATCCGCCAGAGGTCAAGCTGCTTCGGCTCGTCCACTCGCTCGGCGAAGGCGAGCCTGCGGAGGTTCTCCAGAGCCTCGAAGTCGCTGCCCGCCGAGGCGAGGTCACCGTCGAGTTCGACGCCGGAGAACTGCTTCGAGACCGGCAGCACTTCTAAGACGGCTTCGAGTGCCGCGAGGAAGGCAGTCTCCTTATCCACCTGAACCTTCGCCAGCATCTCAGCAGCAGCCTGAAGCGTGCGGGTGCGGGCCAAGTTGGCGGCGTGGTGGACTGCGTCGATCATCGCGCGGGAGCCGTCCGGCGATCCGAGCGCACCCTTGGCGGCCCGGCGGACGCTGTCCCAGATCAGGAGGTCGCTGCCCTTCTTCTCGGCGAGGACGCCAACCACGTGGGTGTCAAGATCGACACCAACCGCGCGGGCTAGACGCAGCGCTTCGTCATACGGGAACACGGGTGCGCGGAAGGCGTCCCAGGCGAGCACGAACCACGACGTGAGCGGATCAACTTCGGTGTTCGCCTTCACGCGCGTGAGTTGTTCGAGCCGCCAGCGCTTCACTTCGCGCCGCGCCGCTTCCAGGGCGTCCTCTGGGGTCACAGCATAAGGGTCGAACTCCTCCTCGAAGAGAGCCGCCTGTTTGCGGCGGCGGACCGCCTCAGGCTGCGACCGCGGTCTGCCCCGCTTCAAGGGCCAATGCCGAGAGAACTCTTCCAGAGCCGGGCCGAAGCTCGCGAGATACAGATCAACGCCTGTGATCCCGCCCTCCTGAAATTCGGCGACACGAGAGCGAACCGCTTGCGCGACAAGCGGCTCGACGTCTTCCCAATATTTCGCCTCTCGGATGTTAGACACCAAGGTGCGTGGCCGACAGACAAGAAAAATGGTCGAGTTCGCAGCCGATTTGTCTTTGATGTGCAGCGAGCCTTCGGCCTCGGTATTGATCGGCCACGACGCTGAGATTGAGAAACCCGCCTCCATCAGGCCCTTCGTGAGCGCGTCCCAAGCCCCGGTCGCCTTGTGGGTGAACATTAGGGTCAAGATGCCATCCGGCTTCAGGATGCGGCGGCACTCCTCGAAGATGCGCGCCATGCGCTCCTGGTAGTCGCGACCCGCCAAGGCTTTTGCGCCTTTTTGACCTTGAAACTTCGCAGGGTTCGCGACGGCCTCGTTCTCCTTGTCGGTGAGGTGCCGCGTAAAGAGTTCGGGAACGACGTAGCCCGCAGTGCGCTTGAGCCACACATAGAAGAAGTCCGACAATTCGGCGTACATCACATTGTCATAGTAGGGTGGGTCCATCACGACTATGTCCACCGACGCATCCTCAACGTGGTCGAGAGCGTCGCCAGATTTGCAAGTGATGGAAGTTGTTGCGGTGATATCATTGGCCTCGGCTCTAGACACAAGGTCATTTGAGCCGCAGCGCCCACAGACGAGTTCAACGAGTTCGCCTATACACTTTTCAGTTTGCTCAAATACCCATTCGAACCCGAGCCCGACTATGAGTGGGGCCATTTCCGCATAAGACCATTTAAATGCAAAATCGTGACGATCAAAAGTATTGACGATTACCTCACGCTTGGAGTGCCAGCGGGTCATGCGTGAATTATAGTCACGCAGCTTGTCGAGACTCAGGGCAAGATATACGAGGGCGGCTCGCACCGATGGCGTGAGTCCTCGTCTTTCTTCTTCAGCCAAAAGCTCTCTATACACCTCGACCGCTATGCCGTGCCCGAGCAATTGTCGTGGTGAAAATAGATCGGCCCAGGTTAGTAGGCCGTATCGGTGCGGTTCGGCAGTTTTCAAGCCAATCGGAATTTGCTCGGTCGGCAAGATATCGAGATACTGCCAATCAGGCAGCTTGGCATTCAGCAAAGCCTGAATATCTGAGATATTTTCATCGTCACGACAGGGCGCGCGATATTCTCTAACCCATTTATCCTTGCCGCGCCTACCTGTTTTAGTCCTAGTCTCTACTCGACGCTTAAACACCACTGCGAAAAGCTGCTCGCCCATCTCTCCTGCTTGGGCCTGTTCCTTGATTTTCTCGCCGTCTATGATGCGCCCGCAATCTGGGAACGGGCAGGCACCGTCGCCGTCCGCGACTGTTCCGGCGGAGTGGTCTTTCGCTGATTTGACGATCTCAAACTCGCAATAGCGACCTTCAGTACGCGGACCTGCCACACAGCGCGGAACTAGTCGAACACCTGTCCCGTCCGGCGCAAGACGCCAGTTTGGAGAGAGTGGCAGGCGGCCATCGCAATGAGGGCACTGGATCGTTCGAGCCCAAAGATAACCAAGCACCTGCGTATTAGTTGGCTCCGGCGGAAATAAATTTTTGAACTTCGGCAGCGCTCGTTTGATGTACGCATCTGTCAACCGCCTAAATTCGTCGATTAAATCCTCGCGATACTTCGCTGGATATTCGATGGTGGCTTTTTCAATCAGTGCAGCAACTGGATTAAGGTCGTTAGCTATTGAGGAAATTCCAAGGCGGGTTGCTTCGAATGGAATGCTACCGCCGCCAGCAGTCGGATCAAGCAAAATGGGCACATCCGCGCCCTGTCTTACGTGCAGAATGCCCTCCCAATCTCGTCGGTCCGGGCGGTGCTTAAACGCACGCTCATAGCCGTAAGGATTTAGGCCAAGATCCTCTCCCGTCTTCTTGGCTTTATCAATGCGCTGCCTTGTCTTTACGGGATCGCCATGTATCCCGAGGGCGTGCATAAACCTCGACCGATCAGCATCAGCGGGCAGTAGTGATGCCAGGATGGCGGCGCGGGACGCGACCAGCGGACGGCGTGCCCACCAGACGTGAAGATAGTAGGTCGGGGGCAGAGCCGTCATGGAACGACGCTCGCGCACGCTCTCTTCTCCCAAAGCGGCGATCGGTAGCCAGCGTTCGATCAAGCGCGTGTCCGTCATTGGCTTAGGCTCTCTTAGGATCTGTGAGAAGGAAGCGCAGCGCGGTGAGCACGCGACGCGGGTTCTTGCGGTGCATGGTCATGCCGAGCCAGTAGGCCGCTTCCTCACGGCCCATTGCCTCGACGCCGTCCGCCACTGCCCGCATAGCCTCCCGCGAGCGCATCGGCGCGAGGACCCGAAAGAGCAAACCGAGATTGAGCGCGAGGTCTTCAGAAATGCGATGGCCTTCGCGCCGCTCGCCCTCACGCCCGGTCAGACGAATGCCCTCCTGAGTGAGACGACGCAGCACCCGGTGTTCAACTAGATCGAGATTGCGCCCCCGCAGTCCCGCGACACGCGTTGGCGTCGTTACGTGAGGTGAGGCGAGTGATGGCAGTTGCCAGACCTCGACCTCAGTGTCCCCCGGCCCATGACGGCGGATGCGCACCTCGTAGTTTGGAGTGACCTCGGACGGATCGCGGCTCTTCATGCGTTCGAACCGCGCTGTCATGGCTTTGCCTCGGCCGTAGCTTCAACGTAAGCCGATCCCGTCGCGAACTTCGTCAACTGCTCCGTGAGCTTGTCGCAGGGCTCGCCGAGCCCGATGCCGTCATTAAACGCCAACTCGAACCGAGCCTGCACCTGCTTGTCCTTCGCGGCCCTTAGCTGGGGCTCCAGGAAGTCCTTCAGCGGCCCCGCGTCGGTGGGGCTGCCGTGGTACTCGATCTGGACAGTGCTACCGCCCGCAGTCTCGTACGCGCCCTCCAGCACCACCTTCTTCTCGTCGGCAATCCGCACGGCGTTCATGACCCCGACAAGGCGGAAGGCATCTCCAGCGTCAAACATACGCACGGTGAGGTGGCCAAGCTTCTTGATGTTCCGGGCCTTTGCCTGCTCCCAGAGGCGAATAAGCGCCTCGCGCAGCACGCCCTCCGCTGTGAAGGTGAGCGCGCCATCGCCCGCTCCGTTCGTCATCGGGCCGGTCGTCCCGGACTGAGGGCGATCACCGGACTCGCCACCTATTGTGCCTGTGCTGCCCGGCGGCGGTGCTGAATCGCCGGGTTTCGGTTCCACCGACGAAGGCTTAGGAGTGGGCCGGGGCCAAATGCCATGTTCGGTGGCGTAGGCCATCGTGAATACGCTGGCCTGTTCGTCGATCTGGACTGAGGTGTGCGGGTCGCCCTTGCCGTATAGCAGATCTCCGCGCCGGTAGACATACTCGCCCTGTTCAATGCCGCGCCGGATCCCCTTAATGAACACGTCGTCGCCGATCAGCATGGGCAGCGATGGATCCTTTCGGAACTCATCGCGCAGCGCCGCGGTGGTAATCTGACCCTTTCGAAGCGGCGTCCGGTCTCGCGTATAACTGGGCGCGTCCGGCTCGTCCTCAGGGGTGCGCAGCCGCCCAAGTTCGCGGAGTGCCCGCACAATCTGGCTCTGGCCGGAGCCGGGCTTCTCGGATGCCGAGTGGGTGTCAAGGGCGCTGTGGGCCAGATCGACGCTTGCGCCCGAGACGCGGTGCTTCGACGAGTAGAACACGTGCCGGTAGCATTGCTGGATCGCTATGGCGACCTCAGCTTCCGAGCGCGCCTCCAGTTCACGCACCTTGGCTTGCTGGTGCTCAGCGAGTTCCTGGAGGCGCTCAGGGGCCTTCAACTCGCGAAGTGCGAGTCGCCGTGCCATCTTTCGGCGCATGTCATCAAGGCGGGCATCTTCGGCGACAACGAAGGCCAGATTGTTACGTAGACTCCGAAGGCTGCCTCCCTCTGAGCCTTTGCGCTCGTAGATGCGCGCCACGAGGTCCGGCACCGCCTCGACACCCGCGCCCATGCTGCACGCGTCGTAAGACATGACAGCCAGAAGAGGGCGACCGTTCCCGACCTCATCTGGTACGTCCCACGGTCCACCAGGGAACGGCACCGACTCCAAGGTCGTTCCCGAGAAGATTGACTTGATGCGGTCGTTTAATTGCGCCCGGAGTTCGCCAGGATCGACGTTGGCCTCCTGACGGCGAATCACTTGCGTAAGATTGGCCTCTGCCAAGAAGCGCATCGGAGCGCCGGGACGGTCATCGAGGTAGGCTGAGTTCGCTACAAACTTCTGGCGTGCAGCCTCCAAGAACGAGATGTCGATCTTTGGACCGACTATCGAGAAGCGAAGGTGCTCTGGCGTAACTCCCTTTAGGTTTTCGTTAAAGGCGAGCGTGTGCATGAAGATTGTACGCGAGGCGTAGGCCGCATAGGGGGGCAGACCTCGATGGTTCTCGTCGTCGATCTCCTGCACAAGCGCCCGCTTGCCGGTCTCGCCCGCGATGTCATTGCGAACGGCAGGCAGGTACATGGCCTGTCCGAGACGTGTCATGAACTCCTGCCGGATCGGTTCATATCCGGGGTCAATGTGGTGCAGGTGAATCGCAGTCGCGTCTGTCGGCCTTGCAGCCCAAAGTCTCGCAACGGTTCTCCCCAAAATGCGCAGCATCCCGCGCACGCGCTGGAAGTCAGCGAGCGTCGCAGTCTTGCTTGTGAAGGTGCCTAGCACGTCCGGGTGAAGCGGGTAGCCGCGTCGGAACTCAGAAGCAGTCTCGGGCTTCGTGGCTTCGGTCGCGAGTGCTCCCCGATGCTCGTTCCAGAGCGCCCGGTACGTGTCCACTACCTCGCCGGCCCGGTCCCGATCCACATGCTCAAAGAGGCGTCGAAGTAAGACCTCGACGGTCTCGTCATCCTCAGTGGGATTGAGAAGGGTGGCCTTACGTGCGGAGACGCTTTTCGCTTCGGCCAGCCGGTCTGCGAGGAACTGGTTCTCATCACCATAGGCGTCGCCCGCCCGACCGTCCTTGCCGACCGCTAAGGTGTAGACGAGTGCCGCGCGCGGCGAGGACTCGACGGCCTTGAACAATGAGGTAAGGAAAGCTGTGAGTTGGTCGCGGGCGTTTGGACGGCTCTTGACCTTGCGCAGGTAGATTGCGAGTTCGTCGAGCAGGATTAGGGCAGGCTTGCTGCCGAACAACTCGGCCAGGGTCTCCGCACCCGGGGCGATGCCCTCTTCGTCCGAGCGACGCACACGTTCGTAACCTTCACGGCCCGCCAGCGCGTAGGCGATCTCACCCCATGGCGTGTACGCGAGCACGTCTCCCGACATCCGCCTTCCATTCGCTGGATCGGCATTCTCGCCGTCGAATGCAGCAACCCTGACCTCCTCAGTCGGGATAAGCTGCGCGTCAATGAACTCGCCAGAGTTGCTCACACCGCGCATTCCCCTTGCGGCGTGAACAAGCGCGATCAAACCATGTGTTTTGCCGCCACCGAAAGAAGTGTCCAACCTGAATATTGCACTCACGCCCCCGCCGTCAGTGAGCCGGGCACAAACGTTCGCGAGTAGGTTCTTAAGGCCCCTGGTTGGATAAGTGTTGGCAAAAAACAAATGCGGCTTGATGTACTCCTCGGGGCCTTGATTTTTAATGACGTGAGACAGATCGGCGGCAAAATCAGAGTCACTCGACGTGCCAGCCAACACATCGCGACGAGGAACACAGAGATCAAAAATGGTGACCGACGACATACTAGGCCGACTCCGACGCCCTGAGACTTCAACCTTAGCGCGTGGCGTTCGGCGTCGGCTGTGACAAGCTATCCTCACTCACTGAAAATCAGCAAGATCCACAAGGACAGTGCAGATCGGGGCCGCCATTATTGGAGGCGGCCTGCCTCGGTCGGGTCCCAGCGCGCAGGCATTAGGGACCTTGATTGCGAGCATCCGTGGTCGAAGGACTGGCTTGGTAGCGAAGGCGGTGACGCGGGCGACAGTACGCGAAACGGAAAAAAGAAAGCCGCCGCAGGAGCCTGCGGCGGCCTAAATTTGGGAGCACGGGAGCGATTAGCTCGAAAATGTCCGGTCCGGATATTCTCGATAACTCATTTCTTCGGAGAGTGCTTACGGAGAGCGACGCTCTGGATCTCGCCTACCTCCTGGGTGAAGATCGGGAGTAGCGTGATCTTGCCATCTGCATAGTCGCCGACGAGGAGGATCTGCCCGGAGGTTAGATTGGGGGGCGGCGACTTGACGGGGACAACGCCCAGCGGCGCTTCTCTAGCTCGCCGCAAGGCACCTTGGTAGGAGTCATCCTTCTTGTTCGTACGCTTCGCGGCTGCTGCTTTTTCCTCGTCCGTTGCCGGGACGAGGCTCAGCACAGCCTTCGCCTTCCGGAGACCGACGAGTTCCTCTCCCTTTCCCAGAACGTCTTCCGGGTCCGTGATGAAGTCACGGAAGGCCTGCGCATTCCCGGGCACTTTTCGCACCCAGGCGGCTCTGAGCTTGTAAGCCCAATCGCTCTTCGTGCTGGTGCTCATGTCGTACTTAGCGGCCAGCAAGATCGCTGTGAGCACCCGGTCAGCCGTCTTCTGCCGCTTGCGGGGCTTATTGATGTTTGCCCGCTTCTCAAGCTCCTCCAAGGTCCTCGGGTCGCTTTCAGCGTCGCAGACGATCGGGTAGATCCCAGCCGTGGACAAGAGTGAGATCTCGTCCAACTCCTCGGAGGCCCGCTGCTTGGCTGTGGCGTACCTCAACACGAGATTAATTGCCGAGTCCAAGGGAGATTGATTGTGTCCCGATGCGGCCAGATCGCTCATTGCGGCATCGGCCACTTGGTCTGGATTAGGTATGGGATACGTACCTGCGTCGGGCCATTCGATTTCGACCGGCTCGTCGCCCGCCTGAACTGGCTCGGGTACGGGATCCGTCGAAGCTGCGCCGGGGCCGCGGGGCTCGATGGGCTCAACGCCCGCTTGGACTGGCTCAGGTGCGGGATCCATCGAAGCTGCGCCGGGGCCGCCGGATCCGATGAGGTCATCAGCGGTATAGTCCATATCTTTTTCTTTCATCGCGTACCTCTCGTCTGGGGCTGATGGTAGGCCACCTGCTGCACGCGCACTGGCTACGGGGGCCGGGGACAGCGGCGGTATCGCTCCCAGGCGTCAGCCCGAGAGATGCGGCCAGAAAGCCTACTACTGGCAACTAATACGCTTGTCGTATGCTATCTTGCCTGTAAGAGGCTTATGCAGTAATTTGACGCATCTATTGGGGGACGATCATGGCAATGTCGAATGCCGATGGTAAAAGCCTAGTAATTGCGCGTGTTGTTGCTGTCTTGCAGAAATTCAATGAGATTGGACTCGGCCTACCAGAGGCATTGGCCTTTCTCTGGGTGGCTGGAAAAACGATGCAGATGGATAATCCGCGGCTTCCAATCATCAAGGAAATCCAAACTGAACTTGGAATGAAGACTATATCAGGAGCTAGTCGCGTATTGGCGAAGCTGGCATCGGATTTTGGATTGTTGCAAAGCGATAGAGGAATAAGAGGCGCGCGCGCAGAAGCTTATTTCCTATCGCACAAGGGGCGATCTCTCGTCGCAGAGATTGTAAATGAAATTAATAGCAGCAGAGAATATGACGTCCAAAGCCATGAATTATCTTCTTACGCCAAGGCTCGTTTCATTGAAGGAGTCAAGAGCACATCTCTATCAATCACAAAGTTAGATGATGCAGGTCTGATTTGCGAGATCATGCTGGATGATACGGCCCTGAAGAGTGAGGTATTGTCTTGGTCTCACGATAATCTTTCACCAGAGACGAAAATTGAATTGCGAGAGAGTGGTTTCGTCATTGAATTTGCTGATATGTCCGATGCGGTTTACTTCCGGCTTCGGTGGTAGGCGCAATGCCCGCGCACGCATTGTCCGGTCCGGACAATTCGATGTGGTGCTGCTCTGACGGCGGCA
>NZ_JBKIBX010000081.1:0-12348 GCF_046557895.1 Methylobacterium oryzisoli | reverse complement strand
TGGCCCGCAACTACGCCTCCGCTCTCGCCCTGGCCGCCGTGATCGCGTTCTGGTGCTGATCGAGTCCAGACTGTGTGTCAGCCCGAGGTCGGTCTTGGCCGTCTCGAACGCGTCCTCGATGCTCCAACGCCGTCCCTCGACGCTGACCAGGATCTGGATCGGCGTGCCGGCCGGGCACCAGGTCGTGAAGTAGGCCCTCTCGCCATCGCTCAGGCTACGGCGGATCAGGAGCCCCCGCGTCCACAGGCCGGTCTGGTCGTAGCCGGCACCATCGAGGTCGGCCAGTTCGCAGTAGGCCCAGTCGTACAGCCGCGCGCCCTTTGTCCCATCGCCCGCCGACAGCCGCGTCCAAGCCGACGGAGCAAGGCCATCCGCGATCGTCTCGGCGGTGCCGGCCACCAGCGGCTTGCCGGCCCAGGAGTTGAACGCGTGATCGCTCTTCACCCCGAGCACGTAACCCTTGCCCGCCCGCCGCAGGGCCATCTCGATGTCGCCGACCCCGTAGACGGTGTCGGCCGCTACCCAGGAAAACGGCACGCCGGCAGCCATCGCCCGCTCGATCATCGCCAGAGCCAATCCCGGCTTGGTCGCGAAGGTCGTCCCCTTCGGCACGTGGGCGGCGGCCAGCCGGGCTGGATCCGAGGTCCAGGTCTGGGGCAGGTACAAGGCCCGATCGATGAAGGCATGACCGTGCCGTGAGACGTAGGCCGCGAACACGCCGATCTGGCAGTTCGTGATCTTGCCGGCCGAGCCGGTGTACTGGCGATGCACGCCGCACGAGGCCTTGCCCTGCTTCAGAAAGCCGGTCTCGTCGAGAACCAGAACCGCGTCCGGGTCGGCCAGCGTCTCCAGAGCATAGTCACGCACCACGTCGCGCAGAGCGTCGGCGTCCCAACGTCCACGCCCAAGCACCGCCTGCTGGCGCCAGGGCCCGGGATCGCCCGCGGCTTCCGCCCGCATCCAACCCGTCTTGCGCCGCTTTGCACCGAGCAGTCCATCCAAGAACGCTCCGGCCGAGGCGGCGACCCGGCGCTGGGTGAACAGAGGCCGCATGCGCCCCTTCACCTTCCGGAGCGACGAGGCCCACAACTCCAGCGTCGCCTCGACCGAAGTCTCCGACGTCCATGATGAGCGAATCATAGCGATGCAAAGAGGCAGAACCTCGCAGAAAACGCAACTGTAATGCTAGTGCCGGCCGATCCGAAGAACGATGGGAAGCAGACGCCACTTCGTGGCCACCCGGCCTTTGTTGCTCAGCACGCCACGGCAACTTGTTGCCGGAGCTGCCTGTCCAAGTGGCACGGAATACCCTCGAAGCGAGAACTGAGCACGGCTGAACAGAGACATGTTGTTGAGGCAATCGCGCGCTGGCTACAAATGCAAGATGCTGACGTGTGCGGGAACGGAGATCCAGCATTACCCGAACTCCCGCTATTCCGCTGACTGTGAGCTGCCTGAGCGGACGCCGCAGGGGGTCACGCAGCCTGCACAGACCCGTAAACGCGAATTGCTGACCCCTTACGGACGTTGCGGTCTACCGCCCCGAAGGTCCGCTTCGAGGCAACAAGCGGAACTACCAGCGGCATTCACAAAACCAGCATGGCGCGATCAGCATGCCGCGGCCCACTCGTGCCCGCGGCCGCTGGCGGAGGATGGCGTCGGGATCAGCCGAGCGGTAACGGCGTCAGCCACAAGAGATTAAAGCCCGATGTAAGCCATGCCATTCAGCTCCGATGATCTCCTGGCGCACTTGCGCGAACGCGGTATCATGGCCGAGTTGCACGAGCATCCGCCCGTCCTCACCGTCGAGGCGATGCTGGCCCATTGCGGCGACATCCCGGGCGCGCATACCAAGAACCTGTTCCTGCGGGATGGGAAGAAGGCCCACTTCCTCGTCACCCTGCGCCACGACGCACGCGTCGATCTGACGGCATTCCGGCAGGTCCTCGGGGCATGGGGCGGCCTCTCCTTCGCCAGTGCGGACGCCCTCCGGGAGCATCTCGGCGTAGAAAGCGGCGCGGTCTCCCCGCTGGCTGCGATGAACGCTCAGCCTGGGGGCGTGAGGGTTTTCATCGAACAGTCGTTGGTCGAAGCGGAACGGATCAACATCCACCCGCTGGTGAGTACCCGCACCCTCTCCATCGTCCCGGCAACGGTCATCGACATTCTGGGCGACGCCGGTCATTCCGTGACGACGTTCACGCTTCCGCAGACGGGGAGCGACGAGCCTGACGCAGCGTAGCGGTGCGAACCACGCCATCACAGAGCGGCAGCACGATCCGACACGGTCGCCGGTAGCGGGGCTCCGGGATCATGAAGGCTGAGGGCAGGAGCACCATGAACCGTGATGTCGGCTATCGCGCCGCCTTCCCCTCACGCGCGAAGGCTAGCATGCTGTCTCTCACGGCTCGGCGGTCCCATCGCCTCCGGCCACAAAGCATCGCGGGCTCATGGACATCTCGCAGCTCAGGACGCTGGCGCACATCGCCGAGCTCGGGAGCGTCAGCAAGGCGGCCGATCGGCTGAACATCGCCCAGCCGGCGCTGAGTCGTCAGATCCGCCTCCTTGAGCAGGAGCTCGGAACCTACCTGTTCGAGCGGCACGGCCGCGGCATGGTCATCACCGAGATCGGCCGAGAGGTTCTCGCTCACGCCGTGCGCATCATGGCTGAGATGGACGCTATACGCGACACGGTCGCCGCAGGCCGGACCTCATTCCGCGGCTCGATCTCGATCGGGACCACGCCGACCGTCGCCGAGATCGTCACCGTCCCGCTCGCGACCCGGCTGCGGCAAGAGCACCCGAACCTCTCGCTGCGGCTGTCCTCAGCCTACAGCGGACACATCCTCGACTGGCTGCAGCGAGGCCAGATCGATGTCGCGGTCTCCTATAATCCGAGCCGCTTGCACACCGTGCGCATCGTTCCGATCATGCTGGAGAGCCTGCTTCTCGTGACTGCCGGTGCACGTCGGCTCGGGGAGACCGTGCCGTTCTCACGGCTCGCCGAGGAGGAACTGGTGCTTCCGAGCCCCGGACACATGCTCCGGGACATCGTGGACGATTGCGCCCACCGAGCCGGCATCCGGATCCGCACCGTGATCGAGGCCGATTCCTTCCAGACCCTGATCAACCTCGTGCGCACCGGCATCGGTGCAACGGTCCTTCCGCTCGCACCGATATACGCGATGGTGGAAGCAGGCGACCTGTCGGCCTCGCGGCTCACGGATCCAGCGCCGACGCGCGAACTCGTCGTCGCCTACGCCGCCGACCGCCCGGTGAGCCTCGCCGCCCGCTTCGTCGGACAGACAATCATCGAGATCGCGATGGATCTGGCGAGGCGGGGCATCTGGGTCGGACAGGTGCTCGATCCCCCGGAAGGGATCACGGAGCAGACCAGCCCCGGATCTTCACCATAAAGCAACGGTTTCCCGGGCAGTCGAAGTCCCTCTTTCACTTCGGGCCAATCGTGGGCGTCAACGTGCTCAGGCTCAGGGGTCGGAGGGTGGCGTTGCCACGGCACGTTGAGGTTTCACGAAGCTTCAAACCGCCATGGCATGGGCGCCCGCCTGAAGGCGGATCGCTCGATGCTAACGCCGACCTGCAGGCGCGCATTCTTGCTCAAGGGCTGTGGGGTTCATCACGCGGAGGGCTTCGGGGTCCTAGCTGAACGCACTGTCCTGCTCTGCGAGGCCACCATCAAGGTTGAGACCTGTCAGCTGGTCACAACCGCGAACGGGCTGCTCAAGCCGGTGTCCCAGCCCTGACCATTGGACGGCAAGCGGGCGAACCCGATGTCGATGAAGGTTTCGCGTGATATAAATTCGGCATATCTGCTAGATGCTGCGCCCTCTTAGTGCAGCAGGAAAATTCCGGTAAGCTCTGGAGAATCGGTAGTCTAGATCAGCGCCGGATCTAAGCTGCAGCGAACAAATGAACATGCCGAACATTCGGCAGCTTTAATATCCGCAGCCGCTGCGGACCAGTCAGGGCGCAAGCACCAGTCAAGGCTGCGCAACAGCCTGTACTGCAGCGATCGCGCTCACATCGATTTTCTAGGCCCGTTTCTCGGGTGCCGCACCTCGATGCGGCGCTGCCCTGAGCGCGTGCCTCAACACCAAGAGCCTCGGCGAGAGCGCACGAGAGCCGGCACGACCAATCCAGGGAGGTCACCATGGCTGAAGGCGCCATTATCGGCAGCACCACTGATCTGAGTGAGGCGGAGAAACAGACGCCGCGGGGTCGCATTGCCTCGATCACCGGGGCCTGCGCCGGAAATCTCGTCGAGTGGTTCGACTTCTTTGTGTACGCGTACACAGCGATCTACTTCGCCTCGGCCTTCTTCCCGGCCGGCGACCAGACGAGCCAGCTTCTCTCGACCGCCGGTGTCTTCGCTGTCGGATTCTTCATGCGTCCGCTCGGCGGCTGGATCTTCGGCAAGATCGCCGATCGGCGCGGTCGCAAGATCTCGATGATGATCTCCGTCGCCATGATGTGCGGCGGTTCGCTCCTGATCGCGATCCTGCCGACTTTCCAGACCATTGGTGTCCTCGCTCCCGTTCTGTTGGTCCTGGCGCGTATGCTTCAGGGGCTCTCGGTCGGCGCGGAGTACGGCACGGGCGCGACCTATCTGAGCGAGGTCTCGTCGGCCGGCCGGCGCGGCTTCTACGGCTCCTTCCAGTACTTTACGATTGTCGCCGGGCAGTTGCTCGCACTCCTGACCGTCACGGCTCTGCAGCACGCGCTCGATCCTGTTGACCTCAAGGCCTGGGGATGGCGCATCCCCTTCTTCCTGGGCGCCTGCGGCGCCGTGGTCGTGGCCTACCTGCGCCGCGCGATGACCGAGACCGCCTCGAAGAAGGCCATGCATCACAGCGAGGCCGGGACAATCGCCGGGTTGATGAAGCACAAGCGCGCAGTGCTTCTGACCCTTGCCTTCACCGGGGGCGGCTCGCTCTATTTCTACACCTTCACGACCTACATGCAGAAGTTCCTTGTCGTCTCGGCTGGGATCAGCTCGACGACGGTGAGCTTCATCATGACCTCGGCGCTGGTCTGCTTCATGCTGGCGCAGCCCCTCTTTGGTATGCTGTCCGACAGGATCGGCATCCGGCCGTGCATGATCCTGTTCACCGGCGGGGCGGCGCTGACCGTGGTGCCCATCCTGACAGCTCTGCGCACGGTCGGCGGCCCTTTCGAGGCCTTCCTGCTAGTCGTCGCGGGGCTTCTCGTCGCCTGCTTCTACACCCCGATTGCCGGCTTGGTGAAAGCTGAGTTGTTCCCGGCCGAAGTACGCGCGCTCGGCGTCGGCCTGCCCTACGCCATCGCCAACGCGATGTTCGGCGGCACGGCCGAGTACGTGGCCCTGCACCTGCGCAGCGTGAACAACGAAACGGCGTTCTTCTACTACGCAGCCGCCATGGCGCTGGTCGCTCTCGCCACCTCGCTGACGCTGCCGCATCTCGGCCGGCACGGCTACCTCGACGGTGACGGCGCGGTCGAGGCCAACGCCCGCCCCCGCCTCTCCTTCCACGGCTGATCGCCTGCCTGAGCAGCCGTCGCCGGCGGATATAGCAACGCGGCATATCTCGAAGCGCCTAGTTGTATTTGTCCGGCGGCAGGCAAGAATCTATGTTGATCGAAACCGAGGCAGCTTATTTCCAGCGAGGTATCGCAATGAAATCGACTGAATCAACACAGATTGACTGGCAGGCGGATGTCTTCCGCGTCCTGCGCGAGCACGACATCAAACACATTGTCTACGTTCCGGATGCTGGCCACACCACCGCCATCCGTCTCGCGGAAGCCGCCGAGGACATCCATTCGGTCGTGCTGACCGCCGAGGAGGAGGGTATCGGCTATCTCGCAGGCGCCTGGCTCGGCGGCGAGAAGGGCGCGCTCTTGCTGCAGTCGAGTGGTGTCGGCAACTGCATCAACACCCTGGCACTGCAGGTCTGCGCCCGCTTCCCGCTCCTGATGGTCGTGACCATGCGAGGCGACTGGGCCGAGTTCAACGCTTGGCAGAACCCAATGGGCCAAGCGACTGAGGCCTCGCTCAAGCTGATGGGCGTGATGACTTGGCGCGCGGACGAACCCGAAGAGGTCGCGCCCCTTCTGCACGGCGCCGCCACTATGGCCTTCAACGGCGATTCCGCCTGCGCGCTGCTTCTCGGACAACGGCTGATCGGAGAGAAAAAATGGGTGAAGTGAACGCGGGCGGCGCCCTGGATCGCCGCGAGGTCGTCGCGCGGCTGCTCGACAATCGCAAGGATCTCCTCGTCGTCACGGGCCTCGGCTCGGCCTCCTACGACGTGATGGCGGCAGGCGACCACGCCAACAATTACTATCTCTGGGCCGCCATGGGCTCGGCCGCGATGGTCGGCCTCGGCCTCGCCAAGGCAAAACCGGACCATTCCGTTCTCGTCATCACGGGCGACGGCGAGATGCTGATGGGGCTCGGCGCGCTGGCGACGATCGCCGTGCAGGCGCCGCCGAACTTAACTGTCGCGGTGCTCGACAACGGACACTTCGGCGAGACCGGCATGCAGCTGAGCCATGCGGGACGTGGGCTGAGCCTCGACCGCGTCGCGGAGAGCTGCGGCTTCGCCTGGACCGCGGAGATCCGCGAGATGGGTCAGGTCGAGGTTCTGCGCGCAAGCCTCGGTGCCCGGCGGGGTCCGACACTCGCCACCATCAAGGTCGTGGCCGAGAACCTGCCCCGCGTCCTGCCGCCCCGGGACGGTGTCTACACCAAGAACCGCTTCCGGGCGGCGCTCGGCCACGCGCCGATCTGAGCCCGAATCCTCGCGCGGGGCGGCTTTAGATCGCGTCGCGCGCGGCTTCGGGAGCTTCGAGAGGATCAAGGAGAGGCAGAATGGCGCTCGAACGTTTCCGCAACACCGTGGCGGGTCGCCCCTGCGAGAGTGCGACCGGGCGCTGGTTCAGCACGGCCAACCCCTTCGACGGGCGCGACTGGGCCGAGCTGCCTCGCTGCGGTCCAGAGGATGCGGAAGCCGCAGTCGAGGCCGCCCACGCCGCCTTCACCAAGGGGCCGTGGCCGGCCATGTCGGCCACCAACCGCGGCAAGCTCCTGCGCCGCCTCGGCGATCTTGTCGCCCGCGATGCGGAGAAGCTCGCAGCACTGGAGGTGCGCGACAACGGCAAGCTCTACGCCGAGATGCTCGGCCAGCTCCGCTACATCCCCGAGTGGTTCCACTACTACGGCGGCCTCGCCGATAAGATCGAGGGCGGAGTCCTGCCGCTCGATAAGCCGGACCTGTTCACCTACACCAAGCGTGAGCCGCTCGGCGTGATCGTCTGCATCACACCGTGGAACTCGCCGCTGATGCTGCTCACCTGGAAGCTCGCCCCGGCGCTCGCCGCAGGCAACACCGTGGTGATCAAACCGTCCGAGTTCACGTCCTGCTCGACGCTGGCCCTCATGGACCTCGTCAGGGAGGCGGGGTTCCCCGACGGCGTCGTCAACACGGTGACGGGCTACGGCGCCGAAGTCGGGCCTGCGCTCTGCGAGCACCGTCACGTCGCCAAGGTCGCTTTCACCGGAGGTGACGCCACGGGCGCATCCGTCTACGCGGCGGCTGCCAATGGCATCAAGCACGTCACGCTCGAGCTCGGTGGCAAGTCGCCCAACATCGTCTTCGCCGACGCCAACCTCGACCACGCGGTCAAGGGCGCGATCTCAGGCATCTTCGCGGCCTCGGGCCAGACTTGCATCGCCGGCTCGCGGCTGCTGGTTCAGCGCCCGGTCTACGAGGACGTTTCGCGGCGCCTCGTCGAGTTTGCCTCGCAGGCCAAACTCGGCAACCCGATGGATGCGTCCACCCAGGTCGGACCCATCACTACGCAGCCGCAGCGCGAGAAGGTCCTGTCCTACATCGACGTCGCCCGACGCGAGGGCGCGCGCTGCCTGCTCGGCGGCGGCCGACCCGAGGCGCCGGAGCTGGCGCAGGGCTGGTTCGTGCAGCCGACGATCTTCGGCGAGGTCTCGAACAGCATGCGCATCGCGCAGGAGGAGGTGTTCGGCCCGGTCCTCTCGATCATCCCCTTCGAGGACGAGGACCACGCCGTCGAGATCGCCAATGACAGCCTTTACGGCCTCGCCGCGGGCGTCTGGACAACCGACATCCGCCGCGCCCTGCGCCTGCCCGACCGAATCCGCGCCGGAACGGTCTGGGTGAACACCTACCGAGCCGTGAGCGTGATGGCGCCCTTTGGCGGCTACAAGCGCAGCGGCATCGGCCGTGAGAACGGCCAGTCCGCGATCGACGAGTACCTCCAGACCAAGAGCGTCTGGATCAACCTCGCCGAGGACGTGCCCAACCCCTTCGTGATGCGCTGACGCATCCGATTCAAAACAAACGCGACAAAACAGGGAGGACGCGATGCAGACGATCGACGAGGGTCAGCATCAGGACATCCGCGACGCGGTGCGCGCGCTCTGCGCCGAGTTCCCGCCCGAGTATCATCGCAAGATCGACGAGGCGCGCGGCTACCCGGAAGCCTTCGTGGACGCGCTGACCAAGGCCGGCTGGATGGCGGCCCTGATCCCGGAGGAATACGGCGGCTCGGGCCTCGGCCTGACGGAAGCCTCCGTGATTATGGAGGAAATTAACCGCTCGGGCGGCAACTCGGGTGCCTGCCACGGGCAGATGTACAACATGAACACGCTGGTGCGGCACGGCTCGGAAGAGCAACGCCACTTCTACCTGCCCAAGATCGCGGCAGGCGAGCTGCGTCTGCAGTCCATGGGCGTGACCGAGCCGACCGCCGGCACCGACACCACCAAGATCAAGACCACGGCGGTGCGCAAGGGCGACCGCTGGGTGATCAACGGGCAGAAGGTCTGGATCTCGCGCATCCAGCACTCCGACCTGATGATCCTCTTAGCCCGCACCACGCCGCTCGATCAGGTGAAGAAGAAGCCTGAGGGCCTGTCGATCTTCCTCGTGGACCTGCACGAGGCGCAGAGGAAGGGCATGAGCGTCCGCCCGATCCTCAACATGGTCAATCACGAAACCAACGAGCTGTTCTTCGATGATTTGGAAATTCCGGCCGAAAACCTGATCGGCGAGGAGGGCCAGGGCTTCAAGTACATCCTAACCGGACTCAACGCGGAGCGCGTGCTGATCGCCGCCGAGTGCATCGGGGACGGCTACTGGTTCATCGACAAGGTCTCGGCCTACGCCAAGGAGCGCACCGTGTTTGGCCGCCCGATCGGCCAGAACCAGGGGGTTCAGTTCCCGATCGCCGAGAGCTTCATCGAGGTCGAGGCGGCCAACCTCATGCGCTACGAGGCCTGCCGGCGCTATGATGCGGGCTTGCCCTGCGGGGCGCAGGCCAACATGGCCAAGTACTTGGCGGCCAAGGCGAGCTGGGAGGCAGCCAATGCCTGCATCCAGTTCCACGGCGGCTTCGGCTTCGCGGCTGAGTACGACGTCGAGCGCAAGTTCCGCGAGACGCGGCTCTACCAGGTCGCTCCGATCTCCACGAACCTGATCCTGTCCTACGTCGCCGAGCACATTCTCGGCCTGCCGAGGTCATTCTGATGAGCAGCCGGCTTCCCCTCGACGGTCTCACCGTCGTCGCGATCGAGCAGGCAGTGGCGGCTCCCTTCTGCTCGTCCCGCCTCGCCGATGCGGGCGCCCGAGTGATCAAGGTCGAACGGCCTGAGGGTGACTTCGCCCGCGGCTACGACGATGTCGCCCCCGGTGGTCAGAGCAGCTACTTCGTCTGGCTCAACCGCGGCAAGGAATCCGCCGTGGTCGATCTCGCTACTGATGCAGGCAAGAAGGAGCTGCGCGCGCTCGTCGCCCAGGCCGACGTGCTGATCCAGAACCTCAAGCCCGGGGCACTCGAACGGCTCGGCTTCGGCGTCGAGGATCTCTGCCGGGAGTACCCGCGCCTGATCGCCTGCTCGATCAGCGGATATGGCGAGACCGGGCCGCTCGCCAGTCGTAAGGCCTACGACCTCCTGATCCAGGCCGAATCCGGCCTCTCCTCAATCACCGGCGGTCCCGAGGCGGCAGCTCGCGTCGGCATCTCCATCGTGGACATCGCTACGGGCGCGACCGCGCACGCGGCGATCCTCGAAGCTCTGATCGCTCGCGGCATCACGGGCCAGGGCGCCGACATCCGGGTCTCGATGTTCGACGTCATGGCTGATTGGCTCGCCGTGCCGCTGCTGCACCAAGAGGGGGGACGGGCGCCGAAGCGCGTCGGCCTCGCGCACCCGTCCATCGCGCCCTACGGCGTGTTCATGACGCGGCAGGCTAAGCCAATCCTGATCTCGATCCAGAGCGATCGGGAATGGCTGAAGTTCTGCACCGTGTTCCTCCGCGAGCCGGGCGCGGCCAAGGATCCGCGCTTTTCCACCAACGTCGCCCGTGCGCGAAACCGGGCTGAAACCGACGCTCTGGTCGCCGGTGTCTTCGCCGAGCTCAACGAGGACGAGGCGGTTGCCCGCCTGACGGAGGCCGACGTCGCCTTCGCCTCGGTGAACGACATGGCGGCCCTTTCAACCCACCCACATCTGCGCCGGATCAGCGTCGAGACGCCGGCCGGGCCGGTCGCCTTCCCGGCGCCCGCCGCGATCGTACGCGGCCAGGAGCGGCGTTACGGTCCGGTGCCAGCCCTCAGGGCGCCGACAGGAGGGAGCCGATGAGCGCTCAAGACGCTGATCTCGCGCATCTGCGCGGCTGGATCGGCCGCGAAGAAACCTACATCGCCGAGGTCACTGAAGACCTCGTCGCCCGCTTCCACGCCACCCTCGACCGCCCGGGCGCCCCGCCGCGCCGCGGTGAGGCGGCGCCACGGCTGATCCACCACTGCCTCGCGCCGCAGACCGTGCCGACCGCGTCTCTCGCTGAGGACGGGCATCCGCAGCGTGGTGGCTTCCTGCCGCCGGTCCCATTGCCCCGACGGATGTGGGCAGGCAGTACAGTTCGCTTCCACCGTGACATCCGGGTCGGTGACGCGGTCGAACGGCGCTCGCGCATTGCCGACGTCGCGCTGAAGGAGGGCCGCACCGGCCCACTCTGCTTCGTTACCGTGGAGCACGCGCTCTCGGTCGGGGGCGAGCCTGTGATCGGCGAGCGCCAGGACATCGTCTACCGCGGGGCCGAGGGCGGCACGCTGGGGAAGCCCGCCCCTGTGTCGGCGCCGGGCCACCACAGCCGCGCGGTCGAGCCGGGCGCGCCACTGTTGTTCCGCTACTCCGCCCTCCTGTTCTTCGCCCACCGCATCCACTACGACCGCCGCTATGCGATGGAGGTGGAGCACTATCCGGGGCTCGTGGTGCACGGCCCGCTCCAGGCGGTCCTGCTCCTGAACTTCGCTGCCGACCTACGTGGTGCGCCTCCGGACCGCTTTAGCTTCCGAAGCGGGGCGCCGCTGTTCGACGACGGACCCTTCACGCTCAACGCGGACGAGTCCGGGGACGGCCTGACGCTCTGGACGGCGAGCCCTGGCGGCTCCGCAGCCATGCGGGCGGAGGCGGGCTGGGGCGAGGCGCTGCGGGGCGCCGCATGATCCCGCTGGTTCTGTTGCCGGGCCTGCTCAACGACGCCGATCTCTGGCGCGACCAGATCGCCGCGCTCGAAGACATCGCGCAGTCTCAGGTCGGTGACATCACCCGCGGTGACGATCTCGGTGCGATCGCTGAACAGGTCCTTTCCGAGGCGCCCCCGCGCTTTGCATTGGCCGGCTTCTCTCTCGGCGGCTACGTCGCACAGGAGATCTTGCGGCGCGCGCCCGAGCGCGTGACGCGGCTCGCGCTCCTCGATACGTCTTTCCGCTCCGACGACCCCGCCCGGACGGCAAGCCGCCGGGCCCTCGACAGGGCGGCCAGGGCACCCGGCCGCTTCCACGGCTTCGGCGACCGCCTGCTCGCGACCTATCTCGACCCCGCGCATCTGAGGGACGACGCCATCGTCTCTCTGATCCGGGGGATGACCGAGCGCCTCGGGCCCGAGGTCTTCGTGCGCCAGAATGCCATCGAGCGGAAGGACGGCTCGGATGTCCTCGCCGCGCTGACCGGTCCGGTGCTGGTGCTGTGCGGCGAGGCCGACGCAATCACGCCCGTCGCCGAGCATCGCGCCATGGCGGCGTTGATCCCCGACGCCAAGCTCGTGATCGTGCCGAGGGCCGGGCACATGACGCCGATCGAGCAGCCTCAGGCCGTCGCACAGGCCCTGCGCGACTGGCTGCTTGCCTGATCTCACACCAAGTCACGGAGAGCCCGATGAAAGTGCTGGTGCCTGTGAAGCGGGTCGTTGACTACAACGTCAAGATCCGGGTGAAGCCGGACGGCTCGGGCGTCGAACTCGCCAACGT
>NZ_JBKIBX010000080.1:11289-12718 GCF_046557895.1 Methylobacterium oryzisoli | reverse complement strand
GCCGGCAAGCTGAAGATCGTCGGCGCCCGCTACGACCTCGACGACGGCAGCGTCGACTTCTTCGACGAGGCTTGAGGCCTCAGGCCGGGTAGTCGACCCCGGTGAGCGTCAGCCCGCCCGGGGGGGCGAGGGGGCCGCAGCGGGCGCGGTCGCGCGAATCGAGCACCGCCCGCACGCCGGCCGCGTCGAGCCGGCCGCTGCCGGCGAGCATCAGCGTGCCGACCATGCCGCGCACCTGATGGTGCAGGAAGGAGCGCGCCGCCGTGCGCACCACGATCTCCTCGCCCTCGCGTGCGACGTCGAGCCGGTCGAGGGTGCGCACCGGGCTGTTCGCCTGGCACTCGGCGGCCCGGAAGGCCGAGAAATCGTGGCGGCCGAGCAGCCCCTGGGCGGCGGCGTGCATCGCGCCCGCGTCGAGCGCCCAGGGCACGTGCCAGACGGCGCCGCGGGTGAGGGCCGGCGGGCTGCGCCGGTTGAGGATGCGGTAGCGGTAGTGGCGCTTCAGCGCGGAGTGGCGGGCGTCGAAGTCCGGGCCGACCAGGACGGCGCTCAGCACCGCGACGGGCTCGGGCCGCAGATGGGCGTTCGCCGCGTCGCGCACCGTGTCGGTGCGCCAGTCCCGGTCGAGGTCGAGATGCACCACTTGGTGCGTGGCGTGGACGCCCGCATCGGTGCGCCCGGCGCAATGCACCCGCACGGGCGCGTTGACGAAGCGAGCGATCGCCTCTTCGAGGGCCTGCTGCACCGTGCGGTCGGCGGCCTGGCGCTGCCAGCCCGCGAAGGCGGTGCCGTCGTACTCGACCACGAGCTTGTAGCGGGGCATGTCAGGTCAGGCGGGTGCCCGCCAGGCGGGCGCCCGGTTCGACGCGCCGGCCGCGCAAGAAGTCGCCCGCCTCCATCGCGCCCTTGCCGGCGGGCTGCACGCGCAGGAGGCGCAGCGCGCCCTCGCCGCAGGCCACCGTGCCGGCCGCGTCGAGGAGCGTGCCGGGCGCGGCCGCGCTGCCCTCCGCGGGCACGGCGCGCAGCACCTTAACGCGCTCCGGGCCTCGGCCGAGATCGGCCAGGAAGAAGGCGCCCGGAAAGGGCGAGAGGCCCCGCACCCGGTCGTGCAATTGGGCGGCGGGCGCGGTCCAGTCGATCCGCGCCTCCTCGTTGGTGATCTTGTGGGCGTAGACGACGCCCTCCGCGGATTGCGGCGTGAAGGAGAGGCCGCCGCGCTCCAGGGCGCCGAGCGCCCGGTGCATCAGGTCCGCGCCGAGCGGCATCAGCCGGTCGTGGAGCTCGCCGGCCGTCATCGCGGGGGTGATCGCGACGCGCTCCAGCATCGCCACCGGCCCGGTGTCGAGGCCCGGCTCCATGCGCATCACCGCCACTCCGGTCTCGGAATCGCCCGCCATCACGGCGCGCTGGATCGGCGCGGCGCCGCGCC
>NZ_JBKIBX010000080.1:0-11178 GCF_046557895.1 Methylobacterium oryzisoli | reverse complement strand
CCCCCCCCCAGCGCGGCAGGATCGAGGCGTGGAGGTTCAGGCAGCCCAGCGGCGGCGCGTCGAGGATCGCGGGCGGCAGGATCATGCCGTAGGCCACCACCACGGCGACGTCCGCGCCATGGCCCCGGAAGGTCTCGGCCGCCTCGGCGGTGCGCAGCGTCGCCGGGGTCAGGACCGGCAGGCCGAAGCGCTCGGCGAGCGCCTGCACGGGGGACGGCTTGAGCGCCATGCCGCGCCCGGCCGGCGCTGGCGCGCGGGTGTAGACCGCCACGACCTCGTGGCCGCCGCCGACGATCTCGGCCAGCGTCGGCACCGCGAAGTCCGGGGTGCCCATGAAGACGACCTTGAGGGACATGGCGGCGGTCCGGCCCTCAGGCGGCCTCGCGCTTGGCCGCCTTGGCGAACTTCTTGACGACCCGGTCGCGCTTGAGCTTCGACAGGTGGTCGATGAACAGCACGCCGTTGAGGTGGTCGATCTCGTGCTGCAGGCAGGTGGCGAGCAGCCCGTCGGCCTCCTGCTCCACCGTCTCGCCGTCGAGGGTGCGGAACCGCACCCGCACGCGGTCGGGCCGCGTCACCTCGGCGTAGTAGTCGGGGATCGACAGGCAGCCCTCCTCGTAGACCCGGGTCTCCTCCGACGACCAGACGATCTCGGGGTCGATCAGCACGAGGGGGGTGCGGGCCTCCTTCTCCTTGGAGGTGTCGATCGTGACCATGCGGGTGGGCACACCGATCTGGATGGCGGCGAGGCCGACGCCGGGGGCGTCGTACATCGTCTCCAGCATGTCCGCCGCGAGCTTGCGCACCTCGCCCGTGATCGTGCCGACCGGCGCGGAGGCCTC
The DNA here is from genome assembly GCF_046557895.1 of Methylobacterium oryzisoli. Lineage (NCBI taxonomy): Bacteria > Pseudomonadati > Pseudomonadota > Alphaproteobacteria > Hyphomicrobiales > Methylobacteriaceae > Methylobacterium > Methylobacterium oryzisoli. The sequence continues at coordinate 10,336 of NZ_JBKIBX010000080.1, read as the reverse complement.
GCGCAGGCGCGCGTCGGGAAGGATGACGAGGGGACGGATGGTCATGTCGCGTGAAGAACCGTGTCGGGCCGGGGGGCGCCGCTGAAGTCCCGAGATAGGGATTCGCCCGGGTCCGGTCAAATCCCTCAAAGACCCGGGCGCTAGAACGCCGTGCGCTGGCGGATGGCGGCCGAGAGCGTGCCCTCGTCGAGGTAGTCGAGTTCGCCTCCCACCGGCACGCCGTGGGCGAGCTTCGTCACCTTCACGGGCAGGTGGCCGAGGAGCTCGGTGACGTAATGGGCCGTCGTCTGGCCGTCCACGGTGGCGTTGAGCGCCAGGATGATCTCCTTCATCTCCGGTACGCTCGCGCGCTCGACGAGGCGCGCGAGGTTCAGGTTCTCGGGCCGCACGCCGTCGAGGGCCGAGAGCACGCCGCCGAGCACGTGGTAGCGGGCCGTCACGGCGCCCGAGCGCTCCAGCGCCCAGAGGTCGGAGACATCCTCCACCACCACGAGCATCGAGGGATCGCGGCTGTGGTCGCGGCAGATGGTGCAGGGGTCGGAGGTGTCGACGTTGCCGCATTCGCGGCACACCACGATGCGCTCCGAGGCCACCCGCATCGCCTCGGCGAGGGGAGCCAGCAGCGTCTCGCGCTTCTTGATGAGCTGCAGCGCGGCGCGCCGGGCCGAGCGCGGCCCGAGGCCCGGCATCCGGGCCAGGAGCTGGATCAGGCGCTCGATCTCCGGACCGGCGACGGCTTGCGGCATGGCACTTCTGTCCGGGTGAAGGATCGATCGCGGGATCCCCTCTCCCGTGCGGGAGAGGGGCAGGGGTGAGGGTCCAGGTAGAGCCGCAGTGAAGCGGGGAGCGTGGTGAGGGGAGCGGAACGGGTCAGGGTGAAACTCTGACTGTGGTGCTGGCACCGGCAGCGTTCAGCCTCACTGCGGCTCCCTCCCGGGACCCTCACCCTGCCCCTCTCCCGCACGGGAGAGGGGTTCCCGCGCTCCCCGCGCCGCACGCGGCGGATGTGCGCAGGACCCAACAAAAAATTCGCTTAGAACGGCAGCTTCATGCCGGGCGGGAGCGGCAGGTCCTTGGTGAGTTCCTGCATCCGCTCCTGGGCGGCGCGCTCGCCCTTCTGGCGGGCGTCGTTCACGGCGGCGACGATCAGATCCTCCAGGATCTCCTTCTCGTCGGGCACGAGGAGCGAGGGGTCGACGGTCACGCCCTTCACGAGGCCCTTGGCGGTCATCGTCACCGCGACGGCGCCGCCGCCGGCCGCGCCCGAGACCTCGACGGTGTCGAGCTCGGCCTGCAGGTCGGTCATCTTCTGCTGCATGGCCTGGGCCTGCTTCATCAGCCCCATGATGTCGCGCATGGCGTGTCCTCGCGTGTCTCGCTCTCAATGTGGGGCGCCGCGCGCGATCCCGCTACAGGTCGGCCTCGGGCTCCTCGGGGGGCGGCGGCGGCGGCGCGTCGTCCTCCGGCTCCGACGCCTTCTCGCGCACGTCGATGATCTGGGCGCCGGGAAACCCCTTCAGCACGGCCTGGACCAGCGGATGGCTCGCCGCGCCCTGGTGGCGGCTCTCCAGAGCGGCCTTCGCGCGGGCGGCGAGCGTCGGCTCCCCGGCCTCGCGGGAGAGCGCCACCACCCAGCGCCGGCCGGTCCAGAGGTCGAGGGCGCGGGCGAGGTCGTTGGGAAGGGTCGCCCGCCCGCCCTCGGCGAGGCGGAACTCGATGCGCCCGTCCTCGAACCGCACGAGATGCACGTCGCGTTCGAGCGCGATCTTGAGGGTGATGTCGCGCTGCGCGTCGGCGAGGGCCACCACGTCCTCGAAGCGGCGCAGACGCATTCCCGGCTCCGCCGCGGCGGGTCGGGCGGCGGGGCGGGGCGGGGCGGCCTCCTGGCGGACGTCCGGGGCCGCATGGGCCTCCGGCAACTGGCGGGCCTCCGGGACCGCCCGCGCCTCCGGCAGCGCGCGGAGGTCCGGCACGGCGCGCGCCTCGGGCAGCGGCCGCGGGTCCGGCAAGGCCCGCAGCGCCGCCGGCCCGCCCGACGGCGAGGTCGGCGCGGCGCGGGCGGGCGCGGCTCCCGGGAGGGCGCCGCCCTCCCTGACCTGCCGCAGCGCCTCGTCGGGCGTCGGCAGGTCGGCGGCGTAGATCAGGCGCACCAGCGCCATCTCGGCCGCGGCGAGCGGGCGGGGGGCGGCCTGCACCTCGGGGATGGCCTTCAGCAGGATCTGCCACGCCCGCGACAGGGCGCGGATCGAGAGCCGGTCGGCGAAATCGCCGCCGCGGCCGCGCTCGGCCTCGCTCAGGCCCGTGTCGGCCCGCGCGGTGTCGGGGGCGACCTTGAGGCGGGTGACGAGGTGGGTGAACTCGGCGAGGTCCTGGAGCACCACCGAGGGGTCGGCCCCGGCCTCGTGCTGGGCGCGCAGTTCCGCGAAGGCCGCGGCCGCGTCGCCCCGCATGCAGGATTCGAACAGGTCGATGATCCGCGCCCGGTCGGCGAGGCCCAGCATGTCGCGCACGGTCTCGGCCGCGACGCGGCCCGCGCCGTGCGCGATGGCCTGGTCGAGGAGCGAGAGCGAATCGCGCACCGAGCCTTCCGCCGCCCGCGCGATGGCGGCGAGCGCCTCGGGCTCGGCCGCAACACCTTCCGCCTCGCAGATGCGCTGCAGGTGGGCGATCAGCGCGCCCGCCTCGACGCGGCGCAGGTCGAAGCGCTGGCAGCGCGACAGGATGGTGACCGGGACCTTGCGGATCTCGGTGGTGGCGAAGACGAACTTCGCGTGCGGCGGCGGCTCCTCCAGCGTCTTCAGGAAGGCGTTGAACGCCTTCTCGGACAGCATGTGGACCTCGTCGACGATGTAGACCTTGTAGCGCGCCGAGACGGGCGCGTAGCGGATGCCGTCGATGATCTGGCGGACGTCGTCGATGCCGGTGTGGGAGGCGGCATCCATCTCCAGCACGTCGATGTGGCGCGACTCCATGATCGCCGCGCAGTGCAGGCCGAGCCCCGGCATGCGGATGGTCGGCCCGGCCTTCGGATCGTCGGCGAGCGCGTAGTTGAGGCCGCGGGCCAGGATGCGGGCGGTGGTGGTCTTGCCCACCCCGCGCACGCCCGTGAGCATCCAGGCCTGCGGGATGCGCCCGGCCTCGAAGGCGTTCGCCAGCGTGCGCACCATCGCGCCCTGGCCGATCAGGTCGTCGAAATCCTTGGGGCGGTACTTGCGCGCCAGCACCCGGTAGGGCGTTGGGGCGGAGGGCGTCGGGGGACGCGGCGCCGCAAAACCCGGGAAACCCGGCTCGTCGGTCGAGGGCGTGCCGGAGGTCTCGTCCATGCGCTGAGCATCGGGAGGCGGGCCGGGCCGCGAGGCCCGGCGCACGCGCTCGTGGCGAGGGGTGGGAGGCTGGACGAGAACCCGCTCGTTCTCGTTAGGGCTGCTTCCTTCCGGACCTGACCCGGTTGGCGAGTGAAACGTCCCCCGCCAACCTCCCGGCGCCTATATGAGCGGGCGGCCCCGGAAACGCAAGCGCGGGGTTGCCCCCCACGGAGGACCCCGATGACGCTCCGCCCCACCCTCCGCCTCGCCCTCGCGGCGAGCCTTCTCGGCGCCGTCCCGGGCCTGCCCGGGTCCGCCCGCGCCGCCGAGACCTACGGCCCCGAACTCGAAGGCTTCGACTATCCCCATGAGGTGCGCCGCCATGGCCTCACCTCGCAGGGCCAGGGCCTGACGATGGCCTACATGGACGTGGCGCCGGCCGGCCCGGCGAACGGTCGCACGATCGTGCTGCTCCACGGCAAGAATTTTTGCGCCGCCACCTGGGAGGCGACGATCGGCGTGCTGGCGAAGGCCGGCTACCGCGTGCTCGCCCTCGATCAGGTCGGGTTCTGCAAGTCCACGAAGCCGCAGGGCTACCAGTTCAGCTTCCAGCAGCTCGCCACGAACACGCGCGGCTTGCTGCAGGCCCTCGGCATCCCGCGCGCGACCATCATCGGCCACTCCATGGGCGGCATGCTGGCCGCCCGCTACGCCCTGATGTTCCCGGAGGCGGTCGACCAGCTGGTGATGGTCGATCCCCTCGGGCTGGAGGACTGGCAGGCGAAGGGCGTGCCCTACCAGACGATCGAGAAGAACTACGAGCAGGAGCGCAAGACCACGGCCGAGAGCATCAAGGCCTACCAGTTGCGCTTCTACTACGACGGCCAGTGGAAGCCGGACTACGATCGCTGGGTGCAGATGCAGGCCGGGCTCTACGCGGGTCCGGGCGCCGAGCGGGTGGCGTGGAATCAGGCCCAGACCTCGGACATGGTCTTCACCCAGCCGGTGGTGCACGAGTTCGAGCGGATGCGGGTGCCGACCGTGCTGATCGTGGGCGGCAAGGACCGCACCGCGCCCGGCGCCAACCGCGCGCCCGCCGACCTCGCCCGCACCCTCGGCCGCTACGACCAGCTCGGCCCCGAGGCGGCCCGGCGCATCCCGGACGCGAAGCTCGTGGAATTCTCCGACCTCGGCCACTCGCCCCAGGTCGAGGCGCCGGACCGGTTCCACGAGGCGCTGCTGAAGGAGCTGGCGGGGACGTGAGCCAGCGCCCCGTCCCGCCCTACGCCTGCACCGGCACGCGGATCAGCGTCTGCATCCCGGCGGCGCACAGGGTCCGGCGCCCGCCGCGCTCGCCGTAGACCTTCAGGTCGCAGACCGTGAGGGTGCGGCCTGCGCGGATCACCTCGCCCGACGCCACCAGCCGCTCGCCCTCGGCCGGGGCGACGAGGTTCAGCTTGAACTCGACCGTGAGCACGTTCGTGCCGGCGGGAAACAGCGTGAAGCCGGCGTAGCCGCCGGCCGAATCGGCGATCGCCGCAGTGGCGCCGGCGTGGAAATAGCCGTTCTGCTGCGTCAGCGCCGGCCGGTAGGGCAGGGCGATCTCGACCCGGCCCGGCGCGATCAGGATCAGCTCCGCCCCCAGGGTGGCCATCAGGCCCTGGCGGGCGAAGCTGTCCCGCACGCGCGCCGCCGCGTCGGGGTCGCGGAATTCATGCTGGCTCATCGTGGTAGGCTCATCGCGGTCTGGCTCATCGCGGGCTTCCGGGCTGCCGGACCATGGCCGAGAGCGGGATCGCGAGGCAAGCCGGGCCGGGACAAAGGTGAATCCAATTCATCACTGGCTGCAAAATGCGCGTTTGCCGCCCCGCATCCCGGCTGGCACGGTGCTCCCAACGAGAACGCGAGGAAACGCCCCGGCCCCTGTGCCGGAGAGCCGGAGCGAGGCGAGACCCGCCCGACCCCTCCCGTTCGCCATGCGAACGCGGTCGATCCGCGACAGGGAGGGTTACTGTGCTTCTGTCCGACAAGGTGTGCCTGATCACGGGCGCCGCATCCCTTCGCGGCATCGGCCGCGCCACGGCCCGCCTCTTCGCCGAGCACGGCGGCCGGGTCGTCATCCTCGATCTCGACGCGGGCCAGGCCGAGGCGGCGGCCCGCGAGATCGGCCCCGGCCATCTCGGCCTCGCCTGCAACGTCGTCGATCGGGCCGCCTGCCAGCGCGCCGCCGACGAGGTGGTGGCGCGCTTCGGGCGCATCGACGTGCTCGTCAACAACGCCGGCATCACCCAGCCGCTCAAGATCATGGACATCGCGCCTGAGAACTACGACGCGGTGACGGACGTGAACCTGCGCGGCACGCTCTACATGAGCCAGGCGGTGATCCCGCAGATGCGGGCGCAACAATCCGGCTCGATCGTCTGCATGTCGTCGGTCTCGGCCCAGCGCGGCGGCGGCATCTTCGGCGGGCCGCACTACAGCGCGGCGAAGGGCGGCGTGCTCGGCCTGTGCAAGGCGATGGCCCGCGAGCTCGGCCCCGACGGCATCCGCGCCAACGCCGTGACGCCCGGCCTGATCCAGACCGACATCACCGGCGGCAAGCTCACCGACGAGCTCAAGGCCGAGATCATCAAGGGGATCCCGCTCGCGCGCCTCGGCGTCGCCGACGACGTCGCCAAGGCCTGCCTGTTCCTGGCCAGCGACCTCTCCGCCTACACCACCGGCGCCGTGATCGACGTCAACGGCGGCATGCTCATCCACTGACGGCGGGAGGAACCCCATGTCGACGGCTCAAGGCCAAACCCGGGAGCGATCGAACGTCTCGCTCCCCGAGCGGGCCTACCGCATCCGCCGCAACGCGCTGCGGATGGGGGAGGTGCAGGGCCAGGGCTACATCGCCCAGGCGCTCGGGATCGCGGACGTGCTCGCGGTCTCCTACTTCCACGCCATGACCTACCGGCCCGAGGATCCCGAATGGGAGGACCGGGACCGCTTCCTGCTCTCGATCGGGCACTACGCCATCGCGCTCTACGCGGCGCTGATCGAGGCCGGCATCCTGCCGGAGGACGAGCTGGAGACCTACGGCTGCGACGACAGCCGCCTGCCGATGTCCGCCATGGCGGCCTACACCCCCGGCATGGAGATCACCGGCGGCTCCCTCGGGCACGGGCTCGGGATCGCGGTCGGCTTCGCCCTTGGGCTCAAGCGCAAGGGCTCCAAGTCCTTCGTCTACAACATGTTCTCGGACGGAGAGCTCGACGAGGGCTCGACCTGGGAAGCCGCGATGTCGGCGGGCTCGTTCAAGCTCGACAACCTGATCGGCATCGTGGACGTCAACGGCATGCAGGCGGACGGTCCCTCGACGGGCGTCCTCAACTTCGAGCCGCTGGCCCCGAAATTCGAGGCCTTCGGCTGGTTCGTGCAGCGGGTCGACGGCAACGACATCGACGCGCTGGTCGCGGCCTTCGACGCCGCCAAGGCGCATCCGGAGCCCAAGCCCCGGATCATCATCTGCGACACGACCATGGCCAAGGGCGTGCCGTTCCTCGAAGCCCGCGAGCGCAACCACTTCCTGCGCGTCGAGGCGGCGGAATGGCAGCAGGCACTGGCGATCCTGTCCGAGGGGAGGGCGGAATGAGACGCTCGAAGTACGAGAGGCCGACGCACCTGCTGCAGGGCGGGCCCCGGCTCACCACCTCGGCGATGATCGCCTCGCTCGCCGCCCCCGGGCAGCGCACCAAGGCGGCGCCCTTCGGCCACGCGCTCGCGGCGCTGGCCGAGGAGCGGCCCGACATCGTCGGCCTGTCGGCGGACCTGAGCAAGTACACCGACCTGCACATCTTCGCGCAAAAACATCCCGACCGCTTCTACCAGATGGGGATGGCCGAGCAGCTGCTGTTCAGCGCCGCGGCGGGGCTGGCCCGCGAGGGCTTCATGCCCTTCGCCACCACCTACGCGGTCTTCGCCGCGCGCCGGGCCTACGACTTCATCTGCCTGGCGATCGCGGAGGAGAACCTGAACGTCAAGATGGCCTGCGCGCTGCCCGGTCTCACCACCGGCTACGGGCCGAGCCACCAGGCGACGGAGGATCTGGCGATCTTCCGCGGCCTGCCGAACCTGACGATCATCGACCCGTGCGACGCGCACGAGATCGAGCAGGTGGTGCCCGCCATGGCGGCGCATCAGGGGCCGGTCTACCTGCGGCTCCTGCGCGGCAACGTGCCCCTCCTCCTCGACGAGTACGGCTACCGCTTCGAACTCGGCAAGGCGAAGACGATCCGCGACGGGCGCGACGTGCTGATCATCTCCTCCGGCCTGATGACCATGCGGGCGCTGGAGGCGGCGCAGGCGCTGGCCGACGACCGCGTCGACGTCGCGGTGCTGCACGTGCCCACCATCAAGCCCCTCGACGAGGCGACGATCCTGGCCGAGGCCCGCCGCGGCGGGCGGCTCGTGGTGGTGGCCGAGAACCACACGGTGATCGGGGGGCTCGGCGAGGCGGTGGCGGGCGTGCTGATGCGCGACGGCATCCGGCCCGACAAGGGATTTCGGCAGATCGGCCTGCCGGACGAGTTCCTGGACGCGGGCGCCCTGCCGACGCTGCACGACCGCTACGGCCTCTCGACCGCAGCCGTCACCCGGAGGATCCGCGAATGGCTCTAGAGCCGGTCGCCCAGCTTCCCCTGGCCTTCCTGGGCCTCGGCGCGATGGGGCGGCCGATGGCCGGGAACCTCGTCCGCAAGGGATTTGCGGTGCGCGGCTACGACCTGCGCCCCGAGAGCCGCAGCGCCTTCGCGGCGGCGGGCGGGACGGCGGCCGGGAGCGTGGCGGAGGCCGCCGCGGGGGCCGGCACCCTGGTGCTGATGGTGGTGAACGCCGCCCAGGCCGAGGCGGCCCTGTTCGCGGACGGCGCCCTCGCGGCGCTGGCGCCGCAGGCCGCCGTGATCCTGATGGCGACCTGCCCGCCCGACGCGGTGGCGCAGCTCGCCGCCCGGGTCGAGGCGACGGGCCGGCGCTTCGTCGACGCGCCGGTCTCCGGCGGGGTCGTGGGCGCCGAGGGCGCCTCGCTCACCATCATGGCGGCGGCAGACCCTGAGGTGCTCGCCACCGTGCGGCCGGTGCTCGACGCGCTCGGCACCCGTGTCTTCCACGTCGGCACCCGGGCCGGGCAGGGGGCCACCGTCAAGGCGGTCAACCAGCTCCTGTGCGGCGTGCACATCGCGGCGGCCGCCGAGGCGCTGTCGCTGGCCGAGAAGGTCGGGGTCGACCTGGCGGTGGTGCTGGAGATCCTGTCCGGCTCCTCGGCCGCGAGCTGGATGCTGCGCGACCGCGGCCCGCGCATGCTGGAGGCCGAACCGCGCATCACGAGCGCGGTGGACATCTTCGTCAAGGACCTCGGCATCGTGCTGGAGGCCGGGCGCGACCAGAAGGCGGCGATGCCGCTCGCGAGCCTCGCCCACCAGCTCTTCCTTGCGACCTCCGGGCGCGGGGACGGCGGGGCCGACGACAGCCAGGTGATCCGCTCCTACCGGATGCTGAACGGCGCCGGGTAGGGCGGGGGCGGCATCCCCTCTCCCGGGTGGGAGAGGGGCAGGGGTGAGGGTGTGACGCTTCAGAATGAAGCGATCGGCGTGGTGAGGGGAGCGGAACGGATCAGAGCTCATCACCAGGCGTCGTGCCGGGAGCGGTACCGTCCAGACTACTTGTTGAACCCTCCGGCACCCTCACGCGGGATCTTCGATCCCCTACCCCTCTCCCACACGGGAGAGGGGATGCTGCCCGCGCCTCGTTCTTGAATGTGAGAGGCTGTTGATTGATTTCGGATTGAGAAATCCTTCCAATCAACAGAAACAAAATACAGAAAGCGTCACCTGCGAAGCATGACGCCTCGAAACACGCAGTTCTGACCGAAACGCTCTTCGCCGCGACCGAACATCTTCGGGCGTGATCGCGAGCACGTCCGAACAAGACCGGGCCAGCCGGCTCCGATCGATCAGTCTCAATTCTGGGAGAACGCCATGTCGACAGTCATGCTCAGCCGGCGCACGCTGCTGGCCGGTGCCGCCAGTGTTCCGCTCGTCGCGGTCCTGCGCCGGCCCGCGAACGCGGCGGAGTTCGAGTACAAGCTCGCCACCGGCCAGGACCCGACCCACCCGGTGAACATCCGGGCGCAGGAGGCGCTGAACCGCATCCGCGAGGCCTCCGGCGGGCGGCTCGACATCAAGCTCTTCCCGGCCAACCAGCTCGGCTCGGACACCGACCTGCTCTCGCAGGTGCGCAACGGCAGCGTCGAGTTCTTCAACCTCTCGACCTCGATCCTGGCGACCTTCGTGGCCGCGGCCTCGCTGCCCAACACCGGCTTCGCCTTCAAGGATTACCCGGCCGTGTGGACCGCGATGGACGGCGGCCTCGGCGGCTACGTCCGCGAGCAGATCGCTAAGACGCCGATCCAGGTCGTGTCCAAGGTCTGGGACAACGGCTTCCGGCACATCACCTCCTCCACCCGCGAGATCCGCACGCCCGAGGACCTCAAGGGCTTCAAGATCCGCGTCCCGCCCGCCCCGATGCTGACCTCGCTGTTCAAGGCCCTCGACGCGGGCGCCGCACCCCTGAACTTCAACGAGCTGTACTCCGCGCTGCAGACCAAGATCTTCGAGGGCCAGGAAAATCCGCTCGCCATCACGGCGACGACGCGGCTCTACGAGGTGCAGAAATCCTGCAGCCTCACCGGCCACGTCTGGGACGGCTACTGGATGCTCGGCAACAAGCGCGCCTTCCAGCGCCTGCCCGAGGATCTGCGCGCCCTCGTCACCCGGGAGCTCGACCGCTCCGCCGACGACCAGCGCGCCGACATCGTCCGCCTGAGCGACACGCTGCGCCAGGACCTCACCGCCAAGGGCATCAAGTTCATCGAGGTGGATCGGGCGCCGTTCCGCGATGCGCTCGGCCGCACGACCTTCTACAAGGACTGGAAAGCCAAGTTCGGCGACGCGGCCTGGGGCCACCTGGAAGCCGCCTCCGGCAAACTGGCC
>NZ_JBKIBX010000079.1:0-12880 GCF_046557895.1 Methylobacterium oryzisoli | reverse complement strand
AGTTCGGCCACGCCGTACTCGATCGAGCCCATCGCCACGCTGTCGACGGTGTTGCCGGCGTTGCGCACGATGAACAATTCGCCGAGGCCGCGGCCGAACAGCAATTCGGGCGGCACGCGGCTGTCGGAGCAGCCGACCAGCACCACGAAGGGTGTTTGCCCGCGGGCGATCTCGATGCGCCGGTCGCGGTCGCTGGTCTCGCGCCGGAACGGCGCGTCGGTGACGAAGGAGCGGTTGCCGTCCTTGAGCCGCGCCAGCGCCTCGTCGGGCGAGAGGTTCGTGCGGGGTCCCGCGGCCCGGGCGGGGGCGGAGCCGAGCGCGGCGAAGCCCCCGAACGCGGCGCAGCACGCGCAGGCCAGGAAGCCGCGACGATCGAAGCGAGGCATGGGCGTCTCCCTCTCCCTGGAGCGGCATCGGATCGCGGTGCGATCGCGTGCCGCTCCCAGTTCTCGCATCCGCACGCCCTGGTGCGCCGGACCGGCGTCCGTGTCGGCGCGCTACCAGCCGCGCATCTCGTCGCCGGTCGGGCGCCGCCCCTGCGGAGTCAGGCCGTCGACCACGCCCGGCAGCACCTGGGCGAGCTGCGCGAGGAGCGTGCCGCGGTCCAGCCCGGTCTCGCGGCTGAGGACGTCGATCGTGTCGGGGCCCAGCGCCTGGACGAGCTGCTGCGGCTGGATGCCCCGGTTCTGGCCGGGCCCGACCCAGGACTCGATCACGTCGCCGAGGCCGCCGCGGCGGAAGCGGTCGATCAGCTGGTCGAGCCCCGCCGGGCCGGCATTGTCGGGGATCTCGCGGTCCATCCCCGAATACTGGCCGGAATCCTGGTCGGCGCCGGTGTCGAAGGGGTTCGGCACGCTGCCGCCGCGCCCGCCGCCCTGCTGCGGCGCGCCGCCCGGGCCGTCGAGCATGCCCGAGAGGTCGGAATAGGGGTTGTCCGGGTCCCCGCCCCGGCGGCCCCGGGGCGGCGCATCGTCGTAGCCGACATCCGGGCCGGGATCCCAGTTGCCCCCATCGGGCGGAAAGCCTCCGCCACCGCGCGGATGCGGCCGCTCCCCGCCGCCGAAGATGTCGCCGAATCCGCCCTGCATCGCCCGGCTGGCGAGGAGCATCAGCAGCGCCTTCACGAGCGGCGACATCCCGCCGGCGCCGCCCTCGTGGCGGCCCTGGCCGCCGCCCAGCACGTTGCCGAGCACCGACCCGATGACCTGATCGAGCAGACCCATGACGCCCTCCCCCGTGCGGTTCGGAGGATTAACCCGGTCGGGGCGTGGCGGTTGCCTGACGGGGCCTCAGCGGGCGTCGCGCGCGCCGTCGCCGCCGCCGGTGGCGCGCCGGTCGCGCGGGTCGAGGTGGTCGAGCGGGTTGGTGCGGCTCCGGGTGCTGCCGGTGCGGCCGACATCGCCCGGCATCACCTTGGTGTCCGGCTTGATCGCCTGGGGCGGCGCGACGTCGGTCGGGGCGCGGGAGCCCTCCGGGATGTCGGCCTGGGTCGGCTGGTCGCGCCGGTCGGAGATCGCGAGGGCGGGCGCGGCGAGCAGGATCAGGGCGGACGCGAGCAGCGCGGGGCGGAGGCGAGAGATCATCGGCCAGTCTCCGGATCATCTTGACCGCAAAAGCGCGAGGCGTGCCGCGGTTCCCGCGCTCAGGGCGGCTTCGGGGCCGGCTGGTCGGCGAAGAGCGGGTCGGGCGGCGGCTCGGCGAGGCGAGAGGGAGGCCGACCCAGCCGCGGCTCCAGGGAATCGACCCGGTCCGGCCGCGGGACGGCGCCGTCGCTGCGCGCCCCGGCGCCCGAATCGGGCGTGGCGATCACCTGCGGCAGGCGCACCCCGCCGGGGCTGACCGTCGTCTCGGCCGCCTGCGCGAGGGCCGCGGCGGGGAAGAGCAGCGGCAGGCCGAGGAGGAGGCGCGCGAGCCCGCCTGTCATGCCGTCCATCGCCCGCCCTCCGCTCAGGCGCCTGCCCCGATCCTGGCACGACGCGGCGCAGGCCCGCCGGGTTCCGCCGGCGTCACCCGCGTCCCTTGCGGCCCTTGTACTTCGGCCGCTGGCCGGGGAAGCCCTGGGTCGAGCGGGCGGCAGGCCGCTCCGAAAAGATCGGGATCTCGCGGTCGGTGCCCGGCCCCATCTCGTCGAGGGTCGGCTTGCGGATGCGGGTGCCCTCGTCGGAGCGCCCGCGGCCGAGAGGTCCGGAGCCAAGTGGACCCGAACCCAGGGGCTCGTCCGTCCCGCCGGCGCCGGGGGCCAAGTCGGCGTTGCGGCCGTAGCGGCGGCGCCCGCCCTTCTCGCCGTAGCGGCCGGCCTGGTCCTCCACGGCCTCCTGGCGGGCCATCGGATCGTCCGCGACCGCGAGTTCGGTCGCCTGGAGGCGCTTGAGCTCGTCGCGCAGCCGCGCAGCCTCCTCGAAGTCGAGGTCGGCGGCAGCGGCCCGCATGCGTTTCTCCAGATCGGCCATCACGGCCTTGAGGTTGTGGCCGACCGTGATGGCGCCCTTGGCGAGGCCGGTATCCACCTGCACGTGGTCGCGCTCGAACACGCTCTCCAGGATGTCGGCGATGTTGCGCTTGACGCTCTGGGGCGTGATGCCGTGCTCGGCGTTGTAGGCGAGCTGCTTGGCGCGGCGGCGCTCGGTCTCGGCGATCGCCCGCTGCATCGAGCCGGTCTCCTGATCGGCGTAGAGAATCACCCGCCCGTCGGCGTTGCGCGCCGCGCGGCCGATCGTCTGGATCAGCGAGGTCTCGGAGCGCAGAAAACCTTCCTTGTCGGCATCGAGGATCGCCACCAGCGCGCATTCCGGGATGTCGAGGCCCTCGCGCAGGAGGTTGATGCCGATCAGCACGTCGAAGGCGCCGAGCCGGAGATCCCGGATGATCTCGATGCGCTCCAGCGTGTCGATGTCCGAGTGCATGTAGCGCACCCGCACGCCGTTCTCGTGCAGGTACTCGGTCAGGTCCTCGGCCATGCGCTTGGTGAGCGTGGTGACGAGGGTGCGGTAGCCCGCCTGCGCCACCTCCTTCACCTCGCCGAGCAGGTCGTCCACCTGCGAGCGGGCCGGGCGGATGATCACCTCCGGATCGACGAGGCCGGTGGGGCGGATCACCTGCTCCACGAACACGCCGCCGGTCTGCTCCATCTCCCACTTGGCCGGCGTCGCCGAGACGTGGATCGACTGGGGCCGCATCGCGTCCCATTCCTCGAAGCGCAGCGGGCGGTTGTCGAGGCAGGAGGGCAGCCGGAAGCCGTATTCGGCGAGCGTCGCCTTGCGGCGGAAGTCGCCCCGGTACATGCCGCCGATCTGCGAGACCGTGACGTGGCTCTCGTCCGTGAAGACGAGGGCGTTGTCGGGCAGGTACTCGAACAGGGTGGGCGGCGGCTCGCCCGGCTTGCGGCCGGTGAGATACCGCGAATAGTTCTCGATGCCGTTGCAGGCGCCGGTCGCCTCGATCATCTCGAGGTCGAAGGTGCAGCGCTGCTCCAGGCGCTGCGCCTCGATCAGCCGGCCCATCCGGGTCAGCTCCTCGACCCGCCACTTCAGCTCGTCCTTGATGCCCTTCACCGCCTGCTGCAGGGTCGGGCGCGGCGTCACGTAGTGGCTGTTGGCGTAGATCTTGACGAATTTCAGCTGGTTGATGGTCTTGCCGGTGAGCGGGTCGAACTCGGTGATCGCCTCCACCTCGTCGCCGAACAGGCCGATGCGCCAGCCGCGATCCTCCAAGTGGGCGGGCCACAGCTCGATCACGTCGCCGCGCACCCGGAAGGTGCCGCGGGCGAAGTCCGACTGGATGCGCTTGTACTGCAGCGCCACGAGGTCGGCGATGAGCTGGCGCTGCTCGATCTTCTCCCCCATCGTCACGGTGAAGGACATCGCCGTGTAGGTCTCGACCGAGCCGATGCCGTAGATGCACGACACCGAGGCCACGATGATGACGTCGTCGCGCTCCAGCAGCGCGCGCGTCGCCGAGTGGCGCATCCGGTCGATCTGCTCGTTGATCGACGATTCCTTCTCGATGAAGGTGTCGGACCGCGGCACGTAGGCCTCGGGCTGGTAGTAATCGTAGTAGGAGACGAAGTACTCGACCGCGTTGTCGGGAAAGAACGACTTGAACTCGCCGTAGAGCTGGGCGGCGAGCGTCTTGTTCGGGGCGAGGATGAGGGCGGGGCGCTGGGTCTCCTCGATGACCTTGGCCATCGTGAAGGTCTTTCCCGATCCGGTGACGCCGAGCAGCACCTGGTCGCGCTCGGTGCGGCGGACGCCCTCCACGAGGTCGGCGATCGCCCTGGGCTGGTCGCCCGCGGGGGTGAAGTCGGATTTCAGCCGGAAGGCGACGCCGCCCTCGGACTTTTGCGGCCGCTCGGGGCGGTGCGGCACCCAGGGCTGGCCGTGCTTGAACAGCGGGTTGCCCTCGGTGAGGAGCTTGGTCAGGGCATCCACCGTGGCCGAGACGCCTTCCGTCGCGAGCGAGGTCTCGCGCTCCTCCGCAATATCCGGCCCGTCGTCGGGGCTGCGCAGGCCGAGCGACTGCGCCAGCGCCGGATCGACGTCCCGGACGGTGCCGTGCGCGAAGGCGGCCTGCGGCGCCTCGCCGAAGCCGGGCGCCTCCGCCTGACCTTTCCGGGGCCGCCCGCGGCGGCGGGGCTCCGGCGCGGTCTGCGCGGGGGCTTCCTGAGCCGGCAGCCGGTCGCGGTTGAGCGCCGGGTTGAGCAGTTCGGCGAGGAAGGGATCCAGCGGCTTCAGCTCGGGCTTCGACGCCTTGGCCGAAGACGGGCGGGGCTTCTTGGGGGCGGGCANTCGCGGTTGAGCGCCGGGTTGAGCAGTTCGGCGAGGAAGGGATCCAGCGGCTTCAGCTCGGGCTTCGACGCCTTGGCCGAAGACGGGCGGGGCTTCTTGGGGGCGGGCATTCCCGGAATATGGAGCCGGAACCCCGCACAAGGAAGAGTGCCGGTTCCACGGCGATGGGCCGGATCGCCGCTCCTGCGGGCCTGGCCCGCAGGAGCGGCGAGCGCCCTACCCGGCGATCGTGGTCTTCACCGTCTCGACCAGTTGCTTGAGGCTGAAGGGCTTGGGCAGGAAGTTGAATTCCTCGCCCTCCGGCAGGTTCTTCTGGAAGGCGTCCTCAGCGTAGCCGGAGACGAAGATCACCTTGAGGTCGGGGTGGCGCTTGCGCAGCTCGCGCAGCAGGGTCGGGCCGTCCATCTCCGGCATCACCACGTCGGAGACGACGAGGTCCACCGCCGTGTCGCGCTCGCCCATGATCGCCAGCGCCTCGACGCCGGAGGCGGCCTCCAGCACCGTGTAGCCGCGCGCCGCGAGCGCCCGGGCGTTGACGGCGCGCACCGGGTCCTCGTCCTCGACGAGCAGGATGGTGCCGCGGCCGGTGAGGTCGGCGGCCGGCGCCTTGCGGGCGGGCTCGGGCGCGCCCGCGGCGGCCGGCGCCGGGGCGGCCTCGGCGGCCTCCGCCGGGGCGGGCTCGGCCTCCGGGACGGGGATGTGGCGCGGCAGGTAGATGCCGAACACCGTGCCCTCGCCCACCGCCGACTTCACGTCGATGTAGCCGCCCGACTGCTTGACGATGCCGAACACCGTGGACAGCCCGAGCCCCGTGCCCTTGTTGACCTCCTTGGTGGTGAAGAAGGGCTCGAAGATCTTCTCCATCACGTCGGGCGTCATGCCGGTGCCGGTATCCGTCACCTCCACCAGCACGTAATCGGCGATGGGCAGGCCGGTGAGCTGGAGCCGCTCGGCGGCCTCGGCCGTGACGTTGCCGGTGCGGATGAGCAGGCGTCCGCCGTTCGGCATCGCGTCGCGGGCGTTCACCGCGAGGTTCACGATCACCTGCTCGAACTGGTTGACGTCGGCCTTGACGGGCCAGAGGTCGCGCCCGTGCTTGAGATCGAGCTCGACCCGCTCGCCCAGCAGCCGCTTGAGCAGCAGCGTCAGGTCCGACAGGGCCTCGCCGAGATGGATCACCTCCGGCCGCAGGGTCTGGCGGCGCGAGAAGGCCAGCAGCTGGCGCACCAGGCTCGCGGCCCGGTTCGCGTTCTGCTTGATCTGCATGATGTCCTGGAAGGCGGGATCCACCGGCCGGTGGCTCGCCAGCAGCAGGTCGGAATAGCCGATGATCGCCTGCAGCACGTTGTTGAAGTCGTGCGCGATGCCGCCCGCGAGCTGGCCGACCATCTCCATCTTCTGGGCTTGGTTGATCTGCTGCTGCAGCTGGTGCTGGGCCGTGGTGTCGAGGGCGTAGAGGATCACGGTCTCGCGGGCGGTCCCGCGCGCCTCCCCCTCCGCGGCGGCGCTGTCCGAGCGGGCCTCCGGGCTGAGCCAGATCCGCGCCGTGCGGTTGCCGGGCGCCGCGACGCCGATCTCGATGGGCGCCACGTCGCCGCGGCCCTCGGCGGCGAGCGCGAAGGCGCCGTCGAGGTTCTGGCGGTCGCGCTCGGCCACGAAGTCGCGCACGGGGGCGGCGGCCTCGCGGCCCTCGCCCGTGCGCGGCAGGGTGCCGAACAGGCGGGCGAAGGAGGCGTTGGCGCGCACCAGCCGCCCCTCCGGGTCCAGCGTCGCCACCGCGATCGGGCTGGTGTTGAAGAAGCGGGTGAAGCGCACCTCGGCGGCGCGCTGGGGATCGTCCGCCTCCTCGCCGCCGGAGCGGTTGAGCACGAGGGTGCGCGAGGCGCCGGGCCGGCCGTCCTGCCCGTAGGCGACCCGGTGGTAGATGCGCGCCGGCAGCGGGTGGCCGTTGCGGCGGCGCAGGTCGAGGTCGAACACGTCGGTGCGCACCTCGCCGGGCCGGCCGTCGCCCGCCACCAGCACCTCGCCCACCGCCGCGGGCAGGATCTCCGACAGGCGCAAGCCCCCGGAGCCGACCTGCGCGAGGTCGTGCCCGAGCCAGGAGGCGAGCGTCGCGTTCATGTAGACCACGGCGCCGCGCGGATCGACCGACAGGAACCCGGCCGGGGCGTGGTCGAGGTAGTCGATCGCGTGCTGCAGCTCCTGGAAGACGTTCTCCTGGCGCTCGCGCTCGTGGCTGATGTCGCTCACGCTCCACAGGGCCACCGGCCGGCGGGGCAGGGGCAGCGGGCGCACGCCGATGCGGTACCATGCGACGTCGCGCTCGGCGCTGCCGCCGGGCGGCGGCGCCATCCGGATCTCCTCGGAGAGGCTGCGGCCCTCCCGGGCGGCCTGGGCCAGCCGGTAGACCGCCTCCGACACGTCGGGGCTGCCGACGAAGACCCGTTCCACCGGCCGCAGGTTGGAAAAACTGTCGCTGCCCGCCAGCGCCAGGTAGGCGGCGTTGGCGTAGATCGGCCGGTTGCCGTCCTCCACAGCGATCATGCCCTCGGGGGCGGCGTCCACCACCGCCTTGGTCACGTCGTTGCGCGTGCCCTGCCCGGTGAATTGCAGCGCCCCGATGGCGAGCGCGAACAGCGAAAACACGCCCGCCATCGCCAGCACCGCCAGCAGGCCGAGGATCAGCGGCTGGGCCTGCTCGTGGGCGACGAAGCTGAGGCCCACCGCCGCCCCGACCAGCAGGCCCGCGAGCAGCAGGAGCAGGCTGACCCGGCCGGGGCGCTCGGAGCGATCGAGGGAGACGGCATCGGACATCGACGGGGGCTCAAGGGTCAGACGCGACGCCGCGATTCACTCGGTCTCGACCGCGCGCGGCGACTCGCACGACCTCGATATCATGCCGCGGAGGCGTTTCCGGAGACTGAACCGCGGCGGTCTCCGGCACGGATCGTGCACGCTTCGCCCGTGCGGTTATGCCTGACCGGGCCGGAGCGGCAAGCCGAACCTGCCGGATGGCGGGAGCGGCCTGCGATGCCGACGCCCACGGTACACGACAGCGTGATGGCAGGGAGGAGGCATGGGTGTCGGAGGCTTTGGCGCCTGCGACGGGCCGGCCACGCCTCACCGCCGCCGCTGGCGCATGACGAAGCCGATCACCTCCGCCACCGCCTTGTAGTGCTCGGTCGGGATGGTCTCGTCGATCTCGACGCTGGCGTGGAGCGCGCGGGCGAGCGGCGGGTTCTCGACCACCGGCACGCCGTGCTGGCCCGCGACCTCGCGGATCTTCAGCGCCAGCGCGTCGACGCCCTTGGCGACGCAGACCGGGGCCGCCATGCCGGCCTCGTAGCGCAGCGCCACGGCGAAGTGGGTCGGGTTGGCGATCACCACGGCGGCGCTCGGCACGTCCGCCATCATGCGCTTGCGGGTGCGGGCCATCCGCAACTGGCGCAGGCGCCCCTTCACCTCCGGGTTGCCCTCGCTCTCCTTCATCTCCTCCTTCAGCTCTTCCTTGGACATGCGCAGGCGCGAGCGCCAGCGGAAGCGCTGGTAGAGGCCATCGCCGAGCGAGATCACCACGTAGGCCGCCAGGATGCAGGCCATCAGCCGCAGCGCCAGAGAGAGCGTCGCCTGCAGCACCGCCGCGGGTTCGAGCCGCGCGAAGGCCTCCAGCCGGTCGCGCTCGCCCCACAGGACGAGGCCCGCGACCGCGCCGACGAGGATGATCTTCACCAGCCCCTTGCCGAACTGGAACCACGCCTCCGGCCCGAAGAGGCGCTTGAGCCCCGCGGCGGGCGAGACGCGCTCCCACTTGGCGCCCAGGCTCTCGGTGGACCACACGAAGGGGTGCTGCAGGAGCCCGCCCGCGAGGCTCGCGGCGATCGCGGCGGCGGCCGGCACCACCAGGGCGAGGCCGAGCGCCAGCATCGCCCGCTGCCCCACGCCCGAAAAGCCGGCCGCGTCGGCCGGGACCTGATGCAGCGTCGCGAGCAGGCCGCGCAGGTCGAGCGTCAGGGTGCGGGCGATCCAGCCGGAGGCGACGAGCAGCACCAGCGTGAAGCCCCCGAGCAGGAGGAGCGTGTTGATCTCCTGGCTCGTGGCGACGTTGCCGCGCCGGATCGCGTCGTCGAGCCGCTTCTGGGTCGGCTCCTCTGTGCGATCTTCCTGCTCGGTGTCGCCGGCCATGCGCTCAAGGCCTCCCCATCTGCGCCAGCCAGCGGCCGAGATCGTCCACGAACACCGCCATCATCACGCCGAGCGTCGCGAGCAGCACCAGCATGCCGACGAGGATCGAGGCCGGGGTGGCGACGAAGAAGACCTGCATCTGCGGCATCAGGCGCGACAGCACGCCGAGCCCGAGGTTGAACAGGATGCCGAAGGCGATGAAGGGCGCGGCGATCTGCACCGCCAGGGCGAAGCCCCGCGCCACCGCCCGGATGGCGACCTCCGCGGCATCGCCGGTGGCCGGCACGCCGACCGGCGGCATCATCGCGTAGCTGTCGCGGATGCCCGCGATGGCGAGGTGGTGGAGGTCGGCGGCGAGCACCAGGGTGAGGCCGAGCAGCGTCAGGAAGGTGCCGAGCGTCGCCTGCTGGCCCGCGGTCGTCGGGTCGACCGTCATGGCGTAGGAGAGGCCGAGCTGCTGGGCCACGATGGTGCCGGTGGTCTGGAGCGCGGCCAGCACCGCCCGCACGCTGAGGCCCAGCACCAGCCCGATGGCGATCTCGCCGATCAGCACCCCGATCAGGGCCGGGCCGGCGCCCGCGCCCTGCATCGGCGGCAGGAGCGGGCGCACCAGCGGAAAGAGCACCAGCGCGACGAGCAGCGCGAAGGCGAGCCGCAGCCGCGGCGAGACCACCGTCTCGCCGATGCCCGGCATCAGCATGATCAGGGTCCCCACCCGCGCGAAGGTGAGGAGGTAGGCCGCCGCGATGCCGGGGAGGAGCAGGTTCACGGGCGCACGGGTCTCCGGGTCACCCGCCCGCGGCGATCCGGGCGGCGATCCGCGTCATGTAGCCTGCCATCGCGTCCCCCATGAAGGGGAGCATCAACAGCATGGCGGCGAAGACCGCGACGATCTTGGGCACGTAGATCAAGGTCTGCTCCTGGATCTGGGTCAGCGCCTGGAGCAGCGAGACCACGAGGCCCACCACCAGGGCCACCACCATCAGGGGGCCGGCCACCTTGATGAAGGTGAGGATGCCGTCGCGGGCGATGTCGAGGATGGCGAGGCCGGTCATGGGAGCCCTGCTGGAGCGAGGAGGCCGAGCGGGAGGAGAGCGGATCAGATCTGCATCCGCATGATCTCCTCGTAGGCGGAGATCACGCGGTCGCGCACGGCCACGAGGGTCTGGAGCGCGGTCTCGCTCTCGGCCACCGCCGTCACCACGTCGACCACGTTGGCCTTGCCGGCGCCCACCGCCATGGCCTGGGCCTCGCTGCGGTTCCCGGCCTGCGCCACGCCGTCGAGGACGGAGGTGAGCATCTGCCCGAAGCCGGCCTGCGGGGCCGCGGGAGTCGACAGGGCCGGGCCGCCCCGGCCGAGGTTCTGGACCGCCGCGTAGGCGCCGGCCGCGAAGGCGTTGGTCGGCATGGTCAGGCCTTCAGGATGTCGATGGTGCGGGAGATCATGCGGCGGGCGGTCGAGACCATGTTGAGGTTCGCCTCGTAGCTGCGCTGGGCCTCGCGCATGTCGACGGTCTCGACCAGCAGGTTGACGTTGGGCAGGCGCACCTCGCCGCGGGCGTCCGCGGCCGGGTTGCCGGGGTCGTGCTTGGTGCGGAAGGGCGTCGCGTCGCGGCGCACCCGCCCGAGATCGACGACATTCGCGTCGAGCTCCCGGTCGAGGCGATGGGAGAAGGTCGGCACCTTGCGCCGGTACGGCTCGGCCGCGGCGCTCTTCGGCTCGGAATCGGCGTTGGCGATGTTTTCCGAGATCACCCGCATCCGGCCGGACTGCGCGCGCAGGCCCGAGGCCGCGATGCCGATCGCCTTCATGAAATCCACGGCGCCCTCCCCTCAACCAGCACCGGTCGTCAGCGGCCGACCGCCGTGCGCAGCATCTGCAGGCTCTTCTGGTAGAGCGAGGCGGCGAGCTGATAGTCCGCCTGGTTCTCGCCGGCCTTGAGCATCTCGTCCTCCAGGCTCACGGCATTGCCGCTCGGCACCACGTCGAAGCGGGTGCGCTGGCGCTCCTCCGCCGGGCTGCCCGCGCCGCTGCCGGCGAGGTGCAGCGGGTTCGTCTGGGTGACGCCGAAGCCCGCGGGCAGCGCCGCCGCGAGGCTGCCGTCCGGCCGGAAGGCCGGCGCCTTGAGGTCGCGGGCGCGGAAGCCCGGCGTGTTGGCGTTGGCGACGTTCTCGGCCAGCACCTTCTGGCGCGTCTGGTTCCACTGCATGCGGTTGCGCAGCATGCTCACGAGCGGGAGATCGGCGACGGGCACGGGAGCGGCCTTGCGGTTCGCACCGCCATGGCGGCGGGACCGGCAAAAAATGCCGGGTTCTTGGTTAAGGGGCGGTTAATCCGGTCCGGGCGCCTGCCGGCGGATCGGGCAGGCCCATGATGTTGTTAAGATGCCGTCATTCGCCCTGCGCACGGGCCGGAACCCCGTGTTACATACGCTCCATGTCGCGTCGGTGCCCCGCGCACCCTACTCGTGAGAGACCGTGCATTGCTCTCTTCGCTCTTCGGGACGGACGGTTCGCCCCTGATGTCCTACCTGATCGTCTTCCTGATCATGGTCGTCCTGCTCAGCGCCTTCGCCTTCGGCGCCAAGCGCTTCGCCCGCGGACGCCTGAGCCTGAGCAACGGGGGCGGTCAGCGCGGGCGCCAGCCGCGGCTCGGCATCGTCGACATCTACGAACTCGACCGGCAGCGGCAGCTCATCCTGCTGCGGCGCGACAACGTCGAGCATCTCCTGCTGGTCGGCGGGCCGAACGACGTCGTGGTGGAGCGCAACATCGTGCGCGTGGCGGGCGCCCGCCTGCCCGCGGAAGCCGACGGGCACGACGAGGCGCAGCCCGAGCCGCCGCTGCCGCTCCCCGCCGAGGCGGAGCCGCCCTCGCTGCCGCCGCCGCTGCCGCCCTTTCCGCAGCCGCCCTTCTCGCAGCCGCCCCTGCCGCAGCCGGCGGCCCATGCGGAGCCCGCCTTCACCTTCCCGTTACCGCCCGAGGCTGCACCGCCGTCGCCCGAGCCCCCGCCGCCGGAGCCGGCGCGTCCGGCCGCGCCGGTGCGCGGCGCCTCGCGATTCAACGCGTCCCGACGCGTCGAGCCGCCGAGCCTGCGCGCCGCCCGGCAGACCCCCCCGCCCCTGGACATGCCGCCCCCGGACCTCGCGCCTCCGGATCCGACACCCCCGGATCTCGCACCCCCGCCCACGCCGGTTCCCGCGCCGGCCGGGACGCGGGGCGCCGAGCCGCGCCTGGTCGATGCGGCGATCCTCAACGACATGGCCCGCCAGCTCGAAGAGGCCCTGCGGCGGCCCTCGTCGGCCGTGGCCCCGGCGCCGCGCGCCCCGGAGGTGCCGGTGATGGAGCGCCCGCCCGCGCCCGAGCCGGATTTCTCGGTCCTGGCCTCCGCGCCGGCGCCCGAGCCCGAGCCCGAGCCGCCCCCGCCCCCGCCGCCCGTCGTGCCGGAACCGGAGGCGGCCATGCCGCCGCCCCCGGGACCCGAACCGGTGCCCGAGCCCACGCCGGAGCCCGAGCCTGCCGCTCCGCCGGCACCCGAACCGGAGCCCGTTGCGCCGCCGGCTCCCCCGCCGGTGGTGGACATCGCGCCCCCGGCGCCCGAGCCGCCACCCCCGCCGCCCGAACCGGAGCCCGAGCCTGCCGCTCCGGCCCCCGAACCCGCGCCGCCGGAGCCCGAGCCGTTCCCTCCGCCGCCGGAGCCCAAGCCAGCGGAGCCCAAGCCAGCGGAGCCCAAGCCAGCGGAGCTCAAGCCGGATCCGAAATCGGAGCCGAAAGCGGCCTCCAGCGTGCAGAACCCGTTCTCCGTGGAGGAGATCGAGGCGGAGTTCGCGCGTCTCCTCGGTCGTCCGCTCGACAAGCGCTGAGGCGCGCCGGGCTTTTGCGCCGGAACCCCTCTCCCGCACGGGAGAGGGGTT
>NZ_JBKIBX010000078.1:0-13853 GCF_046557895.1 Methylobacterium oryzisoli | reverse complement strand
CAGCGGCTGGCGCTCGACACGCTGACCCCGAAGCGAGCCGCGGCGCGATGGCAGGAGGCCCCCGCCGCCACGGCAGCGACGACACGCTCGCGGAGATCCACAGAGAGGGGTGAGGGCATCGGCAAGCTCCTTCACTCCTCAACGCGCAACCCGCAGATCCGTCTCTAGCGGCTCGGGACCCGCTCTAAGTGCCGTTCGGTGTGGGTTGGCTGGGGTCAGGCAAGGAGAGCCTCGTTCGTCACCATGGCGGCGCCTCCGGCGTCATGTTGTCTAAGGAAGTTCGGCATCGCGCCCCAGGTCACGTCGGCGCAGGCAGTGCTGCAGGAGGAAATCATAACCGGCGCCCCTGCGATCATTGATGCGGCCGCGAGCGCGCCGCTCTCAGTGCAGGGTCGGCGGCGCATGTGCACCAAGGTTCACGGCGTCACTCAATGTCAGGATGCGGTTGAAGATCCTTGCCGCTTCCTCATTGTTCCCAACCGAGTCTGGATCGCAGATGTAGAGGCTCACCAGGTCGGCGAGTGCGGTTTGCAAGTCCGCATGCTCGTCCGTTGCCACTGGACGCATTCTGCTGACTGCCCGCAACCTCATGGCTACTGTCGCCAGTATCACGCGGCTCGCCTCCACGGAGGCGAATTGCTCGGCGTCGTTCATCTCTGGACCTCGTCGCTTGTCAATCAACATTATCTGTGTGCGAGCCAGAGCTTGCTTGCACGCTGCGAGATTTGGCGGCTGAACATATTGGCGGAGCAGGGTAGATGAGCCTGCCTCTTTCCATCCTTGACAGTCGTCACAAGTGATTTGATTCAATGCACTGTGAATGTTCTTACATAATGCTCGCAACTCAAACGGTTTATGATATCAGCGACGGATTGAGCCATTTCGCGGTATGAAGTATCGCATCCATTCTTAAGTTCGATGGTGAACGGAGGCACGGGCACTTTGCTATCAGCGCCATGAAACTCAAGAGAAACGAGATCATCACCGCCTGGACGATTATGTATCTCAGTCAATATGATGTCCGCGATCTGCGGCCACGTCTTGATGTTGTCGTTCACGATCGCACCTCAGCTCAAAAACTAGTCGTGCGTTTCATTGATGGGGGCGTCAATGATATTATTCCCCGTGAGTGCCTAATGGCCGTTATCTCCGTTCTTAGCTAAAAGCTGCCGATGGCCGAGCGCGGCCAGCTTGAGGGCGCAACCTCTTTGGCGCCCTCGTGCGAACCGCGTGCGTGAGTATCGGGAGCGCGGTCGGCGAGCTGTCGAGAGGTTCGCTATAGGGTGAAGAGCGGCCATTTCGGTAGTGCGGCTCGAAGGCTGGCACTTCATCGCGCTGGGCAACTCAATGCAGAACGGCATGTGCGAGAGCTTAAACGGCCGGATGGCGACGAATTCCTGAGCGAGGCGCTGCTCTTCGACCTGGCCCATGCCCGCGCCGCGCTTGCCCGCTGTGTCGCGGATTACAATCACCACCGGCCGGATGCCGCCACGACCCTGCTCGATAAAGCGCCGTCGCTGCCAACGACAGGGAGTACAACCGCAAGATCCGGGATGCCCCACCGAGGCCTTAATCGGGAGGCTAGGTCGCGGCAATCTTGCGAACAGCCCAGATGGCCGCGATCACGGGGCGAGGTTCTCCCCACCTGAGGCATCAGCCGGGGTTCGAACAACGGCTCTGCCAACAGTCCCAGGGACTGGAACAGCTTCGGAATGGCCTCCAGGAGGCCGCGGTCGGTACATTGACCGCGGCCTGCTTGTATCGGGCTATCAGCTTCTACTTGCTGCTATAAGCGAGCGCGGCTTGCCTGTTGCCGGAGCGTCCGCTCGCGTTGGAGATCTCGACCTCGTCCCGCCGGATCGTGTCTCGTACAGTCTCGACACGCTTCGTACGCTCCCGGCGTACCACGACCTCTTCCCTGACCCTCACCCCCTTGCCCACGAGCGGCACCTCAGAGGTCTCAACCATCTCGACGGTGAGTTCGGTCAAGGTCTCCCCTGTTACCTGATCGGTGACGGGCCTGCGCCGCTCAACCACGACCGTCTCGTCATACAGCGTCACCTGCTGCTCGGTCGGCACCTCGACGACATAGCGGCGCACCGTGGTAGTGCCGCCGTTCTCCAGGCGCTTGCCCACAATCAGCGTCTCTTCCGCCAGCGGGATGACCTCCTCTTCCTGGGTCGACGCCTGACTCTTGGGAGCTGAGGTATCGCTGGAGCGCATCAGTGAACTACCCAGCGGCATGCCCCACATTCCAAACATGACGTCAAAGAAGAGTGATCCTGTACTCAAAGGAGCGGTCGCGACACGTTGAACTGTCTCTGCAGTGCTCCGGGCCATCTTGCGGGTGCTTTCAGCGGCAGCTTCGGCCGCCTGTGCTACCCGCTTGGCATTCTGCCGGGCGGCCTCCCGGGTCTCCCGCTCGCGATCGGCGGCTTCCTTCTGTTCGGAGAGGCGCTTCTCGGCCTGGTCACGCTCTTGCCTTTGCTCGGTACGGCGCTGCTCAGCCTCGGCGCGCTTTGCTTCCTCGACTTCGGCCTTCACGTCCTCGATCCTCTCGACGACGGCCTGTGCCTCCTCCTCACTCAGCGCCTTCAGGATCGCTGGCAGCAGGTCCTTGCGTTCGTCCCGCACACTTTGCTGGAAGACCTTCCGCAACTCGGCGACTTTCGGTCCAAATTCCTCGCTACCCTTTGGCGTTTGCTCCAGCTCAGCCAGCAGCTTGCGCGCTTGTTTGTTATCGTTCAGCGCCGCAGCGACAAGATCTTTGGTTTCTTTATGCTTTCGGAGAACCGGGAACAGCTGCTCCTCTTCCAACTTGGCCAGAAGCTCCAGCTCGTACTTGAGGTCGCCGAGGAGGCGCTCGCGCGTCTTCACCGCGTTGTTCGATGTATCGGCGAGTGTCTCCAAGAGCTCGTTTGCTTTCGTGGGGGCGGTCTGTATCAACTGTCTAATGGTTGTCATTGTTTGCATCCTAGTGCGTTCAGAATGATTTTTGTTTCAGTTCACTTAACCAGGTTATCCTGCGGCTTACCCGATGTCTTTGGAAGTTTACGATCGGCGCAATTGCAGAGATAAACGTCGCCTTAGGCCTGCTTGTGGAGGCACTCTGAAGCCGCCACTCCAACTTATCGCCGAGCTGCCACGTGCGCGGGCTTGGTGGGGATACTCAGCGAGCGGTGGTCGAGGTCTGCTGGGCCATGCTGGAGAAGGCTTTGCTGGCCTCCTCGACCGCGCGTGCCGAGGTCTCAGTGATTGCTCGGCTGTCCTGAACGATGTGCTGCAGGCTCTCGCGAAACAGTTCAGTCTGAACCGCGACGAACTCTTGGAGCGACCCAGCCCGCGCCAGCTTGTTGAGGCCGACGAGGTTGCGCTGCCACTGTTTCTGGCTCATCTCAAGCCAGCTCCGGGAGGCGTCCTGGACGGCCTGGGTCAGAACCGTCCCGCAGTACGTGACGGCTTCGACATTCTGCCTAGACTGGAGGGCGAGGCGCTCGCCATCTTGTCCGGTGAAACCGAGTGTGCGTCTGAAGCGATCGGCGGCTTCGCGGGCCTGCTGAGAAACGGTTTCGACGTTATTCTGCATGATCTGCTTGGCGTTCTCAGTAGTTTTACCAGTGATATCCGCCATTGCACTCATGCTTTCACGGGCCGCGTCAGCGAACTTGATATTTTTCTCGCTAATCTTGGCGGTCTCCGCCTTGAAAGTGCTGCCGAACCTCTCGGCCTGTTCGGCCTGTTTGTTCGTATCGGCGCTTTGCATGAATTCCATTTGAGTAACCTATCTTGATTGCAAATATGAATTTCGAAGATGTGCAAATATAAACGGTGCGCTGAGCTGAACCCGCGAGCCACATTGATTCTTTTGTTGCACCGCACATACATCGTGGGGAAGGGTCATTGTTTCAAGGCAGGATTGTTCATTTAGAGTCGATTAAATTTTGTCAAAATCCGTTAATCGTCAAACCTCGATGTTCAAGCATCTGATCGCGCTGCACAATGAGGTTTTCACTTCGAAACTTGGATCCCAGGCCGAAACCGCCAACCGGACGTATGAAGCCGCAGCTCGTCGCGAGTGTGTGACCTTGGCAGCAAACGCACGATCTTCGTTCTCGTGGGCGAGCAGCTACCGGGCGTTATCGGGTGCCATCGGCCAGTAAGACGGTCGCGCCTTTCCGTCTCGCGGAGATGCGCATCGTGCAGCCGGATATCAGAGGAGCGAACCGTCACAAGCGCTGCATGACGCTCGTGCTCGTGATCAGCGCTGCCACCATCGGGCTGCTCCTCGATACGGCCGGAGGACGCGCTCTTGCGCAGGCTGCAAAGGAATCAGCAAGCCTCAGAGATGTGGACTGGTTCGGCGTTGACATAGGCGGGCTGGCCAGTCTCGTCCTGTGCCTCTACGGCGCTAGCCTGCTCTCCAGCAAGCTGCAGGAGGTCGCCAGGGTGCGGATGAGGCGCCTGCTGAAGACCGCCGCAGGTCATCGGTTTCGAGGTCTGCTCACCGGAACCGTCGCAACCACGCTCCTCGACTCATCCTCGGCCACGTCATCCTCCTCATTGCCCTGATGGAGGAAGGCCGGCGGAAGGTCGACGAGGCCGTCGCCCTTGTCGGAAAGGAGATCAATGGCTGGCGGGTGAGCGGTCTTCCAGGCGACCGCGCCCACTACAATGGCGACTGGTTGAAGCGCGCCATCGCCACTCAGGCCGGCATCTATGGTAATGACCCGGAGGAAGCGACCTATCCATTTACGCGCGTTGACAGCGATGCTCAGATGCTCGACGGCAGCAAACACAATTACACGCTGACCTTTCCGGTGGGACAACTGCTACCGGTGAATTCGTTTTGGTCGCTGACAATGTATGACGGCAAGTCCCAACTCCTGATCGAGAACCCGATCAATCGCCATCTGATCAACTCGCCCATGCTGCTCGAAATGAATACTAGCGCAGATGGATCGCTGACGCTCTACATCCAGAACAAGTCGCCGGGCGCTGGCAGGGAGGCTAACTGGCTGCCCGCTCCGCATGGGCCGATCTACTTGGTAATGTGGCTCTACTGGCCGAAGACAACGCCGCCTTCGGTGTTGCCCGCGGGTGAAGTGACATGGCAACGGCCGGGACTTAAACGCGTCTCATAACTCACAGCCTTAGGAGATCAAGACGCCCTTGATGCCCGGCCGGTTGCCAAACTCCCCTTCGATGAAGGCGAAGGTCCGGAGCGACGCGAGAAGTTCAATGGCAGCTTGGCGCGACAGCCCCGTCTGTGCCCGCCCATTCAGGCAGACCGGTTCGCCCGTGTGCATCACATACACACCCCAGCCGTCGGGGCTACGGCGCACAGTGTAGTCCCGGTTCAGCATGGCATTCCCGATCCAGGGTGACAGCCGGCTTCATGTATGTCACAGGTTAATCTCGAAACGGGTCGGACGCGTCACCGCGAGCACGCTGAGCACGCCCGACCCGCCGGTGACGTTCGACCGAGTGAGGCGTGAGCCTGACAGGTCGAGGTGACGGTCCGGGAATGCGCGGCACAGCAATGTGTTCCCGGACCGACCTCATGGTTCCGACAGCAGTGATGTTCAACGGTGGCGCGTTAGCGCAGGTGCTGGAGGGCCCCAGGACGGGTGTCGAGGAGACGTTCGAGCGCATCCAGTGCGACGACCGGCATGGTGACGGCACGGTCCTGCAATGCGGTCCGGTGGAGCAGGGCGGCTTCGCGAACTGGTCGATGGCGTTAGTCGGCCAGTCGGCCCGCGGACAGACGCTCTGGAAGGGGCTCGCTGCCGAGAGCGGGTTTGACCTGAGCCGCATGAGCGGTGATGCCGTGTTCTCGATGGTTCAGGGGCTCGTCCTGGAGGAGGAGGGCACGCCCGTCGCCGCAGCGCCGGCCGTGGCATCCTCGCCGGCTCTCCCGGTCGAGCAAGTTCGAGCGGAGATCGCGCAGCTCAGGCCTGACCTCGCGGGCTTCGGGTCTGCGACCGAAGCAGCGCCGGCGACGCATTCACGGATGGTACTGCCGGACCAGAGAACCGGTCCGCAGTTGAAGCGAGGGAAAGGCGTCTTGAGAGCTAGTGGTCCACTGACGCTTGGTGCCCGCCGAGTGAGGGCTGCTGTTAGCGGATCAGTCAGGGCCCTGTGAGCGAGAGGGTCACCGAGTAGACGGGGTGGTGATCCTCATCGGTCACCAGCACCGGTGTAGGCGTGCCGGTCGCCGTCATCGAGCGCTTGCTCTCGCGCGACGTCGGGAAGAAATCGCAGGGCCTGCTCCCGCACCTGATCCAAGCTGGCGCAGTCGCTGCCGATCTCATCGCGCTGCAAGGTGACGTCATGGACGTCGAAGAAGTAGCGCGCCACGTGGTGCTCCGCTGATGGGCGGGAGCACACGCGTCTCTCGGGCACTGGCAGCCAGAATCAAGGCCAGCGATGGCCTTCTGTGCGCTTGTAGACAGAGATATGCAACCGGCAGTCGGAGTGAGCCGGGCGCGCTATGGAAAGGGTCGGCGCCCGGCTCACTGGTGACGCTCGGCCGAGTGAAGCGGACCTGACAGCACGAGGTGACAATCGAGAATGCGTTGCCGTCGGGTAATTTCCCTGATCTCTGACAGCAGACAGCAGAACGCTCGGCGGAGGATTAGGACCTTGCCGGGCGTCTAGTCTGACGGGAACTTGCTGATGACCCTTGAACCAAAGGTGCTCTGAGGATCATGTTCCCCGGGTCAGCGCTTCAGTTTCAGTACGCGGCGGACCTCTTTGTAGAAGCTGATCGCGGCTTCCCTCTCGACCTCCGTCATGGTGTTCCAGTATCGGTACGAATGTTCCCGCAGCGTACGCCTTCCGTGTAGCACGCCCTCGCAGGCGATTGCGGGCTTGTTGAGGCCATGGGCCGGCCCGCAACGTCCGCCGCTGCTTCCGGAGCGACCCGGGCCGGAGGGTAGGTTGATGGACAAGCGGTCCGTGATCCCGCTCACGTTCGAAAGCCCTGTTTTGTCGAGGCCTGCGTCGCCGGCGACTATCGGTGCCCGCTCGAGTAAGCTAGTCGCTGGGAGAACGAAACACGATTGAACCGAGGGGACCTGGATGGCGACGGACGGTACCAAGGTCCTTATCAAGACCGTCATCGGCGAAGAGCGCGCGATCCTCGACGGGTGGCTCGGGCTGTTGAAGGCGGACGGCTCCCTCGGCTCTGGTCGCATCCGCGAGGCGGAACTCCAAACGCAGGCCAAGTCGGTGCTCTCGCAGTTCCGCGACGCCCTCGGCTCCGGTGGGACAGATGCAGGCGCGGGTGCCTACGGTACCCTGCGCGACACTCTTGCCGACATCTCCCGCTCGCGCGCCATCCAGGGCTTCACCCCGACCGACACCGCCAACTTCGTCCTATCCCTCAAGGAGCCGATCTTCGACGCCCTGAGCCGGGTTTCCGGTCAGGACGCCTCGCAGGTGGCAGCGGGGACATGGTCCGCGAGCACGGTGCTCGACCAGCTCGGCCTGCATACGATGGAGGTGTTCCTCCAAAGCCGCGAGGAGGTGATCGGGCGCCAGGGCGAGGAGATCGCTGAGCTCTCGACCCCGGTTGTGCGCCTCTGGGACGGCATCCTCGCACTGCCCCTGATCGGCACCCTCGACAGCGCCCGCACCGGCGTCGTTATGGAGAACCTGCTCCAGGCCATCGTCGACGAGGAGGCGGAGATCGCCATCATCGACATCACCGGGGTTCCCACCGTCGACACGCTGGTGGCGCAGCACCTGCTCAAGGCCATCGCTGCCGCCCGCCTCATGGGCGCCGACTGCATCGTCTCCGGCATCCGGCCCCAGATCGCCCAAACGATGGTCCATCTCGGCGTCGAGCTGAACGTCGTCTCGAAGGCGACGCTGGCCGACGCCTTCGCCCTGGCCCTGCGCCGGACCGGGCGCGTCGTCGTGCGCAAGGCACCCGCCGCCGCCGACGACGCCCGGCGATAAGGCCATGGACCGCATCCCGATTCTCAAGCTCGGTGGCGCGCTCATCGTCACCATCCAGGTCGACATGCACGACCGGCTTGCCGTCGCCCTGGAGGAGGACCTCACGGCGATGATCGCGCGCACCGGGGCGCGCGGCGTGCTCATTGAGATTTCCGCCCTTGAGATTGTCGATTCCTTCATCGGGCGGATGCTCGACAACATCGCCGCGGTGTCGCGCGTTCTCGACGCCGAGACCGTGGTGGTCGGGATGCGGCCGGCTGTCGCCATCACGCTGGTCGAGCTCGGCCTGACGCTGAACGGTATCAGAACCGCCCTGAACGTCGAGCGCGGGATGGCGATGATCCAGGCACGGCTCGACGAGGAGGACGCCCAAGGCCTTGGGAGCGCCCATGGCCACGACGAGGACTGAGCGCCTGCCGATACGCTCCGGCGACGACGTCGTGCGGGTTCGCCAAGTGGTTCGGACCTTGGCCCTGGAGGCGGGCTTCGGCCTCGTCGACCAAACCAAGATCGTCACCGCTGCGAGCGAGCTCGCCCGCAACACCCTGGACTACGGCGGCGGCGGCGAGGCACGCTGCGAGCTCCTGCAGGAGGGTCGCCGACGTGGCCTTCGCCTGACCTTCGAGGATGAGGGGCCAGGCATCCCGGACATCGAGAAGGCTTTGACCGACCATTACACGACCGGGGGCGGCCTCGGGCTCGGACTGGGCGGTGCCAAGCGCCTTTCCAACGAGTTTCACATCGAGTCGACCGTCGGCGTTGGGACCCGCGTGACCATCGTGCGTTGGAAGTAACCATGATCAGTGTCCCGGTGACGGAGGCGAGCCAGGTCGCGGACGCCAGGCGTCGAGCGACCGGCGTCGCGCAGACGCTCGGCTTCGACGAGACAGCCGCCGGCCGCGTCGCTATCGTCGCGACGGAGCTCGCGACGAACCTCGTCAAGTACGGGACGAACGGCGAGATTCTGCTCGGGACATTCGAGGACGAGACCGGCATGGGCGTCGAGATCATTGCCCTCGACCGGGGAGCTGGTGTCGCCGACGTGGCCGACGCGCTTCGCGACGGGCATTCCACTGGCGGCAGCTCCGGCACGGGCCTTGGTGCCGTCAGGCGGCAATCGCAGGCCTTCGACATCGCCGCATGGCCCGGGCGAGGACTCGCCGTACTCGCTCGGATTTCCAGCACGGCGAGCAAGTCAGCGACCTCGCAGCCGCCCCAGGTTCCTCGTTTCGGCGCGGTCGCCGTGCCGCTGCGTGGCGAGGCCGTGAACGGGGACGCTTACTGCATCCGTCCGCACAATGATGGGTGGACCGCGCTCGTTGCGGACGGGCTCGGACACGGGCCCCAGGCCGCCCAGGCATCCGAGGCGGCCGTGCGCGTCTTCCGCAAGCATGAGCAGGAAGCCCCTAGCCGTATTCTCGCGGCGATCCATGCTGGTCTCGGGCATACCCGCGGAGGAGCGGTGTCGGCGGCGCGCTACGAGTCCGGGCGCGCCATGCTGGTCTTCGCCGGCATCGGCAACGTCGCCGGCGCGGTGATTACGGACGGCGTGACCAAGCGGCTCGTCTCTCTGCCTGGGACAGCCGGGCTCGTCGCCCGGCGCATCCAGGAGTTCGAGCAGCCCTTCACGCGACGGAGCCTCCTAGTGATGTGCTCGGACGGCATCGGCACGAGTTGGGTGCTCGACGGCTATCCAGGGATCCTAGCCGCCCACCCGAGCCTCATCGCCGCGGTGATATACCGCGATTTCGCTCGCGGACGCGACGACGCCATGGTCTTGGTCGTTCGGGAACCTGCCCCGTGAGGTGGCCGCTCGTCACGATGCTGGTCGCGCAGGAGGAGGACATCTTCACGGTCCGTCAGCGCGCGCGGCATGTCGCGGGGCAACTCGGCTTCAGCCCGGCGGACCAGACCCGGATCGCCACGGCCGTCTCCGAGATCGCTCGCAACGCCCGCGACTATGCCGGTGGTGGTCGTGTCGAGTTTGGCGTCGGCGCCGCCGGCGGTCGCCAGTTCCTAGTCATGCGCGTCGTCGACCAAGGCCCTGGCATCGCCGAGCTGCCCGCGATCCTAGAGGGCAGCTACCGCTCTACCACCGGCCTCGGCATCGGCATCACCGGTTCGCGGCGGCTCATGGACCGTTTCGACGTGGTCACTGACCTGGGCGCCGGTACCGCAGTTACCCTGGGAAAGGACCTACCGGTCGGGCTCCCGACCCTGAACGGACCCGCGGTCGCCGCCCTCGCGCAGACCATGCGCGCGTGGAGCGAGGGGCCGCAAGCCGCGATGCGCGAGCAAAACCGCGAGCTGCTCTCCAGCCTCGCCGAACTCACGGAGCGGGAGGAGGAGGCCTGCCGCCTCAATGCGGAACTCGCAGAGACCAACCGCGGCGTGGTCGCGCTCTACGCCGAACTGGAAGCGCAAGCCGGGCAACTGCGGGAGGCAGGCGCCACACTAGAAAACCAAGTCGCGGCTCGGACTGCGGAACTCGCGGAGGCGAACGAGCGCCTGAAGACTGAGGCCGCCGAGCGCGAGCGGATGGGCGAGGACCTGCGACAGTCGCAGAAGATGGAGGCCGTAGGCCAGCTCACCGGCGGCATCGCGCACGACTTCAACAACCTCCTCACCGGCATCGTCGGCTCGCTGGACTTGATGCAAAGCCGGATCGCGCAGGGTCGGACCGAGAAACTCCAACGCTACATCGAGACCGCGATGGCTTCGGCCAACCGCGCGGCGGCGCTGACCCACCGCCTCCTTGCCTTCGCCCGGCGCCAGCCGCTCGACCCGAAGCCGACGGACGTGAACGCGCTGATCGCGGGCATGTCCGACCTCCTGCACCGGACAACGAGCGAGGCCATCGAGCTGCGCGTCGAGCCGGAGCCCGGCCTCTGGCCGACGCTGTGCGACCCGCACCAGCTTGAGAACGCCATTCTCAACCTTGTCATCAACGCGCGGGATGCGATGCCCGAGGGTGGCATGCTCAGCGTCGTGACCTCGAACGGTCACCACGATCTGTCCGACCCCGACTCACGCAAACGGCTGCTTTCCGGCGACTACATCTGCATCAGCGTCTCGGACACGGGAACCGGCATGCCGCCCGACGTGATGGAAAGGGCGTTCGACCCATTCTTCACGACCAAGCCGCTCGGCCAGGGTACCGGGCTCGGCCTGTCGATGATCTACGGCTTCGCCCGCCAGTCGCAGGGGCAGACCAATATCGAGAGCGAAGTGGGACGCGGCACCACGGTGCGCATCTGCCTGCCGCGCCACGCAGGCACCTTCATCGAGGCGGCCGAGTTGCACGAGGTTGCCGAGGTCCCGCGCGGCTCGGGCGAGACGGTGCTGGTGGTCGAGGACGAGCAAGTCGTGCGGGACCTCATCGTCGAGGTGCTGCACGACCTCGGCTACCGAACACTCCAGGCCGCCGACGGCCCCTCAGGGTTACAGGTGCTGCAGTCACCCGCCCGCATAGACCTTCTCGTCACGGATGTCGGCTTGCCTGGCCTGAACGGGCGGCAACTCGCCGACCACGCCCGCGCGAAGCGCCCGGACCTCAGAGTCCTGTTCATGACCGGCTACGCGGAAGGGGCCGCGACACCCTCCGGCTTTCTCGATCCGGGCATGACTCTGATCACGAAGCCCTTCGCCGTCGACGCACTCATGTCGCGGATCAGGACGATCATCGACGGCGATGATGCCTGAGTTTTCCGCAGGTACGGCGCGTCTACGACAGCAGCCTACATCCGAGATTGAGTGAGCCGGCGCCGACCATGACCGGGCCTAACACCGGCGACGGGCTCAGAGCATGCCGCGCCTGGATCGCCAGGAATGTTCGCAGGTTTTCATGCCTTATTGAATCACTTCCAGGCAACCGTTTCAGTATTCAAAACAGCGAGGCGCCGACATGTTACGGTCGCCTCGCATTATGAATTTTCTCTCGCTGGAACTTTGTCCAGTTGTGTTCGTTAGCTTGATACGCCAGCTTGTCTGGATTTAGAAATCGCTGCGGTAAAAGCTATGCAGTTCATCGAAAAAATTGTAAATCCAAAGGTCGCGGTGATGTCGGGGGCGGTGCTGTGCGAGGCTCTTCAGCGGTCAGCATTGGGCAGATCTGCCGCCATCCAAAACGCTGGCCGGATCCCATATATGGGTGATCCGAAAGATCGAGCGGTCGCGGCTGCGCAATGGCTTAGGTCACGGAACATGAGGCTGACGCGATCCTTTTAACTGTGAGCCAAGGCTGGCCGTCCATTTATCGCGCAATGTCGGTGAAGGCGTATCCATCAGAACATCTTACTCTGACGGGCTCAGCATCCTTTAACACGCAGCCACCTCCCAGGCGGGTCATCACGGTGGGTGGTAAGATTGTCTGCGTTGAGAAGGGAGCCGTACTGGATCGCGTCCGGCTATTCAGCACTACAGGCCTTGCTCTGAGAAAATTCGCGCAAAAATGCGCTTACTCATAGCGTAATAACTTGCGTGATCGATTCTTGTCTGGCGTTTAACAATCCAAAACCAGGAAATTTTTCATGACAAATAGTAAGAAATTCGGACGTACAATAAATATACCCTCGACAATTGAGATTAAACACGAATTGATAACGATGGGAGTAGTCGATAGATTGACATCTAGCTTGCGCCTCAATAGAGTCACGTCACAATAATTCGAGTCTATACTGACAGATTGCATAGATCAAAACAAAATTTCACCTCATATAGCAAATATAATATTGAGTGTTAACTCACCAACGCGGTAATCTGTTTTAGACGGGAGGTGAGGCCGCTCACCAAGTCTCAGCCGGCCTCAAGCATCAAGTGCTCGATGATTGCTAAACCGTGACCCTGACCCGGCCAACTGGTCCGCACCGAGCGCAAGTTGTTCGGGCATCCTGAACTCCGACGGAGGATGGATGCCATGCCTCGCAAACGCTTCACGACCGAGCAGATCGCCTTTGCCCTCTGGCAGGCGGAGAATGGCAGCACGGTGGACGAGATCTGCCGGAAGATGGGCGTGTCCGAGCCGACCTTTTATCGCTGGAAGAAGCAGTTCACCGGCATGGGCGTGCCGGAGATCCGGCGCCTGAAGCAGCTGGAGGAGGAGAACGGCAAGCTCAAGCAGCTGGTCGCGGACCTGACGCTGGATCGCTCGATGCTGCAGGACGTGCTCAAGCGAAAGTGGTGAGGCCCGCCGTTCGCCGCGAGGTCGCCGGTCACCTGCAGGTGGCCTACGGCATCAGCGAACGGCAGGCCTGTCTGGCCACCGGGTTCGGCCGCTCGTCCCAGCGCTACAGGACGCGCTCGGATCCGCAGGTGGCGCTGCGCATGCGGCTGAAGGAGTTGGCGGCTGCGCGGGTGCGCTACGGCTACCGGCGGCTGCATATCCTGTTGCGGCGGGAGGGCTGGGCTGTGAACCATAACAGGATAACGCCGCGGTTGGCGGCTTCCGTCTGTCCGTTGGTGCATACCGGGGGCGGGCTTTGCAGGAAACTGGGGCAGCTTCTAACGCCGACGAGGTTACAGGTACGGAGCTGCCGGATTAGGTGCGGGCCTCGGGCTCGGACTGGCTGCAGGCAGCCTCGGCTACAGCTATGGCGGCTATGACTACGGCTACTACGGAGATGGCTACGCCGCTACTGGGTATGGCGGATCTGCTAAGGGTTACGCGCCGGCTGCGGCCGAGACCACATCAGATACCGATCAGGTGACCTATTGCACCTAGTGCACTGACGCCAACAAAACGTACAGCGCACAGCGGGATTTCTCGTGCGTTTTCCGCTCGTTAGCGCGCGAGCGCCTGGTGCGTTCGTCCGCGTCAGTGCACTAGAGCGTTTTCGGTTTAATCTGGATCGTATCCGGCAGCGATGAAGAAGTTGGCACACTCGTCGGGCGTG
>NZ_JBKIBX010000077.1:0-14052 GCF_046557895.1 Methylobacterium oryzisoli | reverse complement strand
GAGGACAGAATCACAGCCCCTTCCGCACCGCTACCCAGCGTGAGTCGGGCTCAGCGAGACTTGGTATAAGAACCGATCTGCCGTCGACGCGGTGCTGCGCTACCACCACGAACAGGGTCTGACGGATCGGCGTTTCACGGTCGAGGAGATCGTCGTTCCCTACCTCCTCGACACCTGAGCCGAGCGGGAGACGCGGATGGGCGCCGAAGGTCGCGAGCAGGCGATCCCGGCGCTAGGCTGATGTCCGCGCCCTTGGCCGGGATCCAAAGGCGACGCCGCCGGTCGGCTCGTCCCTTCGAAGGTCCGTGGCCTCCCCTTTCTGGGTGGAGGGGCAGCGCCGCCCATGCGATTCAAGGAACCGGCGGCCGGCGAAGGCCAATTGGCTTGGGCGAGGCGCTCGCGCGCAAGTCGCCGCGCGGTCACTGCGGAAAACACCGCCAAGCGGCGGCGTGCCGGAAATCGATCAACCCGTTGCGTCGTTCTGATCCCCTCCATGCGCATCGCGACCTCGCATCCTCACGGCGACCGCTGTCATGAATCGCCGTTCTTCGGGTTGGGTTAAAAGATCAAGCATTCCATTCTTTCACGATTGCTTGCCGCCCCGTGTTCGGCGGCCGTTCGAACGACTGCGTCGGCCCATGCCGACGCAGTCCGATGCGCTCCGACGGCTCGATATCGTCGGCGGAAAGCGAATGTCGCGCTCGATTCCCGAAAGATGGCACCCCGGATTTGAGGAGTCCTGAAGGCATCGCCGTGACCGACCCGTCCGAGATTCGAGGACGGCGCGATCATGGCGGACGGCGAAGGACGAGATCCGGAGGAGGTGGATCCGCAAGTGGCAGAGCAACGGACCGATACGCTTGAGCGAAGTCAACCCGGTGACGGTGGGCTGACCCCCGTTCGCGACGGCGGGCGCGAGGCGGAGACGGATCGCCGATCCCCTGCACCGCGACCCGAGCAGGGCGGCGAGCGGAACGAACCCGCCTCGAACGCTTCGCAGGAGGACGCGGACCCGCGCGGCAAGCCGTCTGTCCTGCGCCGCCATCCAATCTGGTTCGGCCTCGGGGCGCTCGCGGTGGTCGCGCTCGGGGTCGCAGGCTACTTCTACTGGCTGATCTACCTTCACCCCTACGAGTCGACCGACGACGCGTTCGTCGACGCGCGCCAATACACAATCGCGCCCAAGGTCTCAGGCTACGTCGTCGACGTCCCGGTCACCGACAACCAGCATGTCGAGCCGGGCGACACGCTCTTCACGATCGAGGAACGTGACTATCACGTCGCGTTGCTGCTGGCGCAGGCCCAGGTGAAAGGTGCCCAAGCCGCTCTCCAGAACATCAGCGCGCAGATTGAGGGGCAGAAAGCGCAGGTCGACGTGGCCAAGGCGCAGGTGGAGAATGCCCAGGCCGCGTTGAAGTTCGCCCAGGAAGACGCCGCCCGCTACAAGGATCTCGCGGAGCGTGGGGCGGGCACGGTCCAGAAGTCACAGTCGACCACCTCGAGCCTGCAACAACAGCAAGCGTCCGTGAACAGCGCGAACGCCGGTGTCGTGGCAGCCCAGAACCAGGTCGCCTCGCTAGAGGCGCAGAAGGCCGGTCTCGAGGCGAGCCTGGCGCAGGTCCAAGCCAGCCGCGACCAAGCCAACCTCAATCTCGGCTACACGAAGGTCAAGGCCGCGCAGGCCGGGCGCGTCGTGCAACTCACGGGCGCAAAGGGCCAGTACGCGTCCGTGGGGCAGAGCCTGTCGATGTTCGTGCCCGACGAGAAATGGGTGGTCGCGAACTACAAGGAGACGCAGATCACCGACATGCGGCCGGGCCAGCACGTCGACATCGAGATCGACGCCTACCCGAACCGAAAGATCACCGGCCGCGTCGACTCGGTGCAGCCCGGCTCCGGCACCGCCTTCAGCTTGCTCCCGACCCAGAACGCCACAGGCAATTACGTGAAGGTCGTCCAGCGCATCCCCGTGAAGATCGTGGTCGAGAACTGGCCGAGCGACGTCTCGATCGGGCCCGGCATGTCCATCGTGCCAACGGTTCGGGTGCGATGAGCGCGGGCGCCACCGCCTCGGACAGCATCAGGCCGGAGGATAACGCCGCTGGGGAACACAACCCGTGGTTGATAGCATTTGTCGTGGCCTTGGCGGCCTTCATGGAGGTGCTCGACACCACCATCGCCAATGTGGCGCTCCGCTACATCTCCGGCGGGCTTGCCGTCGGTCCCGACGAGGCATCCTGGGTGGTGACGAGCTACCTCGTGGCCAACGCCATAACCCTCACGGCGTCGAGCTTCCTGGCCAAGCGTTATGGTCGGAAGGTGTTCTTCATGTGGAGCGTCGGGCTCTTCACCGTCTCGTCCATCCTTTGCGGCTTCTCCTGGAACCTGCAGTCGCTCCTTTTCTTCCGGGTTCTTCAGGGACTCGGCGGCGGCGGCATGGCGCCGCTCGCCCAGTCAATCCTAGCCGACTCCTTCCCGTCCGGAAAGCGGGGGCAGGCCTTCGCCGTCTACGGCATCGCAATCGTCTTCGCGCCGGCAGTGGGGCCGACGCTCGGTGGCTGGCTCTCCGACAACTGGTCCTGGCATTGGTGCTTCCTGATCAACGGCCCCATCGGCGTCATCGCGCTCGCGCTGATGTTCTGGCTGTTGCAGGACCCGAAGTCGGCGGTCGAGGAGCGCAAGCGCCTGCGTCGCGAAGGCGTGCGCTTCGACATCATCGGCTTCCTCCTCGTGGCGCTCTTCCTCGGCGCGCTGGAGGTCTGTCTCGACCAGGGGCAGCGCGACGATTGGTTCGGCTCGACCCAGATCATCGTCTTCGCGACGATCTCGGCCGTCAGCTTCGCGGCGATGATCCCTTGGTTGCTCACCCACAAGAACCCGGCCGTCGACCTGAGCCTGTTCGGCAATCTCCAGTTTTCCGCTTGCTTCATCATCATGCTGCTGACGGGCGCAATCCTGATCGCGACCACGCAGTTCATGCCGCAGATCGTGCAGGACAACTATGGCTACACCGCCACGCTCGCCGGTCTCGTGCTAGCACCGGGCGGGATCGTCACGGTTGTGGTCACCATGATCAACGGTGGGGTCCTCGCGACCCGCGTCCAGCCGAAATGGCTAATCGTCATGGGCGCCGCGACGATGATGGCCGGTTGCTACGACCTGACGCGGCTCTACGGCGACTCGACGTTCTGGTTCTTCGGCTGGGCGCGCATCTACATGAGCATCGGCATCCCGCTGATGTTCCTGTCCGTGACGACGGCGTCGTACAACGGCCTGAAGGCGGGTCAGACCAATCAGGCCTCGGCGCTCATCAACGTGGCGCGCAACGTCGGCGGATCGCTCGGCGTCTCGCTGGCGCAGAACATGCTGGCCTACCGAGGCCAGTTTCATCAGAGCCGGCTCGCCGAGAGCGTGACGCCGACCAGCCCGGCCTACCAAGATACGCTCAGCCAAGCGACGCGCTACTTCTCCGAGCACGGCTATGCCGGCCCCGACGCCCAGAACCAAGCCATCGCATGGATCGGCAGCCAGCTTGCCTCGCAGGTGACGTACTGGGCCTACATCGACGTGTTCTGGATCCTGTGCCTAGTCTCGGGCGCGGCGATCCCGTTCGGCCTGATGCTGCGAAAGGTGAAGCTCGGTGGCGCCACCGCCGCAGCCTGAAGTCAATTAAGGGTGGGTTGGTGGGTGGGGCCAATGGCGGAAGTGCAGGTTCGGCACCGGGCGGGTCTGACGTGGCGCACGCCGCTGAGAATGGCATTGCGTTTCGGCCTCCCCCTTATCGGCATGGTGGTGTTCGGCGACGCGGTCGTCCGTTCGATCGGCGGCGACATCAGTCATGTTCGCTTCACGCTCGGTGTCGTCCTCATGGCGCTCAGCTTCTCGGCGCGGCTCGTGCCCGGCCGATGAGCGCGCGTCCACCGGGAGTGGCCGGCACCGTGCCCGGACAACCGCCGGTGAGGCCGACGAATCGCACCACGCTCGGACGCCGGACCGGATCAACCCGGCCGGAACCAGCCGGGAAGAGCCACGGCCCACGCGATCATCGTACCGGCTCGACACCTTGGCTCGTCGGCCACGGCCACACCCTGCTCGCCCACGACCCAAGCAGGCAGATCGCCTGGTCGTCGGGCCAGGGACCCTATCCCTCCGGCACGTGCCTGATGAGCACCCACCGGATCGTGGCGAATGGCGCCCGCGACGAGCTGGTCAGTGCCGAACCCCTCGCCGACCACGCCGCAGCGACTCGCTGCCGGACCCAACGTTGCGGGACCGGCGGACCGGTGGCCGGCCCGGCGACCTTCGGTGCACCGATCCTCCCTTGAATTGGTGGTTCTCCCGCACTTTGATGTTGGTGGCGAATTCGGCGTGGCTCCTGCGATGAGAGGACGACCCGCGCGATGCGCTTGAGCGACGATGCGGCCCCAAGCCAGCTAGAGCCTCGCCCGCTCATGTAGCGACGGCCAAGTCGCTGTCGTATCCGGCGGCAGCGAGGCAGTTGCGGCATTCGTCTGCCGTGAAGCGAGCGAAGGCCTGCCGGATGGTGTGCCACAGATCTGTGACAGTACGGGCCGCCGCCGTTCGAAGCAGGGCTTTCAACTTGGCGAAGATCTGCTCAATCGGATTGAAGTCCGGGCTGTAGGGCGGGAGGTAGAGCAACCTCGCCCCGGCAGCCTCGATGACCTCGCGCACACCCGTCACCTTGTGGGCCTGCAGATTGTCGAGGATGACGGTGTCGCCGAGCCTGAGCACGGGCACGAGTGTGTCGGTGACGTAGGCCCGGAAGCGTGCGCCGTTGGTGGCTCCGTCGAACAGGGTGGTGGCACACAGGCCATCGCTGCGCAGGGCAGCGGTGATGGTGGTGGTCTTGTAGTGCCCGTGCGGGACGGCGAGGCGGCAGCGCTCGCCCCTCGGGGCCCAGCCGTAGCGGCGCGCCATGTTGGTGGCCGCAGCGGTCTCGTCGAGGAAGACCAGCCTGTCGGGATCGAGGGCCTCCTGGTCCTCGAACCACGCCTCGCGGGCGGCCCTTACATCCTCGCGCTCCTGCTCGGCCGCGTGGAGCGCCCCTTTTTTCGAGTGATGTTGTGCCGGGCGAAGAAGCGGGACAGGCTGCTCGTGCTGGTCTGCACGCCGCGCTCGGTCAGGATGTCGCGCAACTCGTGCAGGAAGCTCGCGGGCCGCGCCTCGTAGAGCGTCAGGATCAGGTCGGCTTGCGCCTCGATCCGGTGCGAGGTGTGATCGCCACCCGAAGGCTTGGGCGCGAGCCGCCCCTCCTGGCGGAACCGTTCCGACCAGCGACTGGCACTGGACACGCTGACCCCGAACCGGGCTGCCGCCTGATGACAGGACGCGCCTTCCACGACGGCAGTCACCACACGCTCGCGCAGATCGACGGACAGGGGTGAAGGCATCACGATCCTCCTTCACGCCCAACGCTCCGAAACCCAGGCCGTCTCAACGCGCTCGGGCGCGGCTCTAGAACCCAGCGGACCGGCACCTGCTTGCCTGGGTGGTACCAGAGCGCGGTTCCGGAGGCGATGACGAGCTCCCGTTCGGCCTGTCCATACCAGCCCGTGATCGTGACGCGCTGCCAGTGCGTGCGCGTGGCCTTCGGGTCGGCGAGGCGCTGCAGCAGGGTCGGCTGGCGAGCGCCCGACACGCGGGGACGGCCCTTCGTTCCGGGCCGTCGCGGCGGGGGTGGATCGAAGAGACGCGCGTCGAGCCGCAGCCGCGTGATTAGGGTCAGGTGACGGCCCACCGCCGCGAGCAGGTCGATGGCGGCGTAGCTCGTATCGGCGACCGCGACGACCTCTCGGCCCGGCAGCCAGCGCGCGAGCAGGAGTAGCAGCTGGCGGGCCCAGTCGGTCAGCTGCTTGTGTCGGCGTCCCTGAGCAGTGGCGTAGCGTTCGGAGGGGGCCAGGGCCGTGAGGAAGGGCAGCGCCCAGACCCGTCCGGCGAAGGGCACCGGGGCGAGCAGCATCAGGCTGATCCAGCGCAGGCCCGAGGCCTTGACGAAGTGACCATGGCTGGAGCGCACAGGATCGCGGTAGATGCCGCGGGCCTTGATCTTGGCGCCCCAGCGGTGCTCGATGGTCTCGTCGAGACCCACGACCACCGGCCCGCTCGGCGCGAAGGCCGCGACCAACAGCCCGAGCAGGGTACGCGCCAGGGCTTGGCCCCGCCAGCGCCTGCGGCTTAGCACGCGGTGGTAGGTGCTGAACGTCACGCCCTCACGCAGGCCCGCACTGCTCAGGGCCGCGGTCACGGTCCGCCGTCCGGGCGCGAGCAGCGCGCCGGTGACGAGGACCAGCAGGTTGGCGAAGGTCGGGCGCGTGAAGCCGCCGGCGAACGGCGCCATCCAGGTGGACAGAACGGCGGGGACCGCGTCGATCGCATCGGAGGCGACGGGCCTTGCCATGGCGGGCTCCCGGTGGTGGCGTCCTCGCCCCAACCCGGCTCGCGGCGCGAGGCTTCCCCCATGCCGGCCAAACCCGATCCCCTGCAGGTGCGCATCGCGGCGTTCAATCACGCGCGCGGCGGCGGCGTCGCCGTGCACAAGGCCGGGCGCGGCTACTCGCTGATCAGCGAACGCACCGGCGCTCCCATCGCGAGGCTCCGGCCCACCGGCCAAGCCGATCGGGTGCAAGTGCTATGGTGGAATGGGGTCCGATGGGGTGCTTCAGGGCCATTCGGCATCGCCACTCTGCCCCTGGACGAGGCCCTCGACTACATCGCCTCCGAGCCGCACTTCTGGATCAGCGCCTGACCAAAATGGGCCAAACTCGAGCAGATCAATCATTTCTTCAACGGGAAGGCGGTCGAGCCAACCCATATCGACCAGATCGCCAGCCCTTATTCTAAGGTCCTCTACAGCGGCCAGGACGTCATCGAAACGACTCTCTCCGACCTCGCCGCAAGCAGGGGCGCTCCCGTCGAGCACGGTTGCAAGGCGGTCGCTATCGCACAGGACGACGAGGGCGTGTCCGTCGAGTTCAAGCGGTCAGAGACCAAGGAGGGTTCGACGTCGCGCCGGTCGAGCGGTTGCGGTGTCGCTACCTCGTGGGCGCGGACGGGAACGATGGGTTTGTGCGCAAGTCCGTCGGCCTCGACTTTGAGAAGGAGCGCATGCCGGACCGGGTCAACCTCACGGTGGACGCCAAGCTTCGCTGGCGACGTTCCACTGACCTGGACCAGCTCTGGTTCTTCTACTTTCATTCGGGCTTCAGCGGCGTCTTGCCGGTCTGGGGAGGCTACCACCGCATCTTCGTCACCAAGGACGATGCAGGCGTTCCCGACCGCGATCCGACGTTGGAGGAGATGCAGTCGCTCGCCCGCGAGGTGACCGGGGACGACACGCTCACGCTCTTCGACCCCATCTGGTTGAGCCACAATCGCTACCAGCATGGCTCCGCCCCGAGCTACGCCCGCGACCGTGTCTTCCTCGCCGGCGATGCCGGACACACCACCCTGCCGATCGGCGGGTAAGGGATGAACGCCGGCTTCCACGACGCCGTGAAGCTCGCGTGGCGCCTCGCGATGACGCTCGGAGGTCACGCCCGGCCGATCGTGCTGGACTCCTACGGGGTCGAGCGCGGCGGGGAGCACGCCCGACTCGACGACCAGCAGGCCACGGGCCTCCGCCGCATCGCCTATCGCGG
Source organism: Methylobacterium oryzisoli (assembly GCF_046557895.1). Classification (NCBI taxonomy): domain Bacteria; kingdom Pseudomonadati; phylum Pseudomonadota; class Alphaproteobacteria; order Hyphomicrobiales; family Methylobacteriaceae; genus Methylobacterium; species Methylobacterium oryzisoli. The sequence continues at coordinate 6,394 of NZ_JBKIBX010000077.1, read as the reverse complement.
ACCGATCGGCGACCTCGCCCTCGACGCGGGCGCGAAACTCGTGCCGAACATCGGCTCGCGCATGTCGGGAACGGACGACCTGCAGCAGCTCTCGGTCAGTTATCCGAAGAGCCCCTTGAACGACGACCACATGGGCGTGCGTCAAGCGCTGCGCAGCCATGTTCCGCGTGCCGGCGATCGCGCCCCCGCTGCGGACGTCTTGGACGAGGGCGGCAGGACCACGACGCTGTTTCCCTACATCTACAATCCAGATGGCCGAAGCTGGGGCTGGTCGCTCCTCGCCTTCGACGGCGGCAGGGACGACGCCGCGACGCCGTTGATAACGGCGGTGACCGAGGTCGCTGGCTGGGACTGGGTTCGACCGCGGCTGGTGCTGGCCGGGCCTTTCGTCCCGAGGGCTGAGGCGGGCGACGCCCCGATCCTCTCGGACCTCGACGGGCGAGCGCACGCAGCGTACGCGGTCGACGGGATCCCTTCGCTCGTCCTAATCCGTCCGGACGGCCACATCGCCTTTCGCGGCCCGGCGGCGCGCCCGGAGCTCTTGAGGGCCTATTTCGAGAAGGTTTTCATCGCGCCGGCGGCTGAGGCCGCGTGACGACCGGCGCCAGCTTGATCATCGATGGGCATCGCGTATCCCATTGCCGTCATGGATTTGCACGGTGTGGACCTCAACCTCCTGGTAGCCTTCGACGCGCTGATCGCCGAGCGGAGCGTCACCAGGGCCGGCAAGCGGATCGGCCGAACCCAGCCCGCCATGAGCGCCGCGCTGGCACGCCTCCGATCGCTATTTCAGGACGAGCTGCTCGTTCGTGGCTCGACTGGGTTGCAGCCGACGCCGCGAGCCCTCGACCTGGCTGAGCCCGTGAGCCGCGCGCTTGCAGAGATCCAGCGCGCCTTGGACTTCACGCATGCTTTCGAGCCATCGACGTCACCTTACTCGTTGACGCTCGCTGTATCCGAGCATCCCGCCTACGTCCTCCTGCCGACTCTCATCGAGCGGTTGCGAGATGTCGCCCCGAACATCGCTCTGCATGTGGTCGGCGTGACGGCACGGGATGACGCGGTCTCGATCCTCGACGCCGGTGAGGCGGATCTGTCCATCGGCGTGCCGCCGACCGTCTCGGTCGGAGCTCGGATCATCACGCAGAGCTTGTTCGAGGAGCGGTTCGTCTGCGTGGTCCGGAGGGATCATCCGGTCGCAGCTCAGCCGTTGAACATGGAGACATTCCTCGCCCTGGGTCACCTGCTCGTCTCGCCCGAGGGGGAGCGTTACGGCAAGGTCGATGAGGCTCTCGCCGAGAAGGGGCTGAAACGCCGGCTGGGCCTGACCCTGCCGCAGATGTACGTCGCTCCGATGCTGGTCGCGAAGTCCGACATGATCGCGACGCTGATGTCGGGCGTCGTCGCCGCCTCTCGCGTCGGAGATCAGCTGACCATCCTCGATCCTCCGCTCGACCTTCCTTCTCCGGTTTTCGCGATGTCATGGCATCGCCGCAGCGACGCTCACCCGGTCCACCGATGGTTTCGCGAGCTGGTCGCCAGCCTTTCCGTCGCGAACTCGTCCTGAAGCCGGTCGATCCGGGGGCCTTGCTAGGATGATGGCGCTCTGCCGCAAGGTCCGTCTGAGCTTCGATCAGCAAAGCTGATGCAAGCCGATCAGCGTCGTCGATGGAGCACTGTCCTCCTTCAGACCGTTGATGAAGCCAAAGAGTGCCGGCAGAGGGACGCTCCTGATGACCACCCACGTCAGGGATCAGCAGGATCTGAAGCGCCGGCGGTCGCTGCAGCTTTCTCTCCAGGCCTGTAGCCGGTGCCGCCCCGAGCTGTGGGTCTTGGGCGCAGGAGCGCGGCAGGTCACTCCCAAGCTCGGAGGTCAGCGAGGATGAGCGGCGATCCCAAAGGCGCCTCCAAGGGCGCCAGAGCGAAGCACGGCCCGAACCGCCGTGACGTGGTCGCCGGCGCGGCGGCGATCTCGGCGCTGGCGACCGGAGGCATGCCGGTTCAGGCGCAAGCTCCAGCCGAGCCGCCGGCTCCGACGATCCGCGCCCAGCTGGTGGTGAACGGCTCCTCACGAGCTCTCGACCTCGACCCCCGCTCATCGCTCCTCGACGTGTTGCGGGAGCGGCTGGCGCTCACGGGCGCGAAGAAGGGCTGCGACCACGGGCAGTGCGGCGCCTGCACCGTGCACCTGGACGGGCGGCGGGTCGCCTCATGCCTCACCCTCGCCCTGCAGGCGGACGGGCGGAACGTCACCACCATCGAGGGACTGTCGCCCGCCGACGGCTCGCTGCATCCCATGCAGCAAGCCTTCATCGACCACGACGCGCTGCAATGCGGCTACTGCACGCCGGGGCAGATCATGGCAGCCGTCGCATGCGTCCAGGAAGGGCACGCGACCTCGCCCGACCAGATCCGCGAATACATGAGCGGCAACCTGTGCCGCTGCGGCGCCTATGTCGGCATCGTCGCGGCGATCGAGGACGCCGCCCACAAGATCCGGCAGGGGTGAGATCATGCGCTCGTTCACCTACGCCAAGCCCGCATCGGCCGCCGACGCCGTGAGGGCGCTCGCCGCCGCTCCCGAGGGGCGTTTCCTCGCGGGCGGCACGACGCTGTACGACCTCATGAAGCTCGACGTGGAGCGCCCCGGCGCGCTCGTGGACGTGACCGCCCTGCCGCAGATGGCGTCCGTGGACGCGTCGAGCCCCACCGAGATCACCTTCGGCGCGCTGGCCAGGATGGCGGACGCGGCCGAAGACCCCATCCTGCGCCGGGACTATCCTGCGCTCACGGAAGGGCTCGAGAAGGCCGCCTCCCAGCAGCTGCGCAACATGGCGACGCTCGGCGGCAACATTCTGCAGCGGACGCGCTGTCCCTACTTCCGGGGCGGCGAACCTTATGCGTGCAACAAGCGCGCCCCGGGGAGCGGCTGCGCAGCTATCGGCGGCCTCGACCGCGGCCACGCCGTCCTCGGCGGAAGCGACGCCTGCATCGCCGTCTATCCGGGCGATTGGGCCGTCGCCCTCGCTGCTTTCGATGCGACGGTGGACGTGCTGGGCCCGAACGGTGCCCGCAGCATTCCCATGGACGCGCTCCATCGCGAGCCGGGCTCGACGCCTGCCGTCGAGACCAACCTCGCGCACGATGAGCTGGTCCTGCGCATCCGCGTGCCCAAGACACCGCTCGGGCGCGCCTCGACCTATCACAAGGTCAGGGACCGCGAATCCTACGCCTTCGCGCTCGCCTCCGCTGCCGTCGCCGTGCGGCTGGAGGGCGGCACGGTGCGGGAGGCCCGCATCGCGCTGGGCGGGCTGGCGACGCGCCCCTGGCGCGCACGCGAAGCGGAGGCGGATCTCGTCGGGCGCCCGTTGAACGCCGAGACGGCGCGCGCGGCGGGCGATGCTGCGCTGCGCGGCGCCCGCGCGGGACGACACAACGGGTTTAAGATCGAGCTGGGCGTCCGCACCGTGGCCGACGCTCTTCTCATCGCCGGGACGAGGGCCTGAACGCCATGACCGGAACTGCCTTCCCAGACCTTCCCCGCGTGGACGCACGCGAGAAGGTCCGCGGCGCCACCCTCTACGCGGCCGACGACGCACGGCCCATGCTGCTGCATGGCGCGCTCGCGACCGCGACGATCCCGCGCGGCGTCGTCAAGTCCCTGGACACCGCGGCGGCGGCCGCCGTACCCGGCGTGCGGCTCGTGATGACGCACCAGAACCTGGGCGTGGTGCGGCCGGCCGGCTTCGCCGGCTCCGGCGGCTACGGCTTCCAGAGCGTGCAGGCTCTCGCCGGCGACCGCATCGCTCATTTCGGGCAGGCGATCGCGCTCGTCGTCGCCGAGACGCTGGAAACTGCGAGGGAGGCGGCCTCGCTCGTCCGCGCAAGCTACGCGGCGGAACCGCACAGCCCCACCATCGACGCGCCAGGCGTCGAGATCGTCGCGCAGGCCGAGTCGGCGCTGCCGAAGCCGAGGTTCGAGGACGCGATCGCAGGCGACGCCGACGCCGCGTTCGCGGGCGCGGAGGTCAAGGTCGACGCGACGTACACGTCGGCGAAGCAGCATCACAACCCGCTGGAGCTCGTCGCGACAGTGGCCGAGTGGCAGGGCGGCACCCTCACGATCCATGAGGGCTCGCAGAGCACGGGCGCGATCCGGGGCGGGCTCGCGCGCTCGTTGGGCATCTCCCCCCAGCGCGTTCAAGTCCTGTCGCCGACGACGGGCGGCGGCTTCGGGCAGAAGGGCGCGCTCCAGGCGCACACCCTCCTCGCCGCGATCGCCGCGCAGCGCACGGGGCGGCCGGTCAAGCTCGTCACCAGCCGCCACCAGCTCTTCCACTCCGCGAGCTTCCGTCCTGCCAGCCGGCACCGCATCCGTCTCGGCGCCGGGCGGGACGGACGCATGACCGCCCTTATCCACGAGAGCGACGCCCAAACGTCCCGCCACGACCTGTTCGGCTCGCTGCACCTCGAGGTGTCGGCCCGGCTGCACGGCATCCCGAACATCCGCGGGCGGGAACGCCTGGTGCGGACCGACGTGCAGACGCCGGGGTACATGCGCGCGCCGTTCGAGCATCCCTCGTCCTTCGCCATGGAATCCGCCGTGGACGAGCTCGCCTACGCCCTCGGCCAGGATCCGGTCGCGCTGCGGCTCGCGAACGACGCGACGCGCGATGCGCTCACCGGCAAGCCGCTGTCTTCGCGCCACCTCGACGAGTGCCTTCGGCGGGGCGCGGCGCGCTTCGGTTGGGCGCGCCGGTCCATGGCGCCCGGCTCCATGCGAAACGGCGACGGGACGCTCGTCGGGTGGGGCGTGGCCGCAGGCGCCTACAAGACCGCTACGGTCCCGGCGGTGGTGGCGCTTCGCCTGACCGCCGACGGCTCCGTCGCGGTCGCGATCGGCATGCACGAGATGGGCCAGGGGATCAGGAACGCGATCGTCGCAGCCCTGTCCCGCCGGCTCGGCGTGGCGCCGGAGCGCGTGACGGTCAGCCTCGGCGACACCCGCGCCGTCCCGCAGCACACCACGGCAGGCTCCTGGGGGGCGACCAGCGCCGTGCCCGCCGTGGAGGAGGCCGCCGACGCCTTGCTGCGCGGACTCGCCGAGATCGCGCCCAACGCCGCCGGCGCCGCTCCCGCAGAGATGCTACGCTCCGCCGGACGGCCCTCCTTCGAGGTCTCGACACGAAGGAAGGCTCCCGGTCAGCCCGACGCGGTCTTCGAGCGGCTCGAGGCCGGCCTCGTCGCCGCCGCGGGGCCTGAATATCCGGATTTCGTGAGCCTCAGCTACATCGCGCATTTCGTGGAGGTCCGGGTCGAGCCGACCACCCGCCGAGTCCGCGTGCCCCGGGTGGTCAGCGTCGCGGATTGCGGGCGGGTGGTGAGCCCGCGCACGGCCGCGAGCCAGGTGCGCGGCGGCGTCGTCTGGGGGGTGAGCGCCGCGCTTCGAGAGGGTGCGGAGGTGGACCCCCGCTATGGCTCCGTCGTCAACGCCGACCTCGCCGACTACGTGATCCCGGTGAACGCGGACATTGGCGCGATCGAGGTCGACTTCGTGGACCGTCCCGACCCGCTGGCGAACGCGTCCGGCGTTAAAGGTCTGGGCGAGGTCGCCATGGTCGGCGTCGCTGCGGCTGTGGCGAACGCGATCCACCACGCGACAGGACGACGGCTGCGCGACCTGCCGATCCGAATTGAGCACATCCTCTGAAGCTTGGTCCCGAAGCGATCGCGTCCGCGCCTCGCTCTCGCCCCGAACCTCGAGAAGCGCCTCTCGAACGGCTACGGCGGCGGAAATCGGACGTCGGTCGAGGCGGCTGACGCGGTCGCCCTGTGTCACCAGCCCATCGTTAGCCCGAGCGGGTCGGCAAAGTCGTGAACTGACAGCTTCAGCCGGGCGAACCCCTGACGAGGCTTGTCACGTTACCAGCTTCAGGAGCTTGTCGGCGTTTGCGTGGGCGAATCGCGCTAGAGCTGTTCCCGGTCAGGTAGCGACGGCCNCAGCTTCAGCCGGGCGAACCCCTGACGAGGCTTGTCACGTTACCAGCTTCAGGAGCTTGTCGGCGTTTGCGTGGGCGAATCGCGCTAGAGCTGTTCCCGGTCAGGTAGCGACGGCCAAGTCGGTTTCGTATCCGGCAGCGGTGAGGTAGTTGCGGCATTCCTGCGGGGTAAAGCGGGTGAAGGCCTGCCGGATAGCCGCCCAGAGATCCGGGATCGGGCGGCCGCACTGCGCAACAGCGCCTTGAGCTTCGCGAAAACCTGCTCGATCGGGTTGAAATCGGGACTGTAGGACGGGAGGTAGAGCAGCTGCGCTCCCGCGGCCTCGATCGCCTCCCGCACGCCGGCGACCTTGTGAGCGGGCAGGTTGTCCATCACGACGATGTCACCGGGATGC
>NZ_JBKIBX010000076.1:0-14260 GCF_046557895.1 Methylobacterium oryzisoli | reverse complement strand
GAGGGCGAGCCGGTCGGGTCGGTGGCCCGGCTCGGCGACGCGGTGCTCCTGCCTGGCACGCCGATCCGGCAAGTGATGCGGGCCTTCGCGGAGGCCGAGACCGACGTGCTGGCGGTGATCGACCCGGAGACCCGCCGGGTGCTCGGCACGGTCACGGAGGCGCACGTGCTGCGCAAGTACGGCGAGGAGCTGGAGCGCCGCAACGAGGAGATGGTGTTCGGGTAGACGTCGGCCAGGGCCGCGAGGGTCGACTCCACGCGCAGCCGGCGGTCCTCGGGGCGGGGTCTCGGCGACCGAATTGCCGCGCCCCGGAGCGCCTCCACCAGCCCCACGCCCACCACAATGGGCCTGGGGTGGTTCCGGCGCGTCAGACTGAGGACGCCAGATGCGATCGGGAACTTGAGCCGGAGGCGGCGCTCCCACGTTCATGGCCAGGCTCGCCGCCGGCGTGCGGCCTCCTCGGTTGACCGGTCGGGCCGCCGCTGCCAGCGTGACGGCAAAGAGGGCCGCTTGCCCTCACCCGGGAGGATAACCGTGACGATGCGAGTTCGCGCAGCCGTGCTGCGCCACGCTCCCGTGGAGCGACCCTACTCGACGAGCAGGCCTCTGACGATCGAGACCATCGACCTCGCGCCCCCAGGGCCGGACGAGGTTCTGGTCAAGATCGCGGGCGCCGGCTTGTGCCACTCCGACCTCTCGGTGATCAACGGCGACCGGCCGCGTCCCGTCCCGCTTGCGCTGGGGCACGAGGCCTCGGCCGTGGTGGAGGAATGCGGTCCCGGCGTCGTCGACCTCGCCCGCGGCGACCATGTGGTGATGTCCTTCGTGCCCACCTGCGGCACCTGCATGCCCTGCCGGGAGGGCAGGGGGGCTCTGTGCGAGCCGGGTAACGCCGCCAACGGTCATGGCACGCTGCTCTCCGGCGCGCGGCGCATCCGCTGCGACGGCGTCGATGTTCACCACCACGCTGGCGTCTCGGCCTTCGGCGAGTACGCGGTGGTTTCCCGCCACTCGGTCATCAAGATCGACCCGGAGGTCTCACTGATCGAGGCTGCCTTGTTCGGCTGCGCGGTGATGACGGGCGTCGGCGCGGTGGTGAACACCTGCGGGGTGCGGATGGGTCAGAGCGTCGCGGTGGTGGGCCTGGGCGGCGTCGGCCTCTCGGCGCTGCTGGGGGCTATCGCGTGCGGAGCGGGGCGGGTGGTCGCCGTCGACCTCTCGGAGGACAAGCTGAGGATCGCCCGGGAGCTTGGTGCCACTGACACCTACCTCGCCTCCGATCCTGACGCGGTCGCGCAGATCCGCAGCGCCACCCACGGCGGCGTCGACCACGCCCTGGAAATGGCTGGCTCCGTGAAGGCGTTCGACACCGCCTACCGGGTCACGCGCCGTGGCGGTACGACGGCGACCGCCGGGCTGGCTAACCCCAATCATGTCTTCACCCTGCCGCCCGTAGGCCTCGTCGGTGAGGAGCGGGTGGTGCGGGGCAGCTACATGGGGAGCTGCGTCCCGGCCCGGGACATCCCGCGCTACATCGCCCTCTATCGCCAGGGCCGCCTGCCGGTGGAAAAGCTCATGACCGGCACCCTGGCGCTCGATGCCATCAACGAAGGCTTCGACCGCCTCGACCAGGGCCAAGCGGTCCGGCAAGTGATCGCCATGTAGGCGCCGCTCACCCGGGGATGGCTCCTCGGCATGGGATCGCCTCTCGATCGCCTCCGTGCTGTCCGGATCGGCGGCGACCGCGATTGTGGCACCCATCGTCGACACCCCGATCGTTGCGCCCGCTACCGCATCTGTCGCTGCCTGCGCCACGGCGGGGCTTGGTGCGGCAGGATGGAGGGTACTCAGGGGGCAGAACGTCGCGCTCGGCTTGTTCGGCTCCGTGCCACTTTGGGAGCTTCGATCCGCGCCGCCGACACGGCCGCTCGTCACTCGAAACCGTCTCCCCTGAGGCTCCTTCCATCGAGCACATCAGGCGGTGTGCGAGCGTGTGTGGACGAAAATCCAATGAACGGAGTGCATCCCGCAGTTTCTCGAAGCCGCTCTCACATCTCGCCATTGTATTTCAGCGAGATATCAAGCCATCCATTTGGTTGATGCTGACTGTGTCGCCGTCTCCGGCGATGACGGTTGTGGTTTCTGCCTCGAAGATCGTGGGCCCAGTCATGGTTGTGGCGGGTGCCAGAGTCTCGATCCTATAGGCGGGCACCCAGCACCATCGGCCGAACCAAGCCCGAGGCTGCGTGCTTGGAAACGGAGGCGTGGACGCAGGCATAGATCGACTAGGCAGGATTTTAGGCCCTCCACTCTTCGCGCCGGACATCCTGAAGGTCACCTTCCTGGCCAAGTCCCTGCGCACCGCCCTCGCGGTCCTGGTGCTGTTCGTCTTCTACGTGCCGCAAGTGGCGCGGTCGCGGGCCGCCGTCGTCAGCATCCTCGTCTCTCTGGTGCTGACGATCGGCTGGTCCCTGGCCGGCGACCCCTTCGGGCTCGACAGCGCCGACGTGGCGCTGGTCATCCCCCTGATCGTGATTGGGACGGATCACCTGCTGAAGCGGACGGGCACGGACGTCCCGGCCCCCGTCACGGCGGCGTCGCTGCAGCGCAAGTAGAGGGTGAGGATGAGCAGGGCCGCGGCTGGCTGCGTCCGGCACCGGGTGCTAAACTCGCCCGATGTCTGATGCTCTCGAAATCGCTTACGGAGATTTCGGCCGGGTTGCCCTGCTGGACATGGACCGCGGGCTCGTCCGGCACGCCCATCCGCACTGCCACGTGCTGCTGAAGGTCGAGGGCGACGACACGCAGTTCTTGGTCGGGGACCGTGTGGTCAGCCTGACCGACCATCAGGCCGTCCTCGTCAACGCGTGGGAGACGCACGCCTACGTGCACGATCCGCGCCGCGAGGCGTCGATGATCCTCGCGCTCTACATCGAGCCGGCGTGGCTCGGCGCGTTCCGGCACAATTGGTCCGCGAGCGCCGCACCGGGATTCTTCCACGAACCCGCCGGGCTGATCACCGCGGCGATACGCGGCCTCGTGCGAGACCTCGCCGCCGAGATGGTCTACGCCCCCGGCTCGCCGCGCATCCGGGGCGAGCTGCTGCCGGGACTGATGATCGCGCTGATCGAACGGTTCACGAAGTGGCGCGAGATCGGCACGTCCCTGCGCGAGGCGGGGCGGCGCCCGCGGGGAGACTGGCGCGTGCAGCGGGCCATCGCCCGGATGCGCGGCGAAGGCGGGCTCGATCTCGGGGCCGAGGCCCTGGCGCGCGAGGCCGGACTGTCGCGCGCCCATTTCTACCGCCTGTTCGAGCAGGCGACCGGCGCCTCGCCGCACGTCTTCCTCAACGCGATACGCGTCGAGCGCGCCGTCGAGGCGATCGTCTCGGGCGACGAGAGCCTCGCGGATCTCGGCACGACACTCGGCTTCGCGGCACCCGCGCATTTCTCGCGCTTCTTCCGCGACCATGTCAGCGTGCCCCCGAGCGTCTTCCGCAGCATCGTCCGCCGCACGGCCGGCTTCGCGGCCTGATCCTTCGGCCGCGGCTCGAGCGGACGCCATCCCCTCCTCACGACTCCGCCCCTCGCCGACGGCATGCATCCGCAGGCCAGCACGGCTGACGGGATGCCGTCCCGCTGATTTTGAGACGTTTCGGTAAGTCGTGAGACGGGGGCGTCTCACGTCCCGCGGCTGGGTCGATGCAGTTTGCGCCCCACGAGGCCATCGAAGAGCCCCGGACGAGGAAGCGAGCATTGGGCATCGAGCACAGCCGTTTCGTCGGGCAGTCGGTCGAGCGCGTCGAAGACGCCGCTCTGCTGTCCGGACGCGGCCGCTACATCGACGATCTCGGGCACAAGCCCGGCACGCTGCACGCGGCGATCCTGCGTTCGCCCCAAGCGCACGCGGACATCCTCGGCATCGACGCCGAAGCGGCCCGCGCGCTCCCGGGCGTGGTCGCGGTGCTCACGGGACGCGATCTCGCCGACGTCGCCGGTCCCCTGGTCCCGGCGCTCCGCGCCGCCGTGGACGCACGGGCGATCGCCGTCGAGCGGGTGCGCTACGTCGGCGAGCCGGTCGCCGTGGTCGTGGCGCAGGACCGCTACCTCGCCGAGGACGGCTGCGACCTGATCGAGGTCGAGTACCGCGGCCGCCCCGCGCTGGTCGATCCGCTGGCGGCGCTGGCCGAGGAGGCCCCGGTCCTGCACGAGGGCGTGGGGCGCAACCTCGTGAGCGACCGCACCTTCCGGTACGGCGATCCGGAGGCTGCCTTCGCGCAGGCGCCCCACACCCTCTCGGTGAGGGTCCGCTATCCCCGCAACACCGGCTCGCCGATGGAGACCTACGGCGTCGTCGCCGACTACGACCCGAGCGATGATTCCTACGACCTCCTCGCGAATTTCCAGGGCCCCTTCAGCATCCATGCCGTGGTGGCCCGCGCGCTCAAGGTGCCGGGCAACCGCCTGCGCCTGCGCACGCCGCCGGATTCCGGCGGCAGCTTCGGGGTCAAGCAGGGTGTCGCGCCCTACGCGGTCCTGATCTGCGCCGCTGCCCGCAAAGTCGGGCGCCCGGTCAAGTGGATCGAGGATCGGATGGAGCACCTCGCCGCCTCCGTCTCGGCGACGAACCGCGTCACCACCCTGACGGCGGCCTTCGACGGCGAGGGGCGCATCGCCGCCCTCGACTGGGACCAAGTGGAGGATTGCGGCGCCACCCTGCGCGCGCCGGAGCCCGCCACCCTGTACCGGATGCACGGCAACATGACCGGCGCCTACGCGATCCGGCACCTGCGCATCCGCAACCGGGTGGTGGTCACCAACAAGACGCCGACCGGCCTCGTGCGGGGCTTCGGCGGCCCGCAGGTCTACTACCCGCTCGAACGCCTCGTGCAGCGCATCGCCCTCGCGCTGAACCTCGACCCGCTCGACGTGATCCGGCGCAACCTGATCCCGTCCGATGCCTTCCCGTACCGGACCGCGACCGGGGCGCTCTACGATTCCGGCGACTACCAGCGGGCCCTCGACGAGGCGGTCCGCGACGGCGGCCTCGATGCGCTGCGCCGCCGCCGGGCGGAGGCCCGCGCCGAGGGCCGGCTCTACGGCATCGGCTGCACGGCCGTGGTCGAGCCGAGCGTCTCGAACATGGGCTACATCACCACGGTGCTGACCGCCGCCGAGCGCGCCAAGGCCGGCCCGAAGAACGGCGCGCAGGCTACCGCCACGATCACCCTCGACCCGGTCGGCTCGGTGACCGTGCAGGTCGCCTCGGTGCCGCAGGGCCAGGGCCACCGCACCGTCCTGGCCCAGGTCGTCGCCGACGTCCTCGGCATCCCCCTCGATCAGGTCCGGGTGACCGCGGATCTCGACACCGCCAAGGACGCGTGGTCGATCGCCTCGGGCAACTACTCGAGCCGCTTCGCCGCCGCAGTCGCCGGGGTGGCGCAGATGGCCGCCACGCGCCTGCGCGACCGGCTCGCCCTGGTGGCGGCGGCCCAGCTGAACGTGCGGGCCGACGACCTCGTCTTCGCGGGCGGCCGCGTTGCGTCGCGCACGAACCCGGACGCCGCCCTCCCCTTCGCGCGCGTCGCCGCGACTCGCCACTGGTCACCGGGCCTTGTGCCCGACGAGGCCGGCTCTGTCATCCGCGAGACCGCGTTCTGGACGCCGCCGGAGCTGACCGCGCCCGACGAGGACGATGCCGTCAACTCCTCGCTCTGCCACGGCTTCATCTTCGACTTCTGCGGCGTGGAGGTGGATCGGGAGACGGGCAAGCTCGTCATCGACCGCTACGTCTCGATGCACGATTGCGGCCGGATCCTGCACCCCGGCATGGTCGAGGGGCAGGTGCGGGGCGGCTTCGCCCAGGCGCTCGGCGCCGCCGTCTACGAGGAACTCGCCTACGGAGAAGACGGCGCCTTCCTGTCCGGCACCCTCGCCGACTACCTGCTGCCGACCGCGACCGAGATCCCGGACCTCGTCGTCCTGCACGTGGAGAGCCCCTCGCCCTTCACGCCCCTAGGGGCGAAGGGGGTGGGCGAGGGCAATTGCATGTCGACGCCGGTCTGCCTCGCCAACGCTGTCGCGGACGCTCTCGGCCTCGAGGCCATCGACCTGCCGCTGACGCCCGCCAAGCTCGCCGCGCTCGCGGCGCGCGGCGAGGAGCCGGCCCCGCCGCAGGGCCGCGCCGCGCAGACGGCGGTCCGGCCGGGCGACCGGACCCTGCGCGGGACCGGCGAGGCCCACGTGGCGGCTGCCCCGGATGCGGTCTGGGCGATGCTGCTCGACCCCGCCGTGCTGACCTCGGTGATCCCCGGTGCGCACGGGGTGCGCAAACTGTCGGACACGCATTTCCGGGCCGACGTGACGCTCGGCGTCGGCCCCGTGAAGGGCCGCTACAAGGCCGACATCAGCCTCTCGGACCTCGATCCACCCCGGGCCGCGACGCTGTCGGGCACCGTGACGGGTGCGCTCGGGAACGGCAGCGGCCGCGGGCGGATCACCCTGGCCGCGGACGGCCGGGGCGGCACCCGCATCGGCTACGCCTACGAGGCCTCGGTCGGCGGCAAGGTCGCGGCGGTGGGCGGCCGGCTCCTCGACGGGGCGGCCCGGGTGATCATCGGCGGCTTCTTCTCCGCACTCGCGCGCCGGGCCGGCGGGGGGGAGTCCCGGCCCGGCCCGCTGCGCCGGCTCCTCTCGCGCTTGGGGTTCTCCGCATGAAGCCCGCCCGCTTCGACTACCTGCGCGCCGCGAGCCTCGACGAGGCGCTGGAGGCGATCGCCCGGCACGGCGACGAGGCCCGCATCGTCGCGGGCGGCCAGTCGCTCGTGCCGATGCTGAACATGCGGCTGACGAAGCCCGCCCTGCTCGTCGACGTGATGCGGATCGAAACCCTGCGCGCGCCTCGCCGCGAGAACGGGGCCCTCGTGATCCCGGCGGGCACGCGGCAGGCGATCCTTCTCGACCGGCCGAATGTCGCCGACGAGCTGCCTCTCCTCGCCGCCGCCCTCCCGCACGTCGGCCACGTCCAGACCCGCGCCCGAGGCACCCTGTGCGGCTCCGTCGCCCACGCCGACCCGAGCGCCGAGATCCCGCTCTGTCTCCTCGCCCTGGAGGGCGAGGTGCATCTGCGCTCCGCCAGGCGCACACGGCGGGTGCGGGCGGACGCCTTCTTCGTCGGCATGATGGTGACCGACCGGGCCGACGACGAACTCGTCGAGGCGATCGGTCTGCCCCTGCGTGCGCCCGGCACCGGCTACGCCTTCGCGGAGGTGGGGCGGCGCCACGGCGACTTCGCCATCGTGGCCTGCGCGGCGGTGGTCGACGGCCGGCGGATGCGGCTCGCGGTGGGCGGCGTCGCCGACCGGCCGACCGCCCGTGACTGGCCCCTCCTCGACGGCAGCGCCCTCGACGATGCCCTCAACGCCCTCGCGTGGGATCTCGGCGCCGGGGACGACGTCCACGCCACAGCCCGCTACCGCCGCGACCTCGTACGCCGCCTCGGCCGCCGGGTTCTGGAACAAGCCGCAGAGGAGGCCCGCCGATGCCACGGCTAAGCAGATTGCGCGACGGTGGCCGCCGGTTCTGCGAAGAGAGCCTGCGGTGGCTCAGGAATCAAGGCGATCGAAGCGTCGGCACACCGACGCACGTCCGCTTGGCCGCCGCGCGGCGCCACGAGGTCGCCTTCACGCTGAACGGGGCCCCCGCCCGGGTCGAGGTCGAGCCGCGCACGCTGCTCACCGACGCGCTCCGCCACGGGCTCGGCATGACCGGCACCCATGTGGGCTGCGAGCACGGCGTCTGCGGCGCCTGTACGGTCGCGATCGACGGGATGCCGGCCCGCGCCTGCCTGACGCTCGCCGTCGCCGTCGAGGGCTGCGAGGTGCGCACCGTCGAGGGGCTGGCGCCAGAGCCCGGCCGGCTCGGCGTGCTACAGGCGGCCTTCCGGCGCCACCACGCCCTGCAATGCGGCTTCTGCACCGCCGGCATCCTGATGTCGCTGGACGCCTACCTGCGGGGTCGCCCGCAGGCGACGCGGGCGGAGCTCACCGAGGTGATCGGCGGGCATCTCTGCCGCTGCACCGGCTACGCCCCGATCATTGCGGCCGCCGTCGAGGCGGCCGCCCTGCTGCGCGGCGAGCCGATCGAGGAGACCCCATCCCATGCTTGACCTTGGCACCAGCTTCCTGGCGAGCGTGTCCCGCGACCCGCGGGAACTCGCCATCGTCGACGGGGAGACCCGCCTCACCTACGCGGAGTGGTACCGGCTGATCTCCTCCGTGGTCGCGGGCCTCGACGCGCTCGGCCTCGAGCCCGGCGATCACCTCGTCACGGCGCTGCAGAACCGCCTGGAGGCGGCGACGCTCCACTGGGCCTGCCAGTTCGCCGGCCTCGTGCTCACCCCGATCAACTGGCGGGCCAATCCCGACGAGATCGACTTCGCGGTCGATAACGCGGAGGCGAAGGCGATCGCCTACGAGGGGGTCTCGGCCGCGAGCGTGCGGGCGAGCGCCGGCGCGCGCCGCTGCCCGCGCATCGCCGTCGGCGTCGAGCCCGAACCCGGCGAGACGCGCTTCTCCGACCTCACCGCCGTGGCGGCCGCGCCCGCCATGCCGAGAGCGGATGCCGAGGCAATCTCCCTGATGCTCTACACGTCGGGCACCACGGCCAAGCCCAAGGGCGTGCCGCGCCGCCACCGCACCGAGCGCGCCGCCGCCCTCGCCCACGTGGCCCAGAACCTCTACGGCCGCGGCGAGCGGACGCTCGGCGTCATGCCGCTCTACCACACGATGGGGGTGCGCTCGCTGCTGGCCATGTCGCTCGTGGGCGGCGCCTTCGTGTGCCTGCCGCGCTTCGACGTGGCGGGCGCGCTGCGCCTGATCGCGGGCGAGCGGGTGACGAACCTCTACCTCGTCCCGACGCTCTACCACGACCTCGTCCACCATCCTGACTTCGCCGCGACCGATACGTCCTCGGTGCGCAAGCTCGGCTTCGCGGGCGCGCCGATGACGGACGGCCTCCTCGGCCGGTTGACCGAGGCGTTCCGGCCGGACCTGTTCGTGAACCATTACGGCTCGTCGGAGGTCTACACCTTCACGATCAACCAGGACGCCGCGGCCAAGCCCGGCTCGGCGGGGCGGGCCGGCCTCAACACGATGGTGCGGGTCGTGCCGCTCGGCGCCACCGATCCGCAGGCCGCCGCCGCCCCGGGCGAAGAGGGCGAGATCGCCGTCATCGCGAGCGGCGACGAGGCCTTCGAGGGCTACTGGCGCCGCCCGGAGGCCGACGCGAAGGCCTTTCGCAACGGCTGGTACCTTACGGGCGATACCGGCTTCATGGACGCGGACGGGGACGTCTTCGTGACGGGCCGGGTCGACGACATGATCATCACCGGCGGGGAGAACGTCTCGCCGGTCGAGATCGAGAGCTGCCTGTCGCTGCATCCGGCGGTCTCGGAGATCGCCGTGGTCGGCCTGCCCGACGAGCGCTGGGGCAAGGTGGTGACCGCCTTCGTCAAGCGGCGCGCCCCCGTCGACGAGGCCGCCCTCGACGCCCATTGCCGCGCGGCCGGGCTTCCGAGCCACAAGCGTCCGCGCGCCTACGTCTTCTTGGCCGAGATCCCGAAATCCCCGGTCGGGAAGCTCCTGCGCCGCCAGCTCGTCGCGGGCGAGTACGAGGCCGAGGCGGCCGGCGACCCCTCCGCCGCCGCCTGAGACGACCCCTTCCCCATCCGGTCAACCAGAGAGTGACCCCATGACCAGCGATCCCCGGCTTTCCAACCTCGACGGCTTCCGGGTCGAGATCGATCCCGCCCGCGAGCGCGCCGACGTGATCCTCGCTCGCCCCCCCATGAACGTGATCGCGATGCCCCAGCGCGACGAGATCCGGAAGGTGTTCGAGGCCCTCGACGAGGATGACCGCGTGCGCGTGATCGTGCTGCGCGCCGAGGGCGAGCACTTCTCGTCGGGCGGCTACATCAAGGGCTTCCTCGACGCCTCGCCCGAGCACGTCTCCAAGCTCGCCTGGAACATCGCCGCGCCGGCCCGCTGCGCCAAGCCCGTGATCGCGGCCAACCGCGGCTACACCTTCGGCGTCGGCTTCGAGATCTCGCTCGCCTGCGATTTCCGCATCGTCTCGGAGACCTGCCAGTACGCGCTGCCCGAGCAGAAGCTCGGCCAGATCCCGGGCTCCGGCGGCTCGGCCCGCCTGCAGAAGATCGTCGGCATCACCCGCACCAAGGACATCGTGATGCGCTCGAAGCGCATCCCCGGCCGGCAGGCGCTGGAATGGGGCATCGCCACCGCGTGCGTGCCGGACGGCGAACTCGAAGCCGCCGTCGACGCGCTGGTCGAGGAATTGCGCGCCTTCTCGCCCATCGCCCAGCGCACGGCCAAGAAGCTCCTCAACGACACCGAGGACGCGACCCTCTCGATCGCCATCGAGCTCGAAGGGCACTGCTACAGCCGCCTGCGCCAGTCCGACGACTTCCGCGAGGGCGTCGAGGCCTTCCACGCCAAGCGCAAGCCGACCTTCCGCGGCGCGTAGAGCCGCCCGTTCCGCGGCGCGCGGCGCCGCCCCGCCCGAGCCGGCGCCAGACCGGCCGGGCGGTCCAGAGACCGACCCTCACGACCATCCAAGGCCCGGCCGCACCGGCCGGCCCAACGAGGCCGCATGCCCGAAGGAGGAGACCCCATGTCCGCCGCCACCACGATTCCCGCGTCCGAGGCGCTGCCCAAGCCGACGACCCGCCAGACCGCCACCGCCGCGATGGCCTCGCTGTTCGGTTGGGGTCTCGACCTGTTCGACCTCTTCATCCTGCTCTACGTCGCGCCCGTCGTCGGCGCGCTGTTCTTCCCGGCCGACAAGCCGATGCTGTCGCTGGCGGGCGCCTACGCCTCCTTCGCCGTCACGCTGCTGATCCGGCCCCTCGGTTCGGCCCTGTTCGGCTCCTACGCCGACCGCCTCGGCCGGCGGCGCGCGCTGATGATCGCGGTGGTGGGCGTCGGCGTCTCGACTGCGGCCTTCGGGCTCCTGCCCACGGTCGGGCAGATCGGCTAGTTCGCCACCGCGATCTTCCTCGTCTTCCGCCTGATCCAGGGCATCTTCGTCGGCGGGGTGGTCGCGGCCTCGCACACGATCGGCACCGAATCCGTGCCCGAGCGCTGGCGCGGCCTGATGTCGGGCGCGGTCGGCGGCGGCGGCGCGGCGATCGGCGGATTGCTGGCCTCGCTGGTCTTCTACATCGTCTCCCTGCTCGCACCCGGCGAGGCCTTCGCCTCCTGGGGCTGGCGGGTGATGTTCTTCTCCGGGCTCCTGACCTCGGTCGTCGGCCTGATCCTGTTCCGCAACCTCGAGGAATCGCCGATCTTCCGGCAGCTCCAGGCCGAGAAGGCGGCCCGCCGCGTCGGGGCACCCGTGGTCGCCTCGCCCGTGCGCGCCCTGTTCTCGGCCGAGCACATGCGTGCCTTCCTGCTCGCGACCCTGGTCTCGTTCGGCGGCGGCGCGGCCTACTATCTGACCTCCGGCTACCTGCCGACCTACCTCAAGCTCGTGAACGGCGTGCCGAATGCGACCGCGTCGATGATCCTCATCGGCGCCAACGTCGCCGCCGCGATCGGCGCCTGCGCCCTCGGCGAACTGAGCCAGCACATCGGGCGGCGGGCAAGCTTCCTGCTCATGGGCGTGGTGCGGCTGGTGGCGTTCCCGGCCCTCTTCCTCGCCATGGCCGGGACGACGGACACCACCCTGCTCACCCTCTACGTCCTGCTCCTGTCCTTCATCGCCAACGCGAGCTACGGCCCGCTGCTGATCTTCCTCAACGAAAAATTCCCGACCGCGCTGCGGGCCACCGGCACCGGCCTGACCTGGAATGTCGGCTTCGCGCTCGGCGGCATGCTGCCGACGCTGGTGTCGCTGGCGGTCGATGGTCCCAGTCAGATCCCGATGATGCTCGCGATCTTCACGACCGCCGTTACCGCGATCTACCTCATCGGCGCCTTCCTCACGGAAGAGACGCGGGGCAATCTCGAGCGCATCTGAGCGCCCGCCGCGGGCCGGAACCCGCGGCAGCCATCGCGACCGGCGTGGGGTGCCCCTCGCCGGTCGTGCTCGTTCGCGGATGGACTGCGTGATGGACGCCGATCCGCTCTGGACTTTCGCCCTCGTCCTCTACGGCTGTCCGGGCGCGGCGGCGGCCTGCCTCGCCCTCCAAGATGAGGCGGGAGCGGACGTGACCCTCGTGCTCTACTGCTCTGGTGCGCGCGGACGGGCCGCGCTCTCGACGCGGAGGCGGTCCGGTCGGCCGATGCCAGCGTGGCGGCGTGGCGCGCCGCCGTGGGCGCGCCGCTCAGGGGCCTGCGCCGGGCCATGACCGCGTGCACCCGCCACGCCGGCCCCGCCCGAACGGTCGGCTTGGGCATCCAGGATGGCGCCGGTCGGACTGGCTTCGCGCCCGGCGCGCGTCTTCAGCGGCTCGGGTCTGGGCTTGCGGCAAGCGCGATTGATGAACACCCCTTCGGCCGACACCCGATCGTCGAGTGTGGCCGCGACCCAAGAACCGTTAGGGAGGAAACACCGCGAGGATGTCCGATGGCGGGCGTCATGTCTCACCGGGACGCCTTCATTCCGGCAATCCCGCCTTGCGAAGACCATCCGAGAACGTGGCGAGGTCGGCAGGTCGGTGGAACGGGAGCCAGTCCCCGAGACTGGCCATGTGAAGGGCGGGATCGAGCGCACGCAAGCGGGACATCGCTCGTTGCGCCTCTCCGCTCCGTCCGGCGATGGCATGGGCGGCCGCCGAGACCGCGACCGCCATGAGAAAGCTGGGCAGCTCGCGGCGGGCCCGCTCGGCCCAGATCGACGCCTCGTCCGCGCGCCCGGCCAACAGGTGCGCCATCGCGATCCCCGCCTGCATCCGGTACATCTCGGGATCCAAGGGGCTCAGACGCACAGCATGCGAGAACCGCTCGATGGCGTCGTCAGGCTCGCCACGCCAAACCCGAAGGAACGCACCGAGGAACCAAGCTGCCGCCAAGTTCGGGTTGAGCAACAGCGCCCGGTCTATGAGAGCGATGCCGCTGTCGATATCGCCGATCAGATGTGCGAGCGCGTGCCCGCCTCGGGCGAGCGCGACGGCATCGCCCTTGCCGAGCTCGACCGCAGCTCGGGCCAACCGCGCGCCTTCGACGATCTCCTGCTCCCTGTCCGCCGACCAGCCGTTGACCTTGCGCCAGAAGTAGCACCAGGCGGCCATCGCGTAGGCTGACGCGTAATCCGGGTCGAACTCGATCGCTGTCCGGAAGGCCGGCAACGCCTCGTCGATGGCCCGCCGGGTTCCCCTGTGAACGCTCGCCATGCCGCGAAGATAATAGTCGTAGGCGTCGAGGCTGTCGGTCGGCTTTCGGCTAGAGCGCTCGATCTCCGCGCGCTCGAGCTGCGGCGCAACGGCGCCCACGACGCTCTCGGCGAGCCGATCCTGCAGCTCGAAGATGTTGTCGAGCGTGTCCTCGACCTGCTCGGCCCACACGTGCAATCCGCTGGAGGCATCGATGAGCTGCCCGGTGAGGCGGATCCGGTCGTGCGCCTTGCGCACGCTGCCTTCCAGGACGTAGCGGGCTCCCAGGTCCCGGCCGACCTCGCGGACGTCGACCGCCCGGCCCTTGTACGTGAAGCTCGAATTGCGGGCGATGACGAACAACCATCGGACGCGGGACAGCGCCGTAATGACGTCCTCGACGACTCCGTCCGTGAAATACTCCTGTCCGGGATCGCCGCTCAGGTTCAGGAAGGGCAAGACGGCGATCGACGGTCGATCGGGCAGGGGCAGCGCGTGAGGCGATCCCTTGAGTGAGCCAGGCTCGCCGACCGCAGGTGGGCCGCCAGGCACAGGCGGCGGCCCTTGTTCCTCGACTTCGCCGACGAAACGGAACCCCTTTCGGGCGACGGTCCGGACCAGGCGCTGGTCTTCGCCGCTGTCGCCGATCACCCGACGGACGGCGTTGATATGGCTCGTCAGCGTCGACTCCGACACGATACGGCCCTTCCAGACGGCGTCCAGGAGATCGTCCTTGCTGACGACGCGTGCGCGATTGAGCAGCAGATAGAGAAGCAGGTCGAAGACCTGCGGACCGACCGCGATCCTCTGCGAGCCTCGGGTCAGCTCGCGTCGCTCTGGATCGAGCACATACTCCGCGAACCTAGAGCGTTTTCGGTTTAATCTGGATCGTATCCGGCAGCGATGAAGAAGTTGGCACACTCGTCGGGCG
>NZ_JBKIBX010000075.1:11661-14306 GCF_046557895.1 Methylobacterium oryzisoli | reverse complement strand
GCAGCTTCCACCGGCGGCTCTCGCCGCATAGGGTTTAAATCGGTGTCTCACAAACCGCGGGCGGTACAGAGGAGATCAGAGCCCCGGCCATGCGCTGCGCCGTCGAGCTGCTGCAGGAGTACTTCATCCCGATGGCGGAACGGGTGTTCGGAGACGCGTCGATCCCCGTCGCCGAACGCCGGGCGATGCAACTGGCGCGGTACCTGCGCCAGACTGGTCGGACCGAGTTCAATGCCCGCGACCTGCGGCGGGAGATCGGCGGGATGCTGCGCGAGGCTGAGCACATGGACATCGCCTGTGCGGGGCTGGTCGAGGCCGGCCTGATCCGCCCACGGCCGACCCGGCTAGGTGGCACCAAGGGGCGGCAGACGAAGCACTATGAGGTCAACCCCGTCGTGCACGCGAGGTCGTCATAATGGTTCGCGCGACGGCTGCTCGCCGACAGCAAACTGTGCCAGTAGCGCCACTAGTGCTGATAGCTGCAGTCGGATGCGGCTCGTGCCGAGCTAACGGCACCAATGGCACTATCGGCACAACTCCCTGGGGTACGCCAAGCGTACCTCTAGCCGCTGGCGAGCAGCTTGTTCGCCATCCACGCGTCCGAAACGGCATGGCTACTGGCACTAGTGACGCTATCGGCACTGGCTTTCTAGAGAAACAGGAACGCTTCGTATCGAACGTGGCTCGCCCCGCCGGATGGCTTGCTTGATGACCCGGGTCGGCTCGCGCGCCCCGCTCGGCCTGCGGCCGCTCGACCCAGATATCGTTCGCATGGTGGAGGCTCTTGCCGATGCTACGGCCCTGCGGGACCATCGTGCGGCCGTGTCTAACGGCAATCCAGCGAGGAGGGCGAAGCGGTGATGAAGCGCGCGGCGATCTACGCTCGGTTCTCGACGGACCTTCAGAATGAGCGGTCTGTCGAGGATCAGATCGCTGTGTGCCGCTCCTATGCGGAGCGCGAGGGGCTGATAATCGTCGCGACGTTCTGCGATCGAGCCAAGTCCGGCGCCTCAATCTTCGGACGTGACGGCCTCATTGATCTGATGGCTCAAGCGCGCCGCAATGCGTTCGACGCGGTGATCGTGGAGCATTCCGACCGGCTTGCGCGATCGATGCGAGACACCGGCGAATTGTTCGACCGTCTCACTTTTCTCGGCATCGAACTTCGTTCGGTTCACAGCGGCGGCAAGCTCGACGCCACAATGGCTGGACTGTTCGGGCTTGTCGGACAGATGCAGCGGGAGGAGGGGGCAAAGAAGGTGCGGCGCGGCATGGCAGGCGTCGTCCGCGGCGGACGCCATGCTGGAGGACGTGCTTACGGCTATCGGCCCGTCCCTGGCCGGCCCGGCGAACTCGCTATCGATGAAGCGGAGGCCGCTGTCGTTCGCCGCATCCTTTCCGAGTACGCCGAGGGACGCCAGCCAAGGGATATCGCGGCCGACCTGAACCGCCAGAACGTTCCCCCTCCAAGGGGCCGACGCTGGAACGCATCAACCATCAACGGCAACAGCGCACGGGGCACGGGCCTCGTGTTCAACGAACTCTACGCAGGCCGCATCGTCTGGAACAAGGTCCGGATGCTGAAGGATCCAGACACCGGACGACGGGTCTCCCGGCCCAACCCCAAGGAAGCATGGCACACTGTTGAGGCTCCGCATCTCCGACTGATTGCCGATGAGGTGTGGGATCGGGTGCGGTCCGTAAAGGAAGCAAAATCCCACGCGGCTCCTCACCTAATTCGGCGGCAGCAAAATCTGCTGTCAGGCCTCCTGCAATGTCACTCCTGCGGATCAGGCTTGTCCGTCCACGATCGCGACAGCACGGGCAAAACCCGCGTGCGGTGTTCGGCCATCCGTGAAAACGGAAGCTGCGACAACCGCCGGATCGTCTACCTGCCGCTGATTGAGCGCGCGGTGGTCTCGGGGATGGAAACCGTTCTGAGCGACCCGCGCCTAATCGAGGTCTATGTGCGCCGGTACAACGAGACGCGCCGCAGGCTCGCAACAGGATCAAGCAACGAACGCGCTCGGATTGAGACCCGTCTTGCAAGTCTCAAGGCTGAGCATGATCGGCTGATGAGCGGCTATCTTAAAGGCTTCGTCACGGAAGCTGATGCGGCAGCCCGCCTGCCTGCGCTCAAGGCCGAACAAGCGGATTTGGAGGCAGCGCTTGAGCAGCTTGATCAAGCTAACCGGTTCTTCACTCTGGAGACAGGCGCTGTGGCCGGCTACCTCACCCAGGTTCGTGAGCTTGCGTCCACACTGAGTGATCATGCACGAAGCGATGACGAGGCGAGCCGACGTCTCGTCGCAAGCTTTCGCAGCCTCATCAAACGCGTAACGGTTCTTCCTGGAAAGCCCAGACGCGGCGTCGATGTTGAGGTCGAAGGCCGCCTTTCAGCGCTGGTGCTTGAAGGCCGATCTGCCGCACTTAGTGGGAGATCTATGGTAGCGGAGGAGGGACTCGAACCCCCGACACAAGGATTATGATTCCTCTGCTCTAACCAGCTGAGCTACTCCGCCGCCTCGGGCCGGGACAGCGAGGTCCGGCGCCGCGGTGGCGCGATATAGGGAGGTCGCAGGCGGCCTGTCAAGGAACCGTCGCGGTCGGATCCGCAGGGCGGCGCGGGCCGTGATCGGCCCGCG
>NZ_JBKIBX010000075.1:0-11577 GCF_046557895.1 Methylobacterium oryzisoli | reverse complement strand
CCCCCCCCCCCCCCCCCCCCCCCCCCCCCCGCCTCCGATCAGCGGGACGGGCCGCCGGCCGTGCCGCCGAGATTCGGTGCCATGCGGCTCGGGTTGGCGGCGTTGCTGCCCTTGGCGGAATCGAAGTCGGACGCGGCCTCGGTGGGCGGCAGCGGCGGGCCCGGCACGACCGGGACCACCACCGTGCCGGTGGTCTCGGGCACGACCACCACGGGCGCGCCGGGGGCCGCCGGAACCGTCTCCACCACCACCTGCGCCAGGGCCGGAGTCGCGAAGGCCATCGCGGCCACCAGGGCCACGCTCATCGCACGCATCGAATCTCTCCCGTTCTTCGCCAGATATCTCGCCCGCCGCATCCGGCTCGTCCCGTACGGTGGGGGAGGATGCGGCGGCGATCCAGGCGGGGAGAACTTTCGGGAAGACGGCTGGTTCCGCTGCGGCACCGCGGAGGCGGCCGGCCGCGCGCCGGCCGCCCTCGCGGGTCAGGCGACGTCGAGGCCGCCGGTCTTCAGGAACTCCTCCAGCCAGTGGATGTCGTAGAGCCCGTTCTGCACATCCGGGTTGCGCACCAGCGTGCGGAAGAGCGGCAGCGTCGTGTCGACTCCGTCGACCACGAACTCGTCCAGCGCCCGGCGCAGGCGCATCAGGCACTCGTTGCGGGTGCGGCCGTGCACGATCAGCTTGCCCAGCAGCGAGTCGTAGTGCGGCGGGATGCGGTAGCCCTGGAAGGCGGCGGAATCGACCCGCACGCCCAGGCCCCCCGGCGGATGGAAATAGGTGATCGTGCCCGGCGAGGGCCGGAAGGTCGCCGGGTGCTCCGCGTTGATGCGGCACTCGATGGCGTGGCCCTCGACCCGCACGTCCTCCTGGCGCAGCGACAGGGGCGCGCCCGCCGCCACCCGGATCTGCTCGTTCACGAGGTCGATCCCGGTGATCATCTCGGTGACGGGGTGCTCCACCTGAATCCGGGTGTTCATCTCGATGAAGTAGAACTGCCCGTCCTCGTACAGGAACTCGACCGTGCCGGCGCCCGTGTAGCCGAGCTCCTGCATGGCCCGGGCGCAGACCCCGCCGATCTGCTCGCGCATCTCCGGGTTGAGGGCGGGCGAGGGGCCTTCCTCCCAGACCTTCTGGTGGCGGCGCTGGAGCGAGCAGTCGCGCTCGGCGAGGTGGATCGCCCCGCCACGCCCGTCGCCGAGCACCTGCACCTCGATGTGGCGGGGCTTTTCCAGGTATTTTTCGATGTAGACCGCGTCGTCCCCGAAGGCGGCCTTGGCCTCGATGCGGGCGGTGGCGAGCGCGGTGTCGAGGTCCTCCTCGCTGCGGGCGACCTTCATGCCGCGCCCGCCGCCGCCCGAGGCCGCCTTGATCAGCACCGGATAGCCGATCTCGGCCGCGACGCGCCGCGCCTCGTCCGGGTCGGCGACGCCGCCCTCGGAGCCGGGCACGCAGGGGATGCCGAGGCGCTTGGCGGTGCGCTTGGCCTCGATCTTGTCGCCCATCACCCGGATGTGCTCGGCCTTGGGGCCGATGAAGGCGATGCCGTGATGGCCCAGCACCTCGGCGAAGCGCGCGTTCTCCGACAGGAAGCCGTAGCCCGGATGCACCGCGTCCGCGCCGGTGATCTCGCAGGCGGCGATGATCTGCGGGATGTTGAGGTAGCTGTCACGGGCCGGCGGCGGCCCGATGCAGACGCTCTCGTCGGCGAGCCGCACGTGCATCGCGTCGGCGTCCGCGGTGGAATGGACCGCCACCGTGGCGATGCCGAGCTCCTTGGCGGCGCGCAGGATGCGCAGGGCGATCTCGCCCCGGTTCGCGATCAGGATCTTGTCGAACATGGGCGCGCCGTCACTCGATCAGCAGGAGAGGCTCGCCGAACTCCACCGGCTGGCCGTCCTCGATGAAGATCGCCGTGACGGTGCCGGCGCGCGGCGCCACGATGTCGTTGAAGGTCTTCATCGCCTCGACGAGGAGGAGACGCGCCCCGCTCTCGATGCGCGCGCCCACCTCCACGAAGGGCTTGGCGTCCGGGGAAGGGCGCCGGTAGGCGGTGCCGACCATCGGCGAGAGGACCGCGCCCGGATGGGCCGCGAGCGCCTTGGAATCGGCCTCGGCCGCGGCCACCGGGACGGCGGCGGCGGGCAGGGGCGGCGCGGCGGGCGCGGGTGCCGCCACCGGCACGTGGACGGTCGCCGCCGTCACGGTGCGGGCCACGCGGATGCGCAGATCGCCCTTCTCGACCTCGATCTCGGTCAGGTCGGTCTCGGCGATCAGGGTCGCGAGCTGGCGCACCAGGTCGGGATCGAACGGATCGTGCTTGGACATGCGGTCGGCAATCAGGAGAGAGGGGTGGCGGGGGAGCGTCCCCCGAGGAGGTGCAGGAGGGCGTCGAAGCCGAGGAGGTAGCTCATCGGTCCGAAGCCGCAAATGACGCCCGCGCAGACCGGGGCGAGGAAGGAATGGTGCCGGAAGTCCTCGCGGGCATGCACGTTCGAGAGGTGGATCTCGACCGCGATGGCGCCCGCGCCCGCGATCGCGTCGCGCAGGGCGACCGAGGTGTGGGTGTAGGCGCCCGCGTTGAGGAGGAGGCCGGCTCCGGCGAGCCCGGCCTCCTGCACCCATCCGACGAGCTCGCCCTCGTGGTTCGACTGGCGCGCGGTGAGCGCGACGCCGGCCGCGGCGGCCCGTTCACCGAGCCTGCGCTCGATGTCGGCGAGCGTGGCGGTGCCGTAGATCCCGGGCTCGCGCCGGCCGAGCAGGTTGAGATTCGGACCGTTGAGGACGTGGATCGCGATCATGGCACAGGGCTGGCGCCGAGGGGCGCGCGGGACGTGCGCGCACTTGAGACGTGCGCGCTCTTACCGGATGGGCCGGGCGGCGGATAGGGGCGGGAGCCGCTAGCAGGTGGCGTGCCCGCACTGGCGCACGCCCGCGATGGTCTTGCGGATCGGCTCCGCGCCGACCGCGCCCGGGATGATCTCGTCGCCGATGATGAAGGCGGGCGTGCCCGAGAGGCCGAGCTTGTCGCCGAGGCTCACGTTCTCCTGCAGCGCTGCCTGGACGTCGGGGGATTGCATGTCCTTCTGCAGGCGCGCCACGTCGAGGCCCATCTCGCGGGCCACCGCGAAGGCCCGCTCGGCGTTCACCTTGCCGCGGGTCTCGATCAGCCTGACGTGGTACTCGAACAGCCGCTCGCCCTTGAGCTGCTGCTTGGCCGCCAGCGCGACCTTGCTCGCCTCGACCGAATCCGGTCCGAGCACCGGAAAATCCTTGAGCACGATGCGCAGCTTGGGGTCGCCCTTGACCAGCGTCTGCAGGTCGGACAGCGCCCGCTTGCAGTAGCCGCAATTGTAATCGAAGAACTCGACCAGCGTGACGTCGCCGTTCGGGTTGCCGGCGACGAAGCCGTGCGGCGAGTTGTGCAGGGTGTCGCGGGTCTCCTTGAGGGCGCTCGCCTGCGCCTGGCGCTGCGAGTCCTGCTGGCGCTTCTCCAGCTCGGCCATCGCCTCCTGCAGCACTTCGGGGTTCTTGAGCAGGTACTCGCGGACCACGCCCTCGATGGCTTGGCGCTGGGCCTCCGTCATGGGGGCGGGGCCGGGAGCCTGGGCGGGGGTCGCCGGGGCCTGGGCCTGCGTCGGAGCGGCGAGAGCCACGAGGCCCGTCAGGGCGAGGGCGGGCAGGAGGCGGGGCAGGGGCAACATCGGCGTCCTCGTGGCGGGTCGGCCGGCACTGCGGCGCGGCCGGCGTGTCGTGACGCGGTGGTTAGGCGGATTTTCGGCACAGGGTCAAATCACGCTCGCGTCGGTCCGGACGGCCCACGTTGCGGCGGGCGGCCGTTCCGTCCTATGGCCGGGGCTCCCGCGGATGCTCCCCCGAAGGTCCCCGACGCATGCGGCCCGACCCTTCAGACGCCTCGATCTCCCGCCGCGCCGCGCGCGTCGCGCCCTTCCTCGCCATGGACGTGCTCGCGGCCGCGGCCGTGAAGGAGCGGCGGGGCGAGACGGTGGTGCACATGGAGGTGGGCCAGCCCTCGGCGCCTGCCCCGCGGGCGGCGCTGGCGGCCGCGCAGGCGGCGCTGGCGGGCGGGCGCATCCCCTACACGGAGGCGCTCGGCATCGCCCCCTTGCGCGAGCGGATCGCCCGCCACTGCGCCGAGGCCTACGGGGTGACGGTGGCGCCCGAGCGGGTCGTGGTGACGACGGGCTCCTCGGCGGGTTTCGTGCTGGCCTTCCTGGCGCTGTTCGACGCGGGCGCGCGGGTCGCCATCGCGGAGCCGGGCTACCCGGCCTACCGCAGCATCTTGCAGGCCCTCGACCTCGAACCCGTGCCGCTGCGGCTCTCGGCCGGGGACGGCTTCGTGCCGACCGCCGCCCTGGTGCGGGCGGCGCATGCCGCGCGCCCGCTGGCGGGGCTGCTGGTCATGAGCCCGGCCAACCCCTCCGGCACGATGATCGATCCCGTCGGCCTCGCCGAACTCGGCCGCACCTGCCGGGCGCTGAACCTCGCCTTCGTGTCGGACGAGATCTACCACGGCCTCACCTACGGCGTGCCGGCCGCGACCGCGCTCCGGAGCGACCCCGACGCGGTGATCATCAATTCCTTCTCGAAGTACTACTGCATGACCGGCTGGCGGATCGGCTGGATGGTGGTGCCGGAGAGGCTGGTGCGGCCGATCGAGCGGCTGGCGCAGAACCTCTACATCTCGGCGCCCTACCTGTCGCAGGTGGCGGCGCTGGCCGCCTTCGACGCCGCGGAGGAGCTGGAGGCGGTCAAGGCCGATTACGCGCGCGCCCGGGCGCTCCTGCTGAACGAACTCCCGGGGCTGGGCCTGGGCGACGTCCATCCGGCGGATGGCGCCTTCTACCTCTACGCGGACGTGGCGCGGCTGACGAACGACGCTGCCGATTTCTGCCGCCGGATGCTGGCGGAGGCGGGCGTCGCGGCGACGCCCGGCCTCGACTTCGACCCCGTGGAGGGCGCCCACCACCTGCGCCTGTCCTTCGCGGGCGGCGAGGCGGCGGCCGCCGAGGCGGTGCGCCGCCTGCGCGGCTGGCTCGGGTGAAAACCCGCCCGGCCCGGCGCCCTCCCGGGAGAGCGCGCCGCGCTCAGAGCCTGGGCAACCTCTCGCAGATCGTCTTGATCGCGGTCTCGAAGGCCTGGAAGGCGGGCGTGGCGCGGTTCCAGTCGTGGGCGGCCACACCCTCCACCACCAGCGCCGCCTGCCGGGCCGCCTCACCGTAGGCCGCCAGCACGGCGTCGAGGCCGGCGCCCGCGAAGGCCGGGTCGGCCTTCAGGGCCGCGCACTGGGCCGGCAGGTCGAAGGCCGTGAAGGCGGCCTCCTCGCGTTTGGCCGGGCGCAGGCCCGTCAGCACCTGGGCGAGGCGGCGCTTCCAGGCGGCGAGGTCGGCCGGCAGGCGCACGAGGCCGTATCCGGTGATCGCCCGGTCCGTCCCGCCGTCGAAGGACTCGCAGGCCGCGGTCTCGGCGCGGGCGAGCTGGGCCATCAGGCCGTCGATCTCGTTGCGGGTCTTCTGGGTCTTGTCGGCGACCTGCTGCACGCCCGCGGAGATCTCCTGGGTGGCCGATTGCTGCTGGCCGAGCACGTCGACGAGGGCGCGGATGCCCTCGGCCGAGCCGGCTACCGCCTGACCCTCGTCGCGGATGCGGGCGCCGACGCGGGCGACCGCGCCGGTGCCGGTCGCCACCGCCTGCCGGCTCTCCGCCACCGCCCCCTGGATCGCCGCGAGTTCCTGGAGGAGGGCGCCGAGGCGGGTCCGGATCTGGTCGGTGGCCCGGGCGGTCTGGCCGGAGAGCTGCTTGACCTCGGCGGCGACCACCGCGAAGCCGCGGCCCGCCTCGCCCGCGCGCGCCGCCTCGATGGTGGCGTTGAGCGCGAGCAGGTTGGTCTGACTGGAGATCGCCTCGATGGCGCCCGCGATCTCTTGGATCTGCTGGGCGGCGCTCTCGAACCCGCGCAGGCGCTCCTCCATCTGGACGGCGCCGGCCTCGATCACCTCCATGGTGCGCGTGGCCTCCTGCATGTCGCTGGCGCAGCCCGCGATGCCGGTGCGGGCGCGGTCCGCGAGGTCGGCGCTCGCCTGGGACCGGCTCCACAGCTCGCGGGTCGAGGCCGCCACCTCCTCCACCGCCGCCGCCATGGTGCGGGTCTGCCCGGCGACCTCGGAGGCGTCGTGGGTCATCCAGACCAGGATGGTGCCGGCCTCGGAGGCCTCCGCGGCCACGTGAGCGGCGACCCCGAGATCGGCCGCCGCCGCCTTCTGCCCCTGGGCCACGAGGCGGGCGAGGGCGGCGCCGACCCGGCCGTCGAGGGCCGCCGCGGCACCGGGCGTCCCGGCGCGATCGAGGAGATCCGCGATCCGCGCCTCCACCGCCTCACGGGGCTCCTCCACCACGACGGCTTGCGGACGGGGGGCGCGAAGGGATCGAAACATGGCCGGTGCACTCACGAGAACATGGCGCTCAAAGTGGCCACGAACATTTGAGTTTCCGTTACCTTGCCCCTGACAAAGGAAGCCTTTCCCATACGTCAGAGATCTGACCGAGAGAAGCGGACCGTTCGACGATGCGATCAGAGTAAACACCGGCCTGCGGGGGAGCGAGCACCGGCCGGCCGGTCATAGAATCCATGCCGCAGGAGCGAACCCCCGGGTCTCGGCCGGGCCATAACGGTTACACCGGGGTGACGTCCTCGATCGGCTGGGCCCGGAATACGACGCGGCCGGCCCCGAGGGGCCGGCCGCGGATCGCGTGTCATGGCACATCCGGTTGATCGCCCGGCGATCGCGACGCGATGGGGATGCCGGCTTCGCGCGAGCGGGCCGGCCGCGCCGGCGTCCGAACGAAGTCCGGCGATCGGATCAGTGTCCGCTGATGGCCGCCTTCGTGCGCGACCACCAGCCCGCCCGCTTGGGACGGTCCGGGTCCGGGGGCGTCAGCACCACCGCGACCGGCTCGGGCTCCGGCTGAGGCGGGGCAGGCTCCTGAACGGACAGCTCCTGAGCCGCCGGCCCGGCCGGCGGGGGCACCGGGTCCTCGATCGCCGCGGCGGTCTCGGCCGCGCGGTCGAGGGCCGAGAGGTCCGCGACCCCGGCGGGCGGAGCCGCCGACGCGACGGCCTCGGGGGCCGGGCCCGCGATCTCGCCGACCGCCACGATCTCCTCGGCCAGCGCGTCCGGCGCGAGGGTGCCACCCGCAGGTCCGGCCTCGGCCGTCTCGGCCTCGCCGACCACGACCTCGTCGCCGATGCTGCCGGCGAACTCCTCATGACGCTCATCCTGGCGCTCGTCTTGGCGTTCGTCCTGGCGCTCCCGGCCGCGACCGCCGCGGCGGCCCCGCCGCCGGCGCCGGCCGCCGGCCTCGTCACCCTGCGCCTCGCCGTCCTCGGTGATCGGGATCGAGACCGGGCCGGCGGCCTCGGCAACCTCCGGGGCGTCGGCGCCGGTCTCGGTCCCCTCGGCGCCAGCCTCGGGCCCCTCGGCGGCCTCGTCGCCCTCGGCGTGGCTCTGCGGCCCGTCGCCGCGACCGCCCCGGCGCCGCCGGCGCCGACGGCGGCGCCGGCCGCCGTTCTCGTCGTCGGATTCCGTCTCGGCGGCGCCGGCTTCCACCGTCTCCTCGCCGGCCTCGGCCTCCTCGATCGTCTCCTCGTCCTCCTCCTCGTCCTCCAGCGGCGGGGGCTGCACCGCCTCCGCCCGGATGCTGGTGACGGGGCGCGGCTCGACGCGCTGGGCGGGATCGCCCCGGTCGAGGTGGAACACCGAGGTGGCGGCGAGCCGCTCGTCGGCCGAGATCGTGATCGAGACGCCGAACCGGGTCTCGAGATCGCGCAGGTGCACGCGCTTCTGGTTGAGGATGTAGAGCGCCACTTCCGTGCGGGTGCGCAGGATCAGGTTGTGGCTGCTCGACTTGATCAGCGCCTCCTCGATCGCCCGCAGGATCAGCAGCGCCACCGAGGCGGTGGCCCGCACGAAGCCCGAGCCGCCGCAATGGGCGCACGGGACGGAGGAGGATTCGAGCACCCCGGTGCGGATGCGCTGGCGCGACATCTCGAGGAGGCCGAAGGGCGAGATGCGCCCGACCTGGATGCGCGCCCGGTCGTCCTTGAGGCACTCGTTCAGCTTGCGCTCGACCGCCCGGTTGTTGCGCTTCTCCTCCATGTCGATGAAGTCGATGACGATCAGGCCCGCGAGGTCGCGCAGGCGCAGCTGGCGCGCCACCTCCTCGGCGGCCTCCAGGTTCGTCTTGAGGGCGGTGTCCTCGATGTCGTGCTCGCGGGTGGCCCGCCCCGAGTTCACGTCGATGGAGACGAGGGCCTCGGTCGGGTTGATGACGAGGTAGCCGCCCGAGCGCAGGGAGACGTGGTTGGAGAACATCGCGTCGAGCTGCTGCTCCACGCCGAAGCGGGCGAAGAGCGGAGCCGGGTCGCGGTAGGGCTTCACGACCTTGGTCTGGCTCGGCATCAGCATCCGCATGAAGTCCTTGGCCTCGCGGTAGGCGTCCTCGCCCGCGACCAGAACCTCGTCGATGTCCTTGTTGTAGAGGTCGCGGATCGCCCGCTTGATCAGCGAGCCCTCCTCGTAGACCAGGGCGGGGGCCGAGGAGGTGAGCGTCAGCTCGCGCACGCTCTCCCACAGCCGCATCAGGTACTCGAAATCGCGCTTGATCTCCGGCTTGGTGCGCGAGGCGCCGGCCGTGCGGAGGATGACGCCCATCCCCTCGGGCACTTCGAGGTCGGTGGCGATCTCCTTCAGGCGCTTGCGGTCGGCCGCGCTGGTGATCTTGCGCGAGATGCCGCCGCCCCGGCCGGTGTTGGGCATCAGCACGGAGTAGCGGCCGGCGAGCGACAGGTAGGTGGTGAGCGCCGCGCCCTTGGTGCCGCGCTCCTCCTTGACCACCTGCACCAGGATGACCTGGCGGCGCTTGATCACCTCTTGGATCTTGTAGTGGCGGCGGGGGGCGCGGTGCCGCTCCGGAATCTCGGCGAGCGCGTCGCCGCGGCCGCCGACCTGCTCGACGACCGGCTCCTCGTCCTCGGACTCGTCCGCGTCGTCCTCGTCCTCGTCGTCCTCGTCGTCGTCCTCGTCGGAGCCGTCCTCGGACCGGGTCTCGTCATCCTCATCGGACTCGTCCGACTCATCCTCGGCCTCATCCTCGGACCGGGCCTCGTCGTCCGCAGCATCCTCGTCCGTGGCGGGCGACGCCTGCGCGGCGGCCTCCGGCGCGTCGGTTTCGGCGGCGACGGTCTCGGCCCCGGCCGGGAGGGGGGCCGCGCCGTCGGGCGCATCCGGGCCGGCGGCCTCGCCCGTCCCGACGGTCTCGACCGGCATCGCCGCGGCCGACGCCTCTGCGGCCGGCTCCTCGGCGACCGGAGCCTCTTCGGCCGGCGCCGCGGGGGCGGCCTCCTGCGGGTCCGCGTCGTCATTGGCGGCGGCCTCGGTCCGGGCCTCCTCGGCCTCGGGCGCGGCCGGCAGCGGCGCGGTCACGCCCTCGCCGGCGGCCTCGACGGGGTTCTCGCCCTCGTCGGATTCCAGCCCCTCGGCGGGGGCGCTCACGACCGGATCGGGCTTGGCCGCGGCCGCCTCGGCGCGCCGCCCGCGCCGGCGCCGGCGCCGGTTCTGCCCCTCGTCGGAGCTGCGCTCGGGGCGCTCGGCCTGCTCGCGCTCGGCGCGGGCATCCTCCTCCAGGAGGGCGAGCCGGTCGGCGATCGGGATCTGGTAATAGTCGGGATGGATCTCGCTGAAGGCGAGGAAGCCGTGCCGGTTGCCGCCGTACTCGACGAAGGCGGCCTGGAGCGACGGTTCGACCCGCGTGACCTTGGCGAGGTAGATGTTGCCGCGCAGCTGGCGGCGGCTAGCGGATTCGAAATCGAACTCCTCGACCTTCGATCCCTTGACCGTCACCACCCGGGTCTCTTCCGGGTGGGCGGCATCGATGAGCATCTTGTTGGCCATGACGAACTTTCGACATGGCGAGTGACGGCAGCATAGCTCGACCGAGCCGGCCGGGCGGTGACGCCGGCCTCCGGGAGGCTCTCAGGTGCCGAAGCCGGGAGGCCGCGGCGGTTGATCTCGCGCTGGGTTTGCCGTCAATCGCCGCTGCGCGCGATCGTGCGCGCGAGGGGTTGACCACGGCCGGGGGCAGGGGGCGCGGACAGGCGCGACGCCGGATGCGTGCGCTGGGACCGGCAGCGACGGAGACCGAAGCTGTGCGTCCGCGCATTCTCCCACCGACCTCTCGAAACGACGGGCCGGCAGGCTGGCGCCGGCCGGCGATAGAACGGGGCGACGACGCGCTTGAGAAGCGCCGCCGCTGGCGAAAAACGACACCTGCCCGGCTCGGAGAAGCCGACCGTCTGGCGGTGAGCCGGCGACGGGCCTTGAGCGCCCGGACCCTCGACGGGAGCGGGCAGGCCCGCGGGCCGCGACGGAATCCGGCGGCGACGGGCGGGGGTCGATACCATTACAGAGTGCCGGGCCGAATTGGCAAGCAGGATCGACACGGTTGCCCGGCACGATCCTGCCGCGCCGCGCGAGGCCCCGCGCGGTACGGGCCCAAGATCGGCACGGGCCCCAAGATCAACCGGACCGATCGACCCGGTCCTTCCGGCCCGGCCCCAAGTTCGACACAGGGGCGGGCGCGATGCGCGGACGGTACGGCGAGGATTCGGCCGTGCCGCCGCCCACCTTCCCGCCGTCTCGACAGCGCCGGACGCCCCGCCCCGGCCTTGTTCAAGGCGGCGAGGCCCGCCCTCGACTGGGGCGAGACCTGCCGTTCACGCCGCAGGCCGGGCCCGGAGACCATCGGACTTCCAGTTTTGCTGTGCACATACGACGATTTTCATTGACGCGCCGCGCCGGACATTACACTCCTGTGCCATCTGAAGCACAGGGACACATAGATGAGCGAGCCTGAAGCATCCGCCGCCGACCTCAGCGGTCTCACCAGCGATATCGTGTCGGCCTACGTTTCGAAGAACAACGTGCCGCCCGGGGAGCTGCCCGCGCTCATCCGCAGCGTCTACGAGGTTCTCAACAACATCGGGAAGCCGGCCGCCCCCACCGCTGAGGAAGCGCCCCGGCTGACCCCGGCGCAGGTCCGCAAGTCGATCACGCCCGATCAGCTCATCAGTTTCGTGGACGGCAAGCCCTACAAGTCCCTGAAGCGCCACCTCACGAAGCACGGCCTGTCGCCGGAGGAATACCGGACCAAGTTCGGCCTGCCGCGGGATTACCCGATGGTGGCCGAGAGCTACGCCAAGCAGCGCTCGGAACTCGCCAAGAGCCTCGGCCTCGGCCAGATCCGGCGCGACCGGGCCGCCAAGGCGCAATCTCCGGCGCAGGCCCCCGCCGTGGAGGCGCCGCCCGTCGAGGCCCCGGCCGAGAAGGCCAGCGCCTCCGGGAAATCGGCCCGGCGCGGGCGCGGCGCCAAGGCCGCCGAGAAGGCGGCGGCGGAATAGCTCCCGCGGCGGCATAGAGCATTTTCCGACGAAGTGGATACCGGTTCGTCGCAGAAAAAGCGGCAAATCAAAGGCTTAGAGCGCCGCCCGATTGCAACGCGATC
>NZ_JBKIBX010000074.1:0-17380 GCF_046557895.1 Methylobacterium oryzisoli | reverse complement strand
CGCTGCGGCTCGACAAGAGCCTCGACACGCTGATCCCGGACAACCCGAACAAGCCCTACGACATGGGCGAGCTGATCCGGCGCGTGGTGGACGAGGGCGACTTCTTCGAGATCCAGGGGGCTTACGCCCGCAACATCATCACGGGCTTCGGCCGCATCGAGGGCCGCACGGTCGGCTTCGTAGCCAACCAACCGATGGTGCTGGCCGGGGTCCTCGACTCGGACGCGTCGCGCAAGNGACGAGGGCGACTTCTTCGAGATCCAGGGGGCTTACGCCCGCAACATCATCACGGGCTTCGGCCGCATCGAGGGCCGCACGGTCGGCTTCGTAGCCAACCAACCGATGGTGCTGGCCGGGGTCCTCGACTCGGACGCGTCGCGCAAGGCCGCGCGCTTCGTGCGCTTCTGCGACGCCTTCGGCATCCCGATCGTCACCTTCGTGGACGTTCCGGGCTTCCTGCCGGGCACCGCCCAGGAATACGGCGGGCTGATCAAGCACGGGGCGAAGCTCCTCTTCGCCTACAGCCAGGCGACGGTGCCGCTCGTCACCATCATCACCCGCAAGGCGTTCGGCGGGGCCTACGCCGTCATGGCCTCCAAGCATGTCGGCGGCGACGTCAACTACGCCTGGCCCACCGCGCAGATCGCCGTGATGGGCGCCAAGGGGGCTGTCGAGATCATCTTCCGCCAGGATCTGGGCGACCCCGACAAGATCGCGGCGCGCACGGCGGAGTACGAGGAGCGCTTCATGTCGCCCTTCGTGGCGGCGGAGCGGGGCTACATCGACGAGGTGATCATGCCGCACTCGACCCGGCGGCGGGTGGCGCGGGCACTCGCCATGCTGCGCACCAAGGAGATGGAGCAGCCCTGGAAGAAGCACGACAACATCCCGCTGTGAGCCGCTCGACCCGGTGCGCTGACCATGTACGACGTCCAGAGCAGCCCGATCGCCCCACTGATCCGCAAGCTCATGCTGCGCACGGTCCTGTCCAAGGAGGATCGAGGCGCGCTGGCGGCCGTTCCTGTTCGCGTTCGGCAGGTTGGACCGGGAGTTGAGATCGTTCGTGCCGGCGACCTGCCGTCCTCCTGCTGCGTCGTCCTGGACGGCTGGCTGTGCAGCCATCGTGAAACCGGGCCCAACACGTCTGCGTCGTCGTTCTACCTGCCGGGTGATATCTGCAACGCCTCTAACCTGCTGCTGCCCGTTGCTGTGGAAAGCGTCAGCAGTATGACGCAAGCTACGCTCGGCCTCGTGCCACACGATGATCTTTTCGATGTAATGACGAGCCGCTATCGTGTCACGGCGGCGCTATGGCGTGAGACACTGATTCAGTCGCGAATCGTCTTCGAGGCAATGCGGCGGAAGACTTTCAAGGACCCTTCTACAGCGCTCGCGCATTTATTGAATGAGCTCACAGTTAGAATATGCATGTCTAATGGCATATCACAGCAGGAAACTAAATTGCCATTTGTGGAAGCATGCCTCCGCTCAAATTTGAGAATGACTGGAAAAACATTCCGACGCGCGATGAACGAACTTATCAGTCGCAAGCACATTATAGTTGACAACGATCTAATATTGATCCTCGATAAGGCCGCTCTGACGGGATTATGCAGTTTTTGTAGCGATTATCTATGCTCTGACCAACAAGGATCCTGACTTTTCAAGCCTACTGAGCGTCAAATTATGCCTTTTGCTCTATTCAGGCATTCGGCGAAGAGACTAGTAATGGCATCAAAACTATAAATGATTAATGATGGGTGCGTATGAATGTGGTGGTAATCAAACAATACCCCTTGTTCGCTTACTGGCTCCGCGCTGCCCGCGCTTTCCGCTAAGGATCAATCCGAAGTAACAGCGATGAGTACGTCTAAGATCCGCATCCACACTCTGCCGGCGGATGTTGCCCGCCTGATCGCGGAGCAAGTTGCGGAAGCAAACCAGGAGCGCAACGCAGCTGTTGAGGAGCTGACGCGGCTACGGGAGGCCACCAGGAGCGCAGCGAAGAAGCTCTCGGAGATTGCGATCTCTGCGGAATTATATAACGGTGACATCGCCAATATGTTACGGCATAGTGCTCAGGCTCTCGCCGTTCTCTCTTCACCCACACAAAAAGAGGAATTATGACCAAGATCCGCTTTAACTACTCCTACGTGCTATAATCATCGGCCGCTTTCGTTTTGATAAATTCAAATGCAGATCCGGCGCGGCACGGTCATATTGAGTTTGGGAGGCGGTGTGGAGCCAACGAAGTGCCCGCGGTTCCAACGATGAGTAAGCGTCGCAGATAGTGATCGCCCTTGCGGGTGATTCGCCCCAAGCTCTGATTGCCCCCGGGCGATCTCGGGCGAGGGGCGAAGTCGAACCAATCTGCAAATTACCACCCGCTGCATCATCATCGATAAGAAGATAAAGCCAGCAGCTATTGGTATCGTCAATGGCAGCCATTGATTTCGCCTGGGTTGATCCTCACCGGGAGCATCACCACCTCAGGGTTACCCTCTGGTCCGGGCCCCTCTGGCGAGCGCATCCGGCACGCTCGCGATGTCGGACCAATCTCCGACATCGTAGGCCGGCCTGATGGAGCGTGCCCGTGCCCAGCACTTTGCCCCCATTCGACTTCGATCTTCTGCGCGCTTTCCTGAAGATCGTCGAGAACGGCAGCTTCACACGCGCCGCCGAGCGAATTGGGCGAACCCAGTCCACGGTCTCGCTGCAGATCAAGCGGCTTGAGGATGGCCTGGGCCGGCGCGTGTTCGACCGCGACAGTCGCGAACTCCAGCTCACGCCTCATGGCGAGATCCTTCTCGGCTATGCGCGTCAGATCCTGACTTTATCTGAGGAGGCGTGCGGACGCCTCATGGAGCCCGACGTCGAGGGTGTCGTGCGTCTGGGCACGCCCGAGGATTTCGCCACGGCTCACCTGCCGGACGTGCTGGCGCGCTTCGCCCGGGCACACCCACGCGTGGCGCTTGAAGTGCACTGCGACTTCACGGTGCACCTACTCGACGGCTTCTCGCGCGGTCTCTACGATCTCGTGCTGCTCAAGCGCGAGCCGCAGGGTCCTGGCGGCGGGGTGGGTATCTGGCGCGAGATGCTGGAGTGGGTGGCCTCGCCCACCCTCGTCCTCAGTTCCGGACCGGTTCCGTTGGTCATGGCACCGGCGCCGGACGTGTATCGCAAGCGAGCCCTTGAGGCGTTGGAAGCGGCGCGCCGATCCTGGCGCATCGTCTACACCAGCCAGAGCCTCGCCGGCTTGCAGGCGGCGGTGCACGCGGGTTTGGGCGTGACGGTGCTGCCCAAGGAGATGATCCAGCCGGGGCTGCTCCGAATGTCCGGCGTTTCTGGCCTGCCGGCGCTGCCGGCGACCGAGGTGGTGCTGTACCGGGCCGCGGGCGCCCTGCCGCCAGCCGCCGACCTTCTGGCAAAGCACATCGTGCACGCCCTTGAGGCGGAGGTGAACCGTGGACCAGAGGCTCAATCCCGCGACGGACGTTGGCCTTCCCGGCTCGGCGCTGGCTCGTACGAGACGAACTCCAAGCTCGACAATGCCGGATGATCTCCTTGGTCTGCGAATAGACAGCACTGATACTCCGAGGCTTCGGTGATTCTTTGGCACTTTTATATTGGTGGCGAACTCGGGACAACTCGGTCAGGCCGCGAATTGATGCAGCTGCGCAAAGGCTGAGTGCCGCATTCGCGCCTTCGGCTCGTCCGCCAGCCACCGCAGCAAGCGCGCCAATTTCATCGCGGCTGCCGTCATGAAGTGGGCAAAATGCGTCTTTGCGTGCCCGAAGTACGGCATTCGTCGCAGCCGAGATGACCGCACGCCTTGCACGATCGTGCCTTCGACGCAGGCCCGCCGCGTGTATTCAGTTGCGACATCCGCGGTCTGTTCGCATGCCCGATCGACGCGCAACGCCTCGTGTTGCACCTCGGGGCGAATCGTGATCGCCCGGCGCGCCGAGGTCGAGCGCGTGCACTGCGGCCGGAGAGAGCATGCTCTGCAGCCGGCGGCCGCGAACTCAACCTTGATCACCGGCGTCGTGCCGCGGGCGGGCGCCGGCGTCCAGCTTCGACTTCCCTTGCCGGCCGGAAACGTCTCCCGCTGCTGAGGGATGTCGATGGCGAAGTCTCGCGCGACGAACCCGGCGCCGGCCTGCGCCTGCCATTGCCGATCACAACGCGTCGCGCCGATCAGATCGACTCATTGGTGGTCTCGAGCGTCAACGAACAGCGCCGCGTTCACGAAGCCCGTGTCGGCGATGTGTGTCTTCGGGCGCAGGTCTTGTGCGTTGAGCGCCGCATGAATGGTCGAGGTTGTGGTGTCTTCCGAGACAGCGGCGGTCATTGTCTCGACGTTGGTGGTCAGATTTGAGGTACCATCGCCCACGTCTCGGTTGAACCGCTCCGGGTTTCCCGGAGGCCGTTTGGTTTGGGTCAGGCGGCCAGGGCTGGCTCCTGCGCCTGGGCATAGTAGCGCGCTTCCGCCTCGGCGGGAGGCACGTTGCCGATCGGGTCGAGCAGCCGGCGATGATTGATGGACTGGATGCCCCCACCCGGCGGTGGCCGGTAATCTGCGTTTCGGGGGCTCACCATCTGCCGGAGTGCGCACTATGGATCCGATCGCAATCGTCGGCCTCGACTTGGCCAAGCGCGTCTTCCAAGTGCACGGCGCGCGCGGCGATGGCAGCGTCGTCCTGCGCAAGAAGCTGTCGCGCCCGCAGGTTCTCACGTTTTTCGCCAAG
The DNA here is from genome assembly GCF_046557895.1 of Methylobacterium oryzisoli. Classification (NCBI taxonomy): domain Bacteria; kingdom Pseudomonadati; phylum Pseudomonadota; class Alphaproteobacteria; order Hyphomicrobiales; family Methylobacteriaceae; genus Methylobacterium; species Methylobacterium oryzisoli. The sequence continues at coordinate 12,632 of NZ_JBKIBX010000074.1, read as the reverse complement.
CTGCCGGCCTGCGTCGTCGCCATGGAGGCCTGCGCCTCGGCGCACGAGTGGGGACGCGCGATCCGCGGACTGGGCCACGAGGTCCGCCTGATCCCACCCGTCTACGTCAAGCCGTTCCTCAAACGCCAGAAGAACGACGCGGCCGACGCCGAGGCCATTGCCGAGGCGGCCCTGCGCCCGACGATGCGGTTCGTGGCGGTCAAGAGCGAGAGCCAGCAGGCTCGTCCCATGATCTTCCGGACGCGTGACCTTCTGGTGCGCCAGCGAACCCAGCTGATCAATGCGTTGCGCGGCCATTTGGCCGAGCACGGTGTCGTGGCGCCACAAGGAGTGACCAACGTGCAGCAGCTCGCTGCAGCGGTCGACGAAGTCGCCACGTCGCTCGATCCGCTCGTCGTCGATCTGAGCCGCCTCTACCATGACCAGATCCACGATCTCGACGCCCGGATCTCGGATCTGGAGAAGCGCATCCTCAAGGAAGCCAGGCGGACCGGCGTGACGGCACGCCTGATGACGATGCCAGGCATCGGTCCGGTCACCGCGATGGCGATTGAGACGTTCGCGCCGCCCATGGAGACATTCAAGCGTGGGCGTGACTTTGCCGCTTGGCTCGGCCTCGTGCCGCGGCAGTTCTCATCGGGCGGAAAGCCGGTCCTGGGGCGCGTCTCCAAAATGGGCCAACGCGATATCCGGCGGCTTCTGATCATCGGCGCCATGACGGTCGTTCGGTGGTCGACCCGCAAAGGCGCACCGGCGGGCTCGTGGCTGGCCAGGATGCTGGCGCGCAAACCGCGCCTGGTCGTTGCGATCGCGCTGGCCAACAAGATGGCCCGCGCGGCTTGGGCCATGCTGACGAAGAACGAAGACTTTAAGGTTCCGGTGCCGACGGCTTGATCGTTCGATCAATGTTGTAGCTTGGCATCGGCGCGTGGGAAGGTTGAAGTGAGGTAAGGACGGAACGATCGGTCAGATCGGGATCAGGAAAAGCAAGACTGGTTGATGGGCCTTGAGCTCGCTTGTGTTGATCTGCACCTGATCCGCGCATCTCCATACTGGCCCGCGGCATGGACATGGCCGCAACGAGAGGCCTGAGACATGACCGCACCCGATCCTGCGTCGTTACCGCTCAACACCCTCTTGCGCGACAGGGGGCATCCAGACATGAACCAGTCGACCCATTCGAGGGCGGCGAACTCCACTGCCTCGACGCTGCGCCAGGGACCGCGCCGGTGGATCACCTCGGCCTTGAACAGGCCGTTGATCGTCTCGGCCAGAGCATTGTCGTACGAGTCCCCGACACTGCCGACTGAAGGCTGCACGCCGGCCTCCGCCAGCCGGTCCGTGTACCGCAGAGCGAGGTCTTGCGACCCACGATCCGAGTGATGCACGAGCCCGCCCCCTCGAACAGGGCGGCGCTCGTGCAACGCCTGCTCCAGGGCGTCCAGCACGAAGCTGGCGTGCGCGGTGCGCGACACCCGCCAGCCGACAATCCGGCGGGCGAAGGCATCGATGACGAAGGCGACGTAGACGAACCCGGCCCAGGTCGCCACGTAGGTGAAGTCCGCCACCCACAAGGCGTTCGGGCGCGGTGCCTGGAACTGGCGATTGACGCGGTCAAGGGGGCAAGCCACCGCCGGATCGGGGATGGTGGTGCGGACCGTCTGTCCTCGCACCACCCCCGCCAAGCCCATGGTCCGCATCAGCCGCGCCACCGTGCAGCGGGCGGCCACGATCCCCTCTCGGGCGAGTTGCCGCCAGACCTTGCGCACCCCGTAGACGCCGAAGTTCGCCTCGTGCACGCGCCGGATCTCGCCCATCAACGCCGCATCGGTCTTGGCCCGTGCCGGCAGCCGGCCGGGGTCGGCGCGCCGGGCGACATGGGCGTGGTAGGTGGACGGGGCGATCGGCAGCACCCTGCCGATCGGCTCGACCCCGTAGGCGTCCCGATGGTCGTCGATGAACGCGATCGTGTCCGCGACCGGCGGTCGAGCTCCGCCATGGCGAAATACGCGCTGGCCTTGCGCAGGATCTCGTTGGCTTGGCGCAGTTCACGGACCTCGCGCTCCAGAGCCGTGATCCGCTCGCGCTCGTCCGTGGTCGGCCCAGCGCGCAGGCCCTGATCCCGCTCGGACTGGCGCACCCAGTTCCTGAGGGTCTCGCCCGAGCAGCCAATCTTGGCGGCGATCGACTGGATCGCCGCCCATTGCGAGCCGTGCTCGCCCTGGTGCTCCCGGACCATCCGAACCGCTCGCTCGCGGACCTCAGGCGAGAAGGGGGGTGTGTGCTTCCTCATGACTCCATCCTCTCAAGAGTTGGAGCCTCCTGTCTGTCGCGATTGACCTACGCTGCGCTCGCGGACGGCATCCCGCGAGCCTCCCGGGCGCCAGAGCCCAGTTCCCGGATTGGGAGCCGTTCGCGTCATCGATCATCAGCCTGAACAGTTGATTGGGACGGACCCGTCCGATCCCGAAGGACAGGAGTAGGGATCGTGATGAAAGAACTCTTCATCGGTGTCGATGTCGCCAAGGATTGGCTCGATGTTCATCACCCGCTTCGCGGGGCACGTCGGATCGGCAACACACTGACTACAGCTCGAGAGTTCGCTGCATCGTGCGCGAAACAAGGAGCCTGGATCATCTTCGAGGCCAGTGGTGGCTACGATCGGGTGCTGCGCGAGGCGCTCGAAGCGTGTGGGGTGCGCTTCAGCCGCGTGAACCCGCGGCAGGCGCGCGACTTCGCCCGTGCCATGGGGGTGATCGGCAAGACCGACCGGGTCGACGCACGTATGCTGGCCGAACTCGGCGCACGTTTGCGGCCCGCCCCCACGCAGCCCGTGGCGGCGGCGCGTCGCGCCCTCAAGGCCTAGGCGACGCGCCGCCGCCAACTCGTCGAGATGCGCAAGCAGGAAGCTACGCGGCTCCATCAAACCGCTGATCGACACGCTCGTGCCGATATCACAAGCCTGATTGCCGTTCTCCACCGCCGCATCGCGAAGGTCGAGGCACAGATGTGATCAGCCCCCACGGGGTGGCCCGAGTGGAATGTTAGTGGACCGTCGGCCTGTCCACCACGGGTAGCTTGGCCGGTGGAGCCGGTCGGGCGAGCGCAGCCGGCCAAGCGGTCAGGGCGGGCACGACCACCTCCGGGGCCGGCGGGCGGTAGCCCAAGGAAGCGTGCGGCCGAACCCCGTTGTAGTGTCTCCTCCAGCACTCGATCAGGATCTGCGCCTCCCGCAGTGAGTAGAAGATCTCCCCGTTCAGCAACTCATCCCGCAGCCTCGCGTTGAAGCTCTCGATGTAGCCGTTCTCCCATGGTGATCCTGGCGTGATGTAGGCCGTTTTTGCGCCTACGGCGGTGATCCACTTCTGCACAGATTTGGAGATGAACTCAGGTCCATTATCGGAACGAACGTGCACGGGCACGCCGCGCAGGATGAACAAGTCCGAGAGCACGTCGATCACGTCCGCCGCCTTGAGCTTGCGGTCCACGCGGATGGCCAGGCATTCGCGGGTGAACTCGTCGATGACGTTCAGCATGCGGACCTTGCGCCCCTCATGCGTGCGCGCCTCGACGAAGTCATACGACCAGACGTGATCGCGGTGCTCGGGCCGCAGCCGGACACAGGAGCCATCCCCGTCCCACAGCCGGCCCTTCTTGGGCTGGCGGGCCGGCACCTTCAGCCCCTCCTGTCGCCAGAGCCGTTCCACCCGCTTGTCGTTGACCCACCAGCCCGCCGTCCGCAGCAGGGCGGCGATCTTGCGGTAGCCGTAGCGGCCATACCGGCGCGCCAGCGCGATCAGATCGGTGAGCAGCGCTGCCTCGTCATCACGGCCCCGCGGCACCTTGCGCTGTGTCGAGCGATGCTGCCCGAGCGCGCGACAGGCGCGCCGCTCGGAGACCGTCAGCACGGTCCGGACATGCTCGATGCAGGCGCGTCGGCGCGCGGGGCTCAGAAGTTTCCCCGTGCCGCCTCCTGCAGGATCAGCTTGTCGAGCGTGAGATCCGCGATCGCCTTGCGCAGGCGCTGGTTCTCGGTCTCCAGCTCCTTCATCCGGCGCACCTGGTCGGACTTCAGCCCACCGAACTCCTTGCGCCAGCGGTAGTAGGTGACCTCGGTCACGCCGATGGCGCGGATCGCATCAGCCACGCTCTGCCCCTGCGAGACCAGCACGTCCACCTGCCGCAGCTTGGCCACGACCTCTTCCGGCCGGTGCTTCTTCGTTCCCATCGCGTCCGTCCTCCATCGGCTCAAAGCCATACTTCAGGCCGGACCACTCCGATGGGGGCTGACCATCGCAGGAGCCGCCCCGAATTCACTACCAATATCAAAATGCGGGAGAGCCACTAACTCGAGGGAGGATCACTCGCGCGGCTCGTCGAAGAAGTCGACGCTGCCGGTGTCAAGATGATAGTAGGCCCCCACCACTTTCAGACGCCCGGTGCGTTGCGGTTCCAGAATCAAAGGATCCGCTGCCGTTCTCAACTGCTCGACGATCCGCCGCACGTTCTCACGTATGGCGTTCTCTAGAAGGTCTCCCGGCTGCGATTGAGCCCTCAACACAGCCGGGATGATCGGCTCGAGCATGCGCCCGATCGAGCCTGGGAAGCGCGCGTTCTCGCGCACGACCGCCGTCGCTGCCGCTACGGCACCGCAGCGCTCATGTCCCATTACCATCACGAGCGGCACGCCCAACTCCGCTACCGCGTACTCAATGCTGCCGAGCGCCACCGCGTCGACCGTGTTGCCGGCGTTGCGGACGATGAACAGCTCGCCCAGGCCGCGCCCGAACAGGAGTTCGGGCGAGACCCGGCTGTCCGAGCATGTGACATAGGCAGCGAACGGCGCCTGACTCCGCGCCACCTCGAGCCGGCGCTCACGACCCACTGCAGCCCGCAAGGGCCTGTCGATCAGGAAGTCGCGATTGCCTTGCTTCAGTAGTTCGAGGGCTTCGTCCGGCGTGAGGGTAGTGCGGCCGCCCTGAGCTGTCGCCGGTCCGGACGCGCTCGGGGCCGCTACGGCGGCCCCAGTTCCTGCGGCAGCCACGACGGTCCCACCCAGGGCTCCGCCGAGGATCGCGCGACGGGTGAGGACGTTGCGCACGCGGGCAAGATGATTACAACCGCACAGGCGCTGCATGACATTCCTCGTGATGCAAGTTGTCGAGAGCACTGGCAGCAAGGAGGACGATCTGGACCCTGGCACCCAGCGCATCACACGGCGGGTGATCGCACCGCGATCCCGTGCCGGTATGGGGATAGCCGTTACCGCCACTGAGCTCTCGAAGGTTGTCACGCCGCACGCTGAGTCAGAATGGGCCGCGCGGCCGCGACGGCTCCCGCACAGCTAGGCTGAACCTCGACAAGCAACGTCTTGGGCGCCTTCGTGCCGACCCAGACGTGGACACTGTTCGAGACGGCCCACCACGGATCGGTGCTCGCGCGCTCCACGATCCGAAGAGCCGCCGATCGGGTGCAGGCGCTCATCTCCGCGACAACGGTCTGAGGCGCCCGCGCCGCTGCGAGCTTGTCGGCCGTCTCGGCCTTGAGCGGGTCGATGAGGAGAAAAGAGACGAGGGCGGCGATGATGCTGTCCATGGTGGTCTCCTTTAAACCGCGGCGCCACTCAGTCGGTGGCTTGTGTCTCGGCGAGCGCTTGGCGGTGGAAGGCGCTCAGTCGCAAGCGCACCTCCAAGGAGCGGACCGCCAGCCCGGTGCGATGAAGGTCGGCAGTGATCTTGTCGATGACGTCGCCGTCGCCGGTCGTGTCAAAGTCGGCGAGGTGCACCTCGACCGCGTAGGAGGTGAGTGCCGGACCCGACAAGCCCATGAGCCCTCCCGCCCAGAGCGCGACCAGCACGTTGCGACTCGCCAACACGTCGTCGCGCGTATTGCCGTTAGGGCACCAATCCGCAGGAATAGGGCTGCTGGGTCGGCTCGTCCGACGGCGGACTTGCATGGTCGAGATCTCCGGGTGTGGGCGAGGCGACATTCAGAGCGGCTCGGCGGCGAGTTGGAGTTCGGCGCGGGCCTGCATCTCGCGCAGTTGACGGCGGATGCCGCGCTCGCAGATGACGGCTCCGTGCTGCTTGAGATCGCTGACGACCTTCTCGACGACATCGTCATGGCCCGGCTCCTCAAGGTCGGCAAAGTGCACGCTCCAGGCGTAGGTCTCGGCGTCCGCGCCTTTGCGCCCGAGCCGAGCGGCAGCCCAGAGCCCGAGCAGGATGTTGCGGCGGGCAGTGATGCCGTTGCGTGTGTCCTGCTCGACCAAGAGGGCATCCGGATGGGTCAGGTGATCGATGTGCGTGAGGCTCATGGATTGTCTCCTTGTGCAAATGCCCCTTTTGGACAGGCCGGCCTGTTGCCAGGCCGACCCGTCCGAGGCGCGCGACCGGGGCGGGAGGACCGCGCCTCTCCGGAGGCAGCCGCAGCCAGCTCCGAACTTGGTGATGTCTAATGAGGCAGCGCCGTGCGGTCCTGGCCTAAGCGGGTAGATGTGCTGGCTCGTGTCTTCCACAAGCTCCAGAGCACGCCCGCGGCGAGCAGACCGAAGGTGATGCCGAGCGACAGGGCTGGCGGGAACTTGTCCAGGCCCAGCAGATCCGCCACGAAGATCTTCGATCCAATGAATAGGAGCACGCCAGCCAACGCATATTTCAGGTAGTGGAAGCGGTCCACCATCGCGGCCAGCGCGAAATACAGTGCCCTCAGTCCGAGGATGGCGAAGATGTTCGAGGTGTAGACCACGAACGGGTCCGTGGTGATCGCAAAGATCGCCGGCACCGAGTCCACCGCGAAGATCACGTCGGCGATCTCGATCATCACGAGTGCCAGGAACAGGGGTGTCATGAACCAAGCGGACTTGCCAGTCGCAGGCGAGGGCTGACGGACGAAGAAGCGTTCGCCATGCAGGGTGTCGGTGACGTTGAAGCGGCGACGCATGAACGCGAGCACGGGGTTCGAGCCGACGTCGTAGCTGCGGTCGGCGAACACAAGCATCTTGACGCCAGTGGCGATCAGGAAGATCGCAAACAGGTAGAGCATCCAGCTGGCCTGGGCGACGATCGTCGCTCCAAGCCCGATCATCAAGGCGCGAAGCACGATTACGCCGAGGATGCCCCAGAACAGAACCCGGTGCTGATATAGGCGTGGGACCGAGAAGAAGGCGAAGATCATGGCGATGACGAAGACGTTGTCCATCGCCAGCGCCTTCTCGACGGCAAAGCCCGTCAGGTAGGCCATGCCGGCCTCTTGCCCGAGGTAGCACCAGACCCAGGCCCCGAAGGCGAGGCCGAGTGCGATGTAGAGGCCGCTCATGCCAAGGCTCTCGCGCACGCCGATCTCGCGCGCCTTGCGGTGCAGAACGCCAAGATCGAGGACGAGCAGGGTCAGGACGATGGCAACAAAGGCAAGCCACATCCAGAGTGGCTTGCCGAGCCAGAGTGCGAAGAGGAACGCTTGGTCCATGGGGAATCTCTGCGACCGGTCTGCGATGTCGAGGATGGTCCGACATCGCGAGAGCACCGGCAGCTCTCGCCAGAGGGGCCCGGACCGAGGGTTACCCGGCAGATGGGCAGCGGGCTTGGCGCGAACAAGGGTCCTCAGGACAATAAGCTTCATTGAAAAATTTCATGGGGCTTTCTAACATTTCGCTTCTTGAAGAGGTGATGGCGGATCACGAACCTGTTTGTACAGACGTCCGGGCCCCTCTGGTAGTCTCACATGAGACTGCGATGTCGGATGCTCTTAGCGAGCGCATTGTCGATGCTCCAAGTGGAGGATGATCCGATGTCAAGATATACTAGCCGCCGCCATAATAGCGGAAATATCTTCGCTGCGGCCGGAATGTGCCGTTTTCGCCGGATGGTGAGCTGGACAAGGACATCGGATCCGCCTCGCCTCGGAAGAGGTGCAGCGATATTGATTTTGTCCATGGGGCTGAGCGCCTGCCAGGATAAGACTCCTGCGCCCTCTGGTCATACGGCAGCGGCTCCGCCTGCGGTCAGCGTCATTGCCGCCGAGCCTAAGGCTGTGACCTTGGTCAAAGAATTGCCAGGTCGGATCACGCCGATGCGCATCGCCGAGGTCCGCCCGCGCGTGTCTGGCATCATCGTCGAGCGTACCTTCGAACAGGGCAGCCGCGTCAAGGAGGGTGACGTCCTCTACCGGATTGATCCCCGGCCCTTCGCGGTCGAACTCGACAGCGCCAAGGCTGCCCTCGCCAGGGCAGAGGCGACGTTGTTCCAGGCCAATCGTCAGGAAGACCGCCTGCGCCAGCTCCTCACCGGCCAGACTACAACCCAGGCGCAGTACGATCTGGCGCTGGCCGCCGAGAAACAGGCCGAGGCGGACGTCGCGGCTCAGAAGGCGGCCGTCCAGCGTGCCCAGCTCAACCTCGATTTCGCGACTTTGCGGGCTCCGATCGCGGGTCGGATCGGACGGGCGCTCATTACCGAGGGCGCGCTCGTCGGCCAGAACGAGGCCACACATCTGGCCACCATCCAGCAGCTCGATCCCATCTACGCCGACTTCACCCAGTCCGTGACCGAGCTGAACCAGCTCAAACGCGACCTTGCAGAGGGCCGCCTGCAGCAAGCGTCGCCCGGTGCCGCCAAGGTCCGCCTCGTCTTCGACGATGGCACGCTCTACCCTCATTCCGGCCGCCTGCTTTTCTCCGACGTTACCGTTGATCCTGGCACCGGCAAGGTCACCTTGCGCGGCGAATTCCCGAACCCGGGCGCGGAACTGCTGCCGGGCACCTATGTCCGCGTGCAGATCGAGGAAGGCGTGGACTCCGATGCCATCGTGCTGCCGCAGCAGGCGATCCAGCGCAACAATGCCGGTGGCAGCGAGGTCTACGTCGTCAACGACGCCGGCCGCGCCGTGCTGCAGCCAGTGCGCGTCGGTCGCACGCTCGGCAACGAGATCGTGGTCGAGGATGGGCTGAAGCCCGGCTACCGCGTGGTGGTCGAGGGCTTCCAGAAGTTCACGCCCGGCAGCGTGGTGCAGCCCATGCCGTGGGTGCCTGCCATGCAGGCGACGGCGAGCCAAGCCCAGTCGAAATAATATTGCCTGAGCGGATCTTGCCCTAAGCACTTATTCATTCTGCGGAGACCTGCCGCCATGCCCGGTTTCTTCATCGCGCGCCCGATCTTCGCCTGGGTAGTGGCGATCTTCATCTGTCTGGGCGGCCTGCTCGCGCTGCCCTTTCTGCCGGTGGCGCAGTACCCGGTGATCGCACCGCCGTCGATCTCGATCTCGACCGTCTACCCGGGGGCCTCGACCCAGAACCTCTACTTCAGCGTCACCCGGCTGATCGAGGAGGAGCTGAACGGAGCCGCCAACGTCCTCAACTACGAGTCGACGAGCGACACCACGGGCGAGGTCGAGATCATCGTCAACTTCCAGCCCGGTACCGACATCGCGCTGGCTGCCGTTGATGTCCAGAACCGCATCAAGCGCATTGAGCCTCGTCTGCCGGAAGCCGTGCGCGAGCAGGGCATCCTCATCGTCGAGGCGAGCAGCGCCATCCTGCAATTCGTGACGCTCACCTCCAGCGACGGCAGCCTCGATGAGGTGGGATTGGGCGATGTCGCCACCCGCAATGTGCTGCCGGAATTGCGCCGACTCCCGGGTGTCGGGCGGGCGCGCCTGTTCTCGACCGAGCGCGCCATGCGCGTCTGGCTCGACCCAGACAAGATGCTCGGCTTCAACCTGACTGCTCAGGATGTCGAGGCAGCGATCAAGGCTCAGAACGCGCAGGTCGCCTCGGGACTTCTCGGCGTGCAGCCGAGTCCGACCGCGCAGCGCACGCAGAACATGGTGCTGGTCAAAGGCCAGCTAGAGTCGCCCGAGGATTTCGGCGCGATCGTGCTGCGCGCCAACCCGAACGGCTCAACCGTGCGCCTGCGCGACGTTGCGCGCCTGGAGGTGGGCGGTCTCTCCTACGCCTTCTCGACGCGCCTCAACGGCAAGCCCGCGGCGGCGATCGCCGTGCAACTCGCCCCGACCGGTAACGCGCTCGCTACCGGCAAGGCTGTGAAGGCCAAGATGGAGCAGCTCGCCCGCTTCTTTCCGCCGGGCGTCAAGTACGAGGTCTCCTACGACGTCACGCCGGTGATCACCGCCTCCGTCAAGAAGGTGCTGCTGACGCTGGCTGAGGCGGTGGTGCTCGTCTTTTTCGTGATGTTCCTGTTCCTGCAGAACTTCCGCTACACGCTAATCCCAACCATCGTGGTGCCCATCGCCCTGCTTGGCACGTGCGTCGTGCTTCTCCTGATGGGCTTCTCGATCAACGTGCTCACCATGTTCGGCATGGTGCTGGCGATCGGCATCCTGGTCGACGATGCCATCGTGGTCGTGGAGAACGTCGAGCGGATCATGGCCGAGGAGGGCCTGCCGCCGAGAGCCGCCACGGAGAAGGCGATGGGTCAGATCACCGGGGCTGTCATCGGCATCACGCTGGTGCTGATGGCAGTGTTCGTGCCGATGGCCTTCTTCCCAGGCTCAGTCGGCATCATGTACCAGCAGTTCTCGGCTGCGATGGTCGTGTCAATAGGCTTCTCGGCCTTCCTGGCGCTCTCGCTGACGCCTGCGCTCTGCGCCACGATGTTGAAGCCGATCCCGAATGGTCACGGCCACGCCAAGCGCGGCTTCTTCGGCTGGTTCAACCGTGGCCTTGACTGGCTGACGCGCCGCTATGGCAGCACGACGCGCTGGATGGTGGAACGCTCGGGTCGCTTCATGCTCCTCTACCTCGCTCTGCTGGGCGGCCTCGGCTATGCCATGTGGCGGCTGCCCTCCGGGTTCGTGCCGGTCGACGATCAAGGCTTCGTCATGGCCGATCTGCTGGCTCCCTCGAACTCCAGCGCCAGCCGAACCCTCGATATCGTGCGCTCGGTCGAGGAGCAGCTTGCCGGCACACCCGGTGTCGACAAGATCACCTTCATCACGGGCTTCAGCTTCTTCGGCCAAGGTGCGATGACGGCGCAGGCGTTCATCACGCTGAAAGACTGGTCGGAGCGCGATAGCGATCAGACTTCAAGTGCTATCATCGACAGGAGCAACGAGGCCTTCGCGAGGTTGCGCGATGCTGAGGTCTCAGCTCTCGCCCCGCCGCCGATCGCAAACTTGGGCACCACCAGCGGCTTCAGCTTTCGCCTGCAGGATCGCTCCCAGCGTGGTTACGAGGCGCTGATCGCTGCCAAGGATCAGCTCCTGGCAACCGCAGCCAAGTCTCCGATTCTGCGTGAGGTAAGCGTTGAGGGCCTGCCACCGGCTCCCCAGATCCGGCTAGATATCGACCGCGAGAAGGCGGCGGCGCTAGGCGTCACGTTTGCTGACATCAACACCACACTCTCGGCGCAGCTCGGGTCGAGTTATGTCAATGACTTCCTCAACCGCGGCCGAATGCAGCGCGTGATCATCCAGGCCCGCGAGGACAAGCGGGTCAGACCTGAGGATCTCGTGACCTACAGCGCCCGCAACAGCAGCGGTGCCATGGTGCCGTTCTCCTCGTTTGCCCGTGTCACTTGGCTGGTTGGCCCAACGCAGGTGATCGGCTTCAACGGCTACCCGGCGGTGCGCATCACCGGCAGCCCGGCCCCGGGCTACACCAGCGGCGACGCGATCGCCGAGATGGAGCGGCTGACAGGCGAACTGCCGGGCGGCTTCGGTTACGAGTGGACGGGCCAATCGCTGCAGGAGAAGCTTGCGGGCTCCCAGGCCGCGTTCCTGTTGGCGCTCTCAATATTATTCGTGTTCCTGTGCCTCGCCGCGCTCTACGAGAGCTGGTCGATCCCATTTGCGGTGATGCTGGTCGTGCCGCTCGGCATCGTCGGCTCGGTGGCAGCCGCCTACCTGCGTGGCCTGCCCAACGACGTCTACTTCACCGTGGGTCTGATCACCATCATCGGCCTATCGGCCAAGAACGCGATCCTGATCATCGAGTTCGCCAAGGATCTGCGCGTCCAAGGCAAGCCACTGGTCGAGGCGACAATCGAGGCGGCCGAGCTGCGCTTCAGGCCGATCGTGATGACCTCACTGGCCTTCATCCTCGGGGTGGTGCCGCTGGTGATCGCCTCAGGTGCAAGCGCCAAGAGCCAGCAGGCGCTCGGCACGGGAGTTCTCGGCGGCATGATCACGGCGACGGTGCTGGCCGTGTTCATGGTCCCGGTCTTCTTCGTGGTTGTGATGCGTTTCTTCACGCGAGAGAAAACATCCGACAAGCCTCAGCTTTCAGACGCTGCTTAAGCCCATTGATGCCGCGCAAGCGCAATCATATCATCCCGGCAAGATGCCGAGTTCGCTGAGGAGCGAACTCGGCCCGCAGTATCAGCGCGATTTTTTAGTCGCGCGGTATGGTATATCTTGGTTTGTGTTTTGAAATTCATGGTCAACTTAAGAACGACGGTAGGTATATGGAAGACAAGCGCCATCCATAATGGCGGGCCGGATAACTATGCCATTCGTAGCGACGTATTCGTCCGGCGAGCACCACCTTGCTGGGAAGCGGGATGACGTGACGTCCTACGCGTAATCCTAGGAGCAGCCCTATGACCCCGTCGCGAGTGGAGGTGATCACCTCGGTCGAGCGCCGCCGGCGCTGGCCGCAGGCCGAGAAGGAGCGGCTG
>NZ_JBKIBX010000073.1:0-19164 GCF_046557895.1 Methylobacterium oryzisoli | reverse complement strand
GATCAGGGAATCACACCGCAGCAGACCCGAAAACCCCGCACCGACTCAGCCCAAACCGAAAACGCTCTAAGCTGCACGGCAACGCTCCGTGATGCTTATCGCCCGGATCGACCTCGACTTGCGTCCGGATGCGGTCTGGGCCCGCGATCGTTAGCACACCCGGCCGAGATTGGGGACGCGGCGACGCCTCCAGGGCTCCCGCCGCCGCAGGTCACCGCCTTGGACGAAAATTCACGGAAATTCGAAGCACCCATCAAGCAGGCGGCAAAGTCTCGCGGCCGCAATCCGACCATCCTCGGTCCATCGATCTCGCGACGCACCGAGGAACCTCTCATGACCCAGCGCATCGTCGTCATCGGCGCCGGCTTCGCCGGCGTCTTCAGCGCCCTTGCGGCAGCCCGCCTCCGCGATCTCCAAGGAGTGTCGCCCCGCAAACTCGAGATCACGGTCATCGCTCCCGAACCCTCGATGACGGTGAGGCCTCGCCTCTACGAGGTGGCACCGGCCGAGATGTACGCTCCGCTCGGAGAACTCTTCCGCGCGACGGATATCCGCTTCGTGCCGGGATCGGTCGAGACGATCGAGAGCGCGACCGGCCTTGTCCGGGTGAGCGCGATGGACGGCTCGCAGCGGGAACTCGCCTACGACCGCCTGATCCTCGCGGCCGGTAGTCGTCTCGCCAACCCGCCGATCCCCGGCCTCGCCGATTTCGCTTTCAGCGTCGACCGCCGCGACGAAGCGGACGCGCTCGACCGGCACCTGCGCGCTTTGGCATCACGGCCTTACTCGGTGGAGCGCAACACGGCGGTGATCGCCGGCGGCGGGTTCACCGGCATCGAGACCGCCACCGAGTTCCCGATGCGAATGCGCGAGGCTCTCGGCCCCGACGCGCCGATCCGTGTGATCCTGGTGGAGCGCAACGACGCCATCGGGCCGGACCTCGGGCCAGGTCCACGGCCGGTGATCGAGCAGGCGCTCGACAGCCTCGGCGTGGAGCGCCGCCTGGGTGTCGGCGTCACATCGCTCGACGCTCATGGCACGACGCTGTCAAACGGCGAGCACATCCGAAGCGCGACCGTGGTCTGGACCGCGGGCGTTCGCGCCACGACGCTCACCGAGCAGGTGCCCTCCCAGCGCGACAAGCAGGGGCGGCTCGTCGTCGACGCCGATCTGCGGGTTCCCGGCGCTCCGCATATCTTCGCGGCGGGAGATGCCGCGAACGCCGCGACCGACGGCGAGGGCAATCGCACCCTGATGTCGTGCCAGCATGCCATTCCGCTCGGCAAGTCCGCGGGCCACAACGCCGTCGCCGATCTGCTCGGCCTGCCGACGCAGCCTTACGCCCAGCCCGAATACGGGACGTGCCTCGACCTGGGACCCTGGGGCGCTGTCGTCACGACAGGCTGGAATCGCGTGATCAAGACGATCGGCCCCGAAGCCAAGGCGATGAAGCGCCAGATCAACCGGATCTGGATCTACCCTCCGAAGCCCGATCGCACGGAAGCGTTCGCCGCCGCCGAGCCCGGCATCTACGGGGTGCTCTGATCCGCTCTCATCTGGATGATCCCATCGCGGCTGGGTGAGCCGGAGTACTTGGCCGCTGTACCGTCAGAGGCATCGGGCGGAACGTGCGCAGGCGACGACCGGCCGACGTTCGCCGGTGCCCTCTTCCGTCGGGTGCCGGCGCCTCTTGTGTACCGACGGCTCGTTGGATGAGGGCGAAACGAGAGGATTGCTGACGTTCGAACGTGTCGGATGGCTGGCGGTGAGGAGGCGATCATGGACGTGTATGAGGCTGTCACGAGCCGACGGGCGGTGCGCGGATTCACGGACGAGCCCGTGCCGAGAGAGGTGCTGGAGCGCGTGCTGTCCGCGGCGGCTTGGTCGCCGTCCGGGTCGAACATTCAGCCATGGACCATATTCGTCCTGACCGGCCTGCTGCTGGCCGACCTCAAGACGCGCGCCGTCGAGCGCGTGGCCCACGGCGACCCTTGGGACGATCGGCAGTACGAGATGTACCCGTCCGTGCTGAAATCTCCGTACGGGGAGCGCCGATCCGCCTTCGGCAAGGAGCGGTATGGCGCGCTCGGCATCGCGCGCGACGACTGGGAGGGGCGCCAGCGGGCCGCCATCGCCAACTGGAACTGCTTTGGCGCACCCGCCGCCCTTTTCTGCTACATCGACCGGGACCTGGGCCGGCCCCAATGGGCCGACGTCGGCATGTATCTGCAGACCGTCATGCTTCTGCTCCGCGCGGAAGGACTGCACAGTTGCACGCAGATGGCGTGGTCGCAGGTTCGCGAAACGGTTGCGGAAGTCCTGTCACCCCCGGATGGGCTGATCCTCTTCTGTGGCATGTCGATCGGGTACGAGGATCCTGCGGTGACCTACGTCCGGACGGGGCGCGCTCGGCTCGACGAAACAGTCACGTTCGTCAGTGGTTAGTTGCTCTGGTGCCGGCACCGAAGTGAGGCGACCGAGCCATGACTGAACCCTTTCGGCGGATGGAGCGTTCCTGCGCCTCCACATCGTCGGCAAGGGGCAGCAGTACGATGCAGCGGATGCGTGAGGTGGTCAGGACGATGGCGGCGGTGTGCGTCGTCTCAGCGGTGGCTTCGGCGGGCATCGTCACCGTCGCCACAAGCCACGAGGGAACCGATACGACAGGCGCCATCAGCACCACACCTGTCACAGCCCTCACCTCACCCAGGAAGCGGTCGCGTACGGCTGAATTCCGCGCCGCCAAGAAATTGCAGAGTGCCAGCCAGCAAGACGCTGCTCCCGAGGCCCGGTCAACGCGGCAAGGGCTTCAGCAACCAAGATGAAGCAAGGCACGCAGCGAATGATCAAGTGCACCTTCGGCTATACGAGCCGTGGCCGCAGACGGGCTCACGATCACGAGGCCGCTCCCTCCTGCGCGCTCGCCTTCTTCGTACCGGCCACCCTGATCCTCTTCAGGCGGCTCACCAGGGCGCTGTGAAACGGTGTCTGAGAAGCCCTGGCTAACGGCCGAGGCCGGTTGTTACACAGAGGCGAATCTCGTCCACATGGAGCCCGGTTGCGTCATCATCGGCATCCACGGTCTGGCGAACAAGCCGCCGGTCGACGAGAAGACACGGTGGTGGAAGACCGCGATCGCTGAGGGTTTTTCCCGAAACGAGGGTCTCACCCGCCCGGAATTTCTTTTCGAGTTCGTCTACTGGGCCGACCTGCGCTACGACGCGCCGCTGTCGGACGACAACAACCGCGAACCATATCGTCCTTATGACGGGATGGGGCGTCTCCCTGCAGTAGAGAAGACTCCCGCGACTACCGTGACAGACGTGCTGGCGCCCTTGTACGCCGGCATCGACCGCGTTGAGGAGGCAACAGGGGTCACCCTCGTGGACGACCTGATCTTGGAACATCGCTTCGACGATCTCTGGCACTATCACGTCGAGCAGAGTTTCGCCCGGCAAGTCAGGGCTCGGTTGACCGAGCGCCTGCGCGCATTCCGGGAACATCGCATCCTGCTTGTCGCGCATTCTATGGGTTCGATCATCGCCTACGACGTGCTGCGGCTGCTCGAGAGCCAGGATCCATCACTGCAGGTCGAGCATCTGATTACGGCAGGCTCGCCCCTGGGTCTTGCCAAAGTGAAGCTCAAGTTCGAGGCCGAGCACGGGGTCTTGCGGGTACCGAACAATGTCACGGCATGGACGAACCTTGCGGACGGCGAGGACGTCGTCGCCATCATGGGTGCGCTGGACGCGGGTTATGAGCCGAACCATGCCGGTGTGCACATCGTCGATCAGCGGGTCGTGAATCAATACTGTCGGCCCGACGGCGAGCCGAACCACCATAAGTCCTACGGCTATCTCCGGGTGCCGGAATTCTCGCGCATCGCCCGCAGGTATGCCGCCACGGCGCAGCACGAGGTTCGCAGTACCGAATTGGCATAGGCGGCGCACCTCGGCGGCTCTCCGGCACGTCACCACTCCGATGGGGAGGACAGAGAACCGCTCCGTAGCAGTGACCGGTTCGAGCGCCGGCTCGGGCTGAAGTCCGGAAGGTCGGATCCAGCGCTCCTTGCGCCACGCCGCCTCACTCTCGTTCAGAGCGATTGTCTGGCCCGCAGCTGAAAGATGCAGATCCTGCGCCTGTACGTGTCTCTTGAGGCGCAGGCTGCTTCTCTGCATCGGTGCGAGTCAGGCCACTCGGCTCTGCTGGATCAGGGTGTCGACGGCCTGTCGGAGGGAGGTCGCCTGCTGGCCGAGCGCGTGCGTCACCTGCAGCACTTCGCTGGCCACGCTGCCGGCCGCCTGAGCGGCCCCGCTCACGCCGCTGACCGTCTCCACCACACCCTGCGTGCCCGCGGCCGCGCGTAGCACGTTGCTGGCGATCTCCTGTGTCGAGGCACGCTGCTGCTCCACCGCAGCCGCCATGGCGGCGGCGATCTGGTCCAGTTCGCCGACCATCACGGCGATCTGCTGGATCGCGCGCACGGCCTCGTGGGTGGCTCCCTGCATGGCCGTGACCTGTTGGGAGATCTCCTCCGTCGCCCGCCCCGTCTGACCGGCCAGGGCCTTCACCTCGGCGGCCACGACCGCGAAGCCCCGTCCCGCCTCGCCGGCCCGCGCCGCCTCGATGGTGGCGTTGAGCGCGAGCAGGTTGGTCTGACCGGCGATCCCGTTGATCAGGTCGACCACGGCTCCGATCCGCCCGGCCGAGGTCGACAGGCTCTGGACGGTTGCGTCCGTCCGCTGGGCGGCGCCGTTGGCGTCGCCCGCGATGGCGGCGGCGCGGGTCACCTGCATGGCCACCTCGCCGATCGAGGCCGACAATTCCTCGGCCGCCGCCGCGACGCCCTCGACGTTGCGGGATGCTTCGCCGGACGAGCGCGCTGCCGTCATGGCCAGGGACGAAGTCTCCTCGACCGAGCTGGCCATCAGATGAGCGCGGCTCTCGACGGCGCTGGCGCCCGCGTTCACGGCATCCACGACGGTCTGCACCTTATCCTGAAACGCCTCCAACTCTCTCAGCGTGCGCTGCCGCCGCTCCTGCTCCACGGCGGTGTAGGTCTCCAGCAGCACCTCAAGATCGAACCAGGCCGCCTTGTTGAGTGCCGCGGCGAGGGCGTGCCGGTGCTGCGCCTGATGGCGTGCAACCCACCGTCGCAGCCCTCGCGGCGCCGGCCCGTTCAGTCCCAGGTGACGCATGATCGCCCGCGAGACCGTGAAGTGGCAGATCGCCACGGCGTGTCCGGGAACACCGTGTTCATAGAAGGCCGTCGCGAGCAGCCGGGCGGAAGCCTCGAAGCCCTCGCCGAAGGCGCCGGACGCCACGCGCAGCCAGTGCGTCACGCGCCGGTCGTGGACAGCCGGATGGCGCAGGGCCTCTTGGATCTCGGGCCAGCTGGCGAACTCGGCGTGCAGCTGTTCGAGCAGGCGTGGAAGATCCGCGTCCATGATGGTTGCGCACCCGCGCAGCAGCGCGATGTCGTCGGGTGTGAGGTCGAAGGCCTTGAGGCGGACCTGCTGGGCGGTATCGCTCATGTGCGAAGAGACTTTCTGGGGAGCAGTTTACAGTTCGGAGTGTTGGTCGGACATGATCCTGATCAGCTCTTGTATGCCCATCGCGAGCGCTCCGGCTTGGCGCTCCAGCCCGAGATCACGCATGATCGGGTCCTTTCCGCACGCGGCCATGATCGTCAGGTCGAAAGCCGCAGCCGCGTCTGGCAGCTCGACGCGCGCTGCGTCGAGCTGGATGGCCAACTCCTTGAGCTGCGCGATGTCCCGCGCGATTTCTTGACGACGTAGAGCGACCGAGCCTGCCGCCAGCGGCTGAGCGGGAAACACGATGACGTTGGACTGCGAGGTCTCAGGCGGCATCTACCCTCTTCCCGGGTTCGAACAGATTGAGACACGATTTCAAATAGTGATCGCGGCCATGACCATCGACGTCTATCGGCAGCTTGCGTCATCGGAGGTGGAACGGAGGGGGCTCGTCGTCCTGCAGCGCGCCAGTTCCGCTCCGGATCAGGTCTAATCCCAAGTTCTTAATTATCGGTGAATTTCACAAACTTGCTTATGTTAATGGGAGCGCGTCGCGTGTTCAGTGTCCCGTGAGGTGCCGGCTGGTCCAAAATTTTTCAAAAATGCATTGCCACAATCAGGATTTGAACAAGTTCATTCCCGGCAGGATAGTCGTTAACGAGTCGTGACTTTCCTCGACCGGCTCGAACCGTCCCGAAGCGCCTACCGCCGGGCGACCCCGACGGCGCACCACCTCACGCTCGAAGGCGATGAAGTTCGTCAACCGCCCGGACGTATCGGTGAGTGGTCGGCAGTCGATCTCGACGACATAACGGGACCCGTCGGCCCGGTAGTTCGTCAGGAAGCCGTGAAACCGCTCACAGGCCTTCAGCGCGATGGCGAACTGATCCAAGACGGCGCGGCGGGTGTCCCGGCCGTGCATGAAGCGCGGTGTCAGGCCGATCACATCGCAGGGTGCGCGGCCTGTGAGCCGCCCGAAGGCGGTATTGGCGTAGAGAATGGTGGGCCCCGGCCGCTCGACCACCGCATCCGTGACCACGATGGCCACAGGCGCCTCATCCAGGACGGAGCGAAACAGGTCGAGGATCACCATGTGGCAGCGGCGTGGTGAGTGTTGGCCAGGAGCATACGGTTCTCTACGTAGCAGAGCTACGCCTGACCACCGCAGAAGTTGCAGGCCTGTCCACACGATCGGTGCAGCCCTCGCACGGCTGGTTGTGCTCGTGCATCACGGCCGGCCACCGTCGGCACTCTCGCCCCTTTTGACTCAGGTCGGCACACCATTTGAGCACGTGTCACTTCGGCGAACTAGCTTCGCGCGCGGCTGGCACTTAGAACTTTCGCGGCATCGATGTTGGGCGGGAGCCGCCATTCAGGAAAGCTGTTTCATGGCCAGCATCGTTCGTCCCTCAAGCAGCTGGTACGGGCACGGCCAGCCGCCCACGTTGCTCAATTGCTACGAAGAGCCTGGATGGAACTTCCTCGATCTGAATTACAGTCAGAGTGGTTCATGGGATGTCGTTTCATCCAGTCTCCATGTGGCCTACCATTTCGACCCGCACCGGCAGCGCTCAGGGCCTGCCAGATCCCCGTTGCTTCCGACTGCGCCGAGTGCAGCGATCAGTGCGCCGGGCGATCATCTGGTGGGCGCCTGGGAGGGGATCACCCGGGGTCAGCACCTCATGATCTCTGCCGACTTCGTGACCGCGGCACTTGAGCGTGATCTGAACCCGGATACCATTCTCACGCGCCACTTTGCTTCTCGGCGCGAGCCCGATGCGAAGGATGCGATCGTTCAGAACCTCCTGAACGCTCTCTCGATCAATCTGAGCAGCGGGAATCCCAGCGGCTCTGTTTTCATGCAGACGGTCTTGGTCGCCATCTTGCATCACGTGCTGCATCCCTCGAAGTCTATCGGCGCCATCAGCGATCAGCGGAAAGGTTTGTCGGCAAGGCAGCTCAGCATGGTGCTTGAGTTGATTGACGCACAGCTACTTGAGCGGCCGAGTCTGATTGATCTGGCGGCATCCCTGAATGTGAGCACAGGTTACTTCTGTCGCGCTTTCCGTATATCGACGGGTTTGCCTCCGCACCAGTTCATCATCAAGCGTCGTGTCGAACTCGCGCGCGCCATGATCGAGGAAGGCACCTTGTCGCTGAGCGACGTTGCACGCGCGGCTGGCTTCAAAGATCACAGCCAGATGTCGGCGACCTTCAAGAAGGTCACCGGATCAAAGCCGTCGCAATTTCGCCGCAACTAGATCCTGTTATGGCCTCTCCCCTTCGTTGAGGCCACCCGAGGCGGCGGCCATCGCGAATGGCAACGAGATATAGGTCCGAACTCTGCCGTTGGATCATCCTCTGCCACCCGGAATTTGCAGCAGATCGCAACAATCCCTTTAACAGAACGTATTTGATATTTATTATACTGTTATGAAATCAATGCGAAAAGAAGATACATTTTTCGTATAACTACATAGATCTGACCACCCTGAAACCAAGCGTATCAAATCGCACATTCACATTTCGCTTGAAGCGAACAGCCGCACGGATGAACTCGGTCTCGTTTCGCCAGGAGCCGCCGCGGATCACACGGTAGTGCGGATCACCACCCTGGAGCCGAACCGAACCGTCGCTCGGGGCTCCACCATGGTGATCGTGCCACAGATCCTCAACCCATTCCCAGACGTTGCCGTGCATGTCGTGCAATCCGAACTGGTTCGGCTGAAACGATCCGGCTGGCGCAGTCTGCTTGCGATCCCAAAGACTTCCACAACCATCGCAGTTGGCGTCCCCGGTGGCAGGGTCCCGGCCCCAGGCATAGGGTGTGACGGTGCCGGCTCTCGCGCCGTAGTCCCACTCTGCCTCACTGGGCAACCGGTACTTCCGGCCCGTGAGCTGCGACAACCATGCGGCATACCGCTTGGCGTCAAGCCAGCTCACATTGATCACCGGCATGGTGCCCCGTCCCCAACCGTCCGCAACGTGCGGGCACGCGGCTGCGGCCACGCACGCGTCCCAATCGTCGAACGTCACCTCGAATTTCGACGCTGCAAACTTGGCGATCGTCACCTCGCGCCGTGAACCTTCGGCAGCGCTCCGGCCTGGCTCGTCGTCGGCTGAGCCCATCGTGAATCGGCCGGCGGGAATGACGACCATCACCGGACAACCGTTCGGACAATCCTTGAAGTCTGATTCGGGTGGAGCGGCGAGGGGCTTCTCCGGCCGAGCGGTCGGCACGGCGGTGCCCATCGGCTGATGTCCGAAGGATGGTTCGACCCGTTCCTCGGCATCGACCGGAGAAGCGAGGACGATGACACCGGCAAGCTGGATCACAATCGACCAAGCCGCCACGGAGATAGCCGCGCCCAGACGTCGGCGGCGGCCCCGAGCCACCCAACTCCCAGTGAAGGCACAACCCCGCCCGGTCGACACGCCCATTCGGCTGAGGGGACCGAGAGTGGAGGGCCGGGAAACGTCACTGCGGTGCATGCGTCTCATGGCTTCAACGCGGGATAGCCGTCCGTGTAGATCCAGTCGGTGGCTTGCGCGGGAACGTGGCATCCCTGGCACTCGGCCCTGTAATCGACCGTCGTCGTCCTGGCCGGGTCGGCGGCATCGAACCAGGACCAGCCCCACCCGTCGCCCCAAAGCGGGTTCCCGGCCCGGGCGTTCGTGCTGTCCTTCACCATCACGAACCAGCCTTTCAGGGTGTCGGCGCGGCTGACGGTGCCGGTCGTCAGCGTCTCCGCCTTCGTGCGAAACACCTCCTTCACCAGGATAGCGCCGTCCTGGAAGCGGCCGTCTCGCCTGTGTGCCGTGATGGCCCCCGGTGAAGCGTAGACGACGTGGAACTCTGCCGAGCCGTGTCCCTGTTCGGCGGCAACGGCCCAGGATCCCAGGAACTGATAGGCCGTGCGGTACCCGGTGGGCACCCGGAGCCGACCGTCGGCATCCACCGTTTCCGTTCCGTCGGAGGCCGCCTTCGCGCCGGCAACGATGCCGTGGGCGACGAGCGAGGCGGCCGACACGAGAGCCGCGGTTGCGAGCAGGTTCATGGCCAGCACCTCGAAGCTGCCAGGCTGGGTTTGATTTCAGGCATTGCCCCTCGACGGTGAGTGGCAAACCGGAAGATCAGCCTGCGGTCCGAATGACGATTACTGCACGCTGGCGCGTTCCTCAGCCGGAAGGCGTGATGTCGAGGCCGGGATGCTGTTTGCGGCGATTGTAGATCAATCCGGCAGTCCGGAACACGGCTGATTGAGCGCCATAGTCAGCGCGAGCGCCGCGATCGGCCTACGCTCGCCGGACCGCCTCGATTGGACGAAGGCCCGCCTCCCGGGCAGAGGTGTGCAGGGCCTGTGGGGCTCACCCCCTGGCCGCGGCCGGCGTTGCACGGAAGCTGATGGCCATGCGGTTGTAGGCATTCATCAGCCCGATGGCGATGGTCAGGTCGGAGAGCTCCTTCTCACCGAAGACGGCGGCGGCCGCGCGGTAGGCCTCGTCCGGCACGCCGGTCTCCGCCACGCGGGTGACCGTCTCCGCCCAGGCCAGTGCCGCCCCCTCCTTCTCGTCGAAGAGATATCCGGCCTCGCGCCATACCTGAACCAAGAACAGGTGCTCGGCAGCAACCCCCGCCTTGAGCAGATCGCGGGAATGCATGTCGATGCAGTAGGCGCACCCGTTGATCTGAGAGACGCGCAGGTAGACGAGATCGATGAGGCGTGCGGGCAGTCCGGACTGGGCCACGTAGCCGTACACGGCCCCGAAGGCCTTCATGCCGGCCGGCGAGGCCGCGTTGTAGTTCATCCGCTGGGTCATGGCGATCACCTGTTCTCTTCGCGCGGTTTCCTCAGCATGCCGGTCAGTGAGCATCCGGCGTGGTGAGTTGGTCCTCAGCCTCATCGACGATGAACACCGCGAGCAGGCGCGCCGGCCTCTCGTCACTGGCGTTCTCGCTGACCCGATGATGCGAGCCGGGCTTCTCGAACCAGCTCTCACCCGCCCGGTAGATCCGTGCGGTCTCATCATTGATGGCGCTGCGGATCTCGCCGGACAGGACGTAGGCGTAGATGAAGGCCGATCGTGCATGCCGGTGCGGGACGGATTTCGCCCCGGGCGGATAGTCGACGATCAGCGAGATCAGGCGCTTGCCGGGCACATTGGAAAGAGGGAGGTCGTCGACCTGTCTGACTGTTTCTTGCAGTGGGATGACATGCGCACTTGCGAGGCTGGACAACGCCATTGCGGCAAGCGCCGCGCCAGCGAGGATCTGACGTTTCATCACGGTGACTCCGGTTGGTGTTGACCACCGAACCGTGCGCCTGATGCGGACCACGAAACAGGTCCAAGATCGTTTGATCCGCGTGTACCATGCGGAATGGACGCGCCTCTCCGCATCGACGTCGATCGCACCGGCAGGACGCCGCTGGCCGTGCAGATCTACAGCGCCCTGCGGACCGGCATCGAGGAGGGAAGGATCGCCTCGGGCGCCCGGCTGCCCTCCTGGCGGGACCTCGCCGCGCAACTCGGCGTGGCGCGCGGCACGGTACGGTCGGCCTACGAGCGGCTGATCGACGAGCAGTTCGCCATCGGCCTGGGGGCGGCCGGGACGCGCGTGGCCGAGCGGCCGAGAACGCAGCCGTCCGGTCCTTGGTCGCCCGAAGCGCCGCCTCTTCCCGAGCTCTTCCACGACTTCGGAAGCGCACCGCTGGTGTTCCAGATGGGGGTACCGTCACAGGACGCATTCCCGTTCACGCTGTGGTCCCGTGTGCTGACGCGAGCCGCGCGCCAGACCGCCGCGGCGCCGGTCGGGTATCCGGATCCGCGCGGCCTCCCGGAGTTGAGGACCGAGATCGCGGCCTACCTGGCGATCGCCCGGGGCATCCGCTGCGCCCCGTCGCAGATCCTGGTCACCGCCGGCTTCTCCGGTGCCTTGAGCCTGGCCGTGCGCGGACTTCGCCTCGAAGGGCGGCAGGCCTGGATGGAGGATCCCGGCTTTCCCTTGACCCGCAAGGCGCTGGATCTCGCCGGGATGACGGTGGCGGGGGTGCCCGTGGATGCCGAAGGCCTCGATCTGGCTGCCGGTATGCACATGGCCGAATCCGCGGCCTTGATCGTGGTCACACCGGGTCAGCAGGCCCCGCTCGGGATGCCGATGTCGCTGCAGCGCCGGCTGGCGCTGCTCGCATGGGCGCGCCGGACCGATGCCTGGATCGTCGAGGATGATTACCTCAGCGAACTCCAGCTCACCGGCCGGGCCGCGCCGGCCCTCGCGTCCCTCGACCGCGACGGCCGCGTCCTGCATGGGGGCAGCTTCAGCAAGACCATCAGCCCCGCGTTGCGCCTGGGCTTCCTGGTCGTTCCTCCCGCGCTGGCCCGCGCGTTCGGCGATGTCGCGGCCTGCCTGGCACCGGCTCCGGCCGCACCGATCCAGAGTGCCGTGGCGGCGTTCCTGCGAGACGGGCACTACCTGCGCCATCTCCGGCGGATGAAGCGCCTCTACACGGCCCATCGGCAGGCCGTGCTCGGCTGCCTCAGGGAGGTTTCGGATCGCCCCCTGGTGATCGAGGCGACGGCAGGTCTCACGGTGGTCGCCGCTCTGCCGGACCACGCCCGGGACGTGGACATCGCACTCAGCGCGCTGGCGTATGGGCTCGCGCCCGCTCCCCTGTCGCCGTGGTACAGGCAGCAGCCGGCCCGGCGCGGGCTGCTGCTCGGGATCACCAACGTGCGCGCGAAGCGCCTCGGGGCGGACTGCCGCCGGTTGGCGGAGCTGGTACGCCAGCACGCATGATCGGACCCGACGAGGCCGGTTGGCAGCTACGTGCGGGTGCGGCAACTTGGACGCCTGCACTGGGAGTTCCCTGGGCTCTCGCTACTCTTGCGCCCAACCCACGGTTCCTGCACCGGCCATCACGGTCGGCGCGCCGCTCGGCCCGGAGGCATACCCGACGATGGCCCAGGAGCTGCCGGACCTGCCGCCGGAAGCATTCGCGAAGCTCGATCGTAGTCCTGATCCCCTATTCTACGCGCAGCCACGCTTCGTGACCCACATCGACGCCGCTGCGATCGCTGCGGTGACCGACCTGTACCGAGAGGTCGTCCCGGCGGGAGGGGACGTCCTCGACCTGATGTCGAGTTGGGTCAGCCACCTGCCGGATGAGGTCGGCTATGCCAGCGTCATCGGCCACGGCTTGAACGCCGCGGAACTCGCGGCCAATCCGCGCCTGACCCGGCACTTCGTGCAGGACCTCAACGCCGCGCCGCTCCTGCCCCTCGACACCGCGAGCATCGACACCGCTCTGATCTGCGTCTCGGTGCAGTACCTGCAGCGGCCCGTGACCGTCCTGTCCGAGACCGCTCGCGTGCTGCGACCCGGCTCTCCGGTGGTGATCACCTTCTCGAACCGCTGCTTCCCGACCAAGGCGGTGGCCATCTGGAACGGTCTCGACGGCGCAGGACATGCCCAACTCGTCGCACTGTATCTTCAACGCGCCGGTTTCGCCCGCATCGAAGGACGTGTCCTCAGGCCCGAGGGAGGCCTCGGCGACCCGATGACGGCGGTGATCGGCTGGAACTCAGCGGCCTAGGGAACACGGTGTCGGCGCCGCCGGAGAGACCGCGCGGGATCGCGGGTGCCGATCGCCGTGGCGACAGCGTGAGCGTCACGACCACACGTCGGCGCCGTCCCCGAGGGCGCCGGACTGGCCCATCTCGTCCAAAGCGCGCGCCGGGAACCAGTTGCCGTGGAAGCCCGGCGGGATCCGGTGCCCGAGGCGTATTCTGGCGACGGGCGGCGCCTCGAACGATCGCGCGTCGAGGACGGCGAAGTCCGTGGAGTCGTGCGCGGTGTCGATGACGAACCCGACGAGCCAGCCTTCGTCCTCGCCAGCCCCGGGGCGCGCCGGCACGAAGACGAACTCTCCCGGGACGCGGTCGGCACCGAACTCGTGCACGTGGCGCTCGCCGGTCTCCAGGTCGTGCTTGTAGGCTTGCGTCGCACCGGCGAGTTGCGTGTTGCCGTCGGCGGGGACGCTGACCGTGTAGAGGTAGCGGTAAGGCTGCCCGAGACGTCGCTCATCGATGCGGGGAAACTCCTGCGCCGCGGGATCGAGCACCCGCCGCTCGACCCGCCGGGTCGCAGGATCGACCGTCCAGCGTTCGAGCCGGCCCGGACCGTCGAGCCCGCCCCCGGCCGAGGCGAACACCGTCTCGTAGGCGATGACGTCGAGGATCACCCGCCCGTCCGCGTCGTCGTAGCCATTGGCGGTGTGGAACACGAAGCAGGGCTCGACCTCGCACCAGAGGATGTCGGCGCCGTCGTCCTGCCTGGGGAGGAGGCCCACGCGGGCCCTGTGGTCGGGGTTCCAGCGGAACGGGAAGCGGTAGCCGGCCAGCACCGCCCCGAACGAGAACGTGACGGGCAGGTCGAGCACGATCGCGAAGCGCGCCGTGATCGCGCAGTCGTGGATGCAGGGGCCGTGCTCGACCGCGACCGGCCTGTCCCGCACGACCTGCCCGGTCGGCGCGAGGACGACGTGGCGGACGCTGTCCCAGATGCGGCCGTCATAGGCGATCGCGTGGGTTTCGCCGGTCAGCGGGTCGCGGTGCGGATGCCCGGTGAAGGACCCGGCGAGCGTCCCGTCGAATGGGTTGTAGCGCTGGTCCTCCAGGGTCCGCGAGAGTTCGACGGGGAAGCTGCCGGCCTCGACGACCGCGAAGATCCGGCCGCCGATCTCCACGACGTTGGTGTTGACGGTGTCGTTGCCGCCCCGCCGCGGCCCGGGCGCGGCAGGCCGTCCGAGCGCCGCGGCGGCTGTGCGCGAGCCGATCCAGCGATTGCGGTACCACAGCGCCCGGCCGCCCTCGATCGCGAGACCGTGCACCATGCCGTCGCCGAGGAACCAGTCGTGGCCCCGCGTCGCCGGACGGACGGGGTTGGCGCCCATCTTGAGGTAGTGGCCGTCGAGGCCGGGCGGGATGGCCCCGGTGACGGGCAGGTTCTCCAGCGTCAGCTCCTCGCGCATCGGTTCGTGGACGCCGACCACGAAGGGGTTCCGCGCTCCGGGCAGGCGCAGCCGGTTGCAGGCGGCCACCAGGCCGACGCCGATCTCGGCGGCAGCGCGGAAGGCCGACTGGACTCGTTTCGACATCGGCAGCGATCCCCGGATCAGGTGGCGGGCCAGGACGTCATCGCGGCGGGGCCGCCCGGATCCCGGCCGCCGAAGACGAACCCGTGGGCCGACATGCCTCTGCCCCGATGGAGGTGTGTGCGACGACAGCACAGGGCCTTGAGCGCACAGCAGGACTGTCTGGACGTGCGTGGCGCGCCGTCGCGCATCGATCCTGACGACGCGACGGCATTTCCGGTGGATCCACTCTCGGTGATGCGCAGGAACCCGGCTCGATCATGGAGATTGGCTTGCCGAGCCGGCGCTCACGCCGGTCGGGAGTCTGTCATGTCCGAGGATACCGAAAAGCACCGCGCCTTGCTCAGTGCCCTCAGGGACGCACGCGGGAAGGGCGATGGCTCCTTCGAGCAGGCGGTCACGAACGCCTTCGAGCACGTTTTCGAACACCTCGGACGCCTGAACGATCACGTCTCGCTCAGCGGTCCTGATGGAGGAGACCCCCATCTGAAACCCGGCGAATCGCCGACCCTGCGATAGGTGCGGGAGGCGGTCCCATCCGGGCAGTCAGATGGGGAATTCGGTTCGCCGAATGACCGGAACATGCCGGTAAGCGGACATCCACGACTGCCGCAGTGAGCGTCCGGAAGGGGTCAGGAATTCGCGGTCGTGTCGTTCTGCAACGCGCCACTTCCAGACCTTCGATGTTCGCGGCCGGAATGGCTGCTCGTCACTTGGAAGCGGGCCACCCGAAGAAACCAACGATCGGACGTCCGGTCCTCGGAAGGGTCGCGTAAGGGTGCATATGGCACCAGCCTGAAGGCTGATTTCCCAAAGGCCACCGCAGTCGCGGCCTCGCTGCTGGCGCAATGCTCCATCCCTCGAGTGGTGCCGAATGATCAGGTCGATGGGTGCCGCGTGCGGTTGCGCCCGCCACAGGGGGGCGCGAGTCTCAGTCTCGGGGCTTGGCGCTTCTTGATACCGAACCGGACCTTGGGACAGTCGGAAGCGCTCCGGAACACGGTCAGGACCAGGCGAAGGTGTTGTGTGACCCGGTTGTCGGCGCCTGGCCGGAGATCTCGGTGGCTTGCTAGGTGCCGCCGAACGCGTCGTCCTGGATGCCGCCGCCGTACACATTGGGCCGACAGGCGCTGAACCGCCCCTTACGACTTTTCTGAGGCTTTCAGAAGGTCTGCTTGCCGGCCGTTAGATTGAGTGGAGCGGCCGACCCTGGCCGATAGCGGTTCGTCTGCCTTCAGCCACCGAACCGCGGAAGCGGACACAACTGCAGCGAGACCAGCCACAGCGACAGGGCGGCGAGCCGCATGCAGTGCCTTTAGGATCTCATCCCGAAGCACGCCCTACCTCACCGCGCATCGCGGGCCCAAACTCGATACATACCTCCCAGAAGGCCACTGCCTCCTCATCCCTCAGCCTCGGGCTGCACTAGGTAGATCAAGACGACGGCAAGGCACATGACGAAGCGAAAGGCGGGCTCGACAGCGTTCCATTGCTGGGACTGCCACATCAGGAACCACTCGGCTGCAACT
This sequence comes from Methylobacterium oryzisoli, assembly GCF_046557895.1. Taxonomy (NCBI): domain Bacteria; kingdom Pseudomonadati; phylum Pseudomonadota; class Alphaproteobacteria; order Hyphomicrobiales; family Methylobacteriaceae; genus Methylobacterium; species Methylobacterium oryzisoli. The sequence goes on along the minus strand of NZ_JBKIBX010000073.1, from coordinate 2,949 downwards.
GTCATGAAGCCGAAGAACCAGATGGAGATCCCGATCGTCAGGCCGGCGACGGGCAGCACCTTGGCGCCGGCGAAGGTGCACTGCTCCGAACGAATGTGACGGAGTAGGTTGAGGGCTCCGACGAGGTTCAGAACGCCCGCCGCCAGCTCACCGGCGATGATGAGCCCATAAACAACTTGATGGACAAATGGCGACGCGATCGCCCTTTCCTTGAGGTGGTTGCTGGGAAAAGTCGTGTCCATCGACATCACATGCTGAACGAACAGGTAGTTCGAGCCGTAGTCGACGATGTTGTTGTAGCCCACGAGCAGGCAGAAGAGGGCAGCGAAGAGCACGAGAACGCTCTTCGAGGCGCGGATTGCGAGCAGATGTGCGGGTGGCGTTGGCATCGATCTTTGACTGCCTCCTTCAGGTACCGGGTCGCAACGCTCGTGGTTGTACTCGCCGAGGACATTCTTGGCTCCAAACCACTAATGCGAAGCGCTTACGCGGGAAGAACGACCTGAAAAATCTCATGCATACGATAATTTATTTATATTATCTGGTCAATTCCATGGAAACTCCTGTCTTTTTCCGAGATAAACATGAAATTATTGCCTGCACCGGCCGATCTTTTATCAAAATATTCTAGACGCATTCGCGTAATAAGGTGGTTATTTTGTCATCGAGACCTCGGGCTACAGCAACAGCTTCCGAGCTGCTATAATTCTGCAGAATGCTTTCCATCAAGTCATAAGAGACGTGCACGCCATCGGGACGTTCATCAATGAGCACGGTGATTGGCGCATAAGATCCAGCCTCGGGCACGTGCTTGACCATCTCTTTCATGATGAGTGGATTGCCGACGATAAACCGCATGATCTTGGGTGACTTAGCTCCACTTTCGCGACGCAGAATGACGCCCAAGTCGAACTCTGCGAAGAGCATAAGGTCCACTCGGCCCAGGTTGCTTTTTACAACATTCTCCAGATCCGGGAAGAACTTTGTTGCCCTCGTCTTTCTGAAAAATGCGACCATGTTGGGCTGCCCGACCGCCGACTTTAGGGCGGCCACAACAGCGTCGAACGGTTTCGAGCTCGTGAGGCTGAAACGCTCCATCTCGAATTTAGCGATCGTCATCTGTCCTCCGCAACGGCTCTCGTGGGTAAATTCCCTCTGTGCGTTGGAGCGCACCAGGATTGATACAGGTGCAGGCTGTGCACCCGAGATGGTCCGGATCAGGATGTCGCTGGCGCTCCGGAGGCTTTGCCGGTCGGCGTCATCGCGGTCCAATACGATTTGCGTCGCTCTTAGCGAGCGTGGGCGCTCCCGACGCGAAAGCGCTGGGAGCGTTATCGTCACTTCGCAAGAGCGGCCTTTTCAATCACAGCGGCGACTTCCTTGGCATGAGCGACGAGCGATGCATGGCTGCCGGCGACCTCCGTCGTCTGCGCCTTCATCGCGGTGGCGAAAAATTTCTGGGCCTCAGGTGCAATCACATGGTCCTTGGTGCTGATCACGTAGAACGTCGGCTTGTCGTGCCAAGCGGCAGTATCGACCGGTGCCTCAAACGCCGTGTGGTTCAACGGAAGCTGATGATTGGCCAGGGACTCGGCGATCTGCGGCGGGAGATCAGCCGCAACTGCTGAAGGAAACACCTTGCGGTCGAAGTAAAGGTTGCCGTTCTCATCAGGATGAATCGCGGCCGCCCCTTCGGTTGCCGGGCCGCTCTTGACGAGTGTCGCCACGGATTGTCCGACGTCAGGCGCGAATGCGGAGACGTAGACGAGCGCCGACACCTTGGGATCGTTACCCGCTTGCGTGATGACCACGCCTCCCCAGGAATGACCGACGAGAACCGTTCTACCGTTCTGCTTCGCGAGCGCCTGTTTGGTGGCATCGACGTCGGCGGCAAGGGAGGTGAGGGGATTCTCAACGAGCGTGACGTTGTAGCCCTTCTTCGTGAGAATATCGGCAACGGGCCGCCAACTTGTCTGGTCCACGAAGGCGCCGTGCACTAGCACAATATTTTTTGCTGCACCCTGGGGCAGTTCGGCAGAATGAACTGAACTAGCAAATGTCGTTCCAGCAAGAAATACTGTAACGACCGAGAGGATGATGCTTCGCATTGGATGTTCCTGTTAGCATGTCGGACGAACACATTTCTGGCGAATAGACAGGCGCTTCTGGAAAGAATGCGCTTCTTCCATCTGCAATTGGCAGGATGACTTTCGAACGAAACGCCGGTCCGCCGCGCAATGACCTATTCCGCGATTTTTCCGGACGATAGGCATCAACCGTCCAGATGTTGTGTCCAATCGTCCACCGGCCTAAATTCGGTGGCATGGATATCCTCGCCGATGTGCTCGATCGCGTTCGCCTCGGCGGGACGCTGCTTTTTCATTTCGAGCTCGGCCATCCCTGGCACCTTGAGTTGCCGGCGCGCTCCTACGCTCTGTTTCACTATGTCAGCCAGGGCTCAGCGACCCTCGCGCTCGAACAGGGTCAGGAAATCCAAATGACCCAGGGCGATTTCGTCGTCATCACGCGCGGACAGCCGCATGTGTTCTTTTCGGATCGCTCGGCCAAGCCTTTACGGATTGTGGCAATCGACCGATCGTCGCGGCGTCTTGGCGTCGTCCGTCACGGTGGCCGTGCGAAGCCGTTCTCGACCATGATCTGCGGAAATTTCACGGTGTCACGGCCGCTGTTTGGCAGCGTGCTGGAGCTTCTTCCGCCCGTGCTCCTGCTGAAGCCGACGGAAGACGGTGGCTGGCTTGAAGCAATCCTGAGCCGCATGGTCACCGAGTCCGCGCTTGAGCGTCCTGGCCAGCACGTCGCACTATCGCGATTGACGGAAGTTCTCTTTGTCGAGGTGCTCCGAAGCTGGATCGCGTCTCTCATACCAACCCTCACTGATCAGAACCCACGGGCCCAGGCGCGCAGGCCGATGGACATGATGCGCCAGGG